>CAZXLZ010000022.1:0-18309 GCA_964642045.1 uncultured Clostridiaceae bacterium
ATTTCTGGGACTATAGATTCTATAGTCCCTTTTTATATAATTATTATGTATATATAGTTAAAATAAAAAATACATAATATGTGCGTAAAAATTTAAGGAGAAATAAAAATGGATAAAAAATCTGCGTAGGACATAGATTTTTTATTAAAAAATTTTAAAAATTTTGCAAATATATTTGATTTTGTTAGGTGAGTGTGATATAATATTTATGTAAACAAATTAAATCTAAAATATAATTAAAAATAGGAGGATAAGGTATGAAAACAATTTGGAGAGAAAAAGCATCAGAGGCAGTTGAGATTTCTTCAGAAGAAGAGATATTAACGGTTAATGGGTGGTGGCGGCCTAAGGGCATGCTTGAGGTGTTCCCGGCTGGATTCATCCCTATTTTCTTGGCTTTTGAAACGTCAAACACGGATATTGAGGATGATGAACTTATTATCGTTCCGAAGTCTCGGCAAGATGCAAAATATGCTTCAAAAAATGCTTACATTTGTTGTAAAATTGAAAAGAAAGAAGAAATTGTAAAAAGATACAAAAATGCTAAGCTCGGCTGGGCGAAAGTTAGCTGGAACGGGCTGGTATGAGTGACAAAAAAGTCTGCGCTAAAAGCGCAGGCTTTTTCATTTTGTAGGAACCTCAGGAGTTTCTAAGTTATTTGCTTGATGTAGTTGTTCTTTTACTATGTCCATATACTTATTATCACCATTATGTACACCTATAACGTTTACTTTACCATCAAGTAATACACCTTTCAAAGAATCTCTTTCAACTTGCTTAGTAGTGTCTTTTACTTTTTCATATTCAGTACTTATTTTATTTAACATTCTAGTTATAACCTTAATATCTGTTACACCAATAGTACCTAGATACTTAGGATCTTCAGAAATAGTATGAATATCAGAAGTAATTGTTATTGAATCAGTAGATATTGCTCTATTTTTATTTGATTCGTTAGCTAAATTTTCTGTTCTATGGCCATCTTTTATTCTCATTGAACTAGATATATTGTATTTAAAATTTGGCTCAGCAATACGAATACACTCTTTTACTAAATCTTCAAATACAGGAGTATATTCTTCAATCTGGTCTATAGTCATACTTTCAGAAGATAAATCTTTTGAGAGTTTAAGATAAGATTCAAGCTGTTCCTTTGTAAAATATTTTTTACTTTCAGCTTCTTGACTATTTAGAGCTGACTCAAATTCAGAGTTTGTTTTCTCTTTTAAATCTTTTGTAAAATCATTTTCATTCATAATTAATCACCCATAACTATTATATCATTTTTATAAAAGATATCAATAAAAATGCCTAAGATTTTAAATATTAATATAAATAATTATGCATTTGCAAAATAATTTACATAATTTATTGAAAAATTAATAAGTTGTGATATAATACTTTATATAAAGTATTGAGCTAAAAATAATTTGTCAGGAGGAAAAAGTTATGTCAAAAAAATATAATTTTTTTGATGAAATATCCGAAGGAACACTGGACTATGATAGTATAGTACCAGTATCATCACAGAAAAAAATCCCTGATGGAGGAGTTTGGCATCCTGAAGAGTATATTGATGTTCTGATTCCTGGAGGGTTTGTTCCAATTTTCTTTACATTTGATAAAGATATAGAAATAGAGGATGAAGATATATGCTTATCCTACAAGTCTCCTGGGTGGTTTGTATGTGCTAAACTTGTAAAGGAGGAAGAAATTAGAAAAAAATATTCAGAAAGTCATTGGCATGAAATTGATTGGAAAGGAGATTTTATTTGTTTTAATAAGGGGTAATATATATAAAAAATGTTGTACTATTTTGTACTGAACCCAAAAAGTTAGACACTTTTTGAATAAGTTTAATTAAGCAACTACTAAGGAATGAATTCTGTAATTTACAGAACTCGTTCCTTTTAGTTTGCTCTTAATTCTTTTACTACTTTATCTGAAATTATAGCATTTCTTATTAATATAACAATTAAAAATATAATAAATCTTTATAATTTTATTGCTTTTTTATAAATTTTTTCATAAATATTACAAAAATGTATTATTTAATACGATAAAATAATATTAAAATTGATTAATAAAACTATGGAATAGTAGAAAAAATATTGATTTTTAATTGCTAACATGATATAATATTTATGTAAAATAAATTTAAGAAAGGAAGTACTTTTATATGAAGGACTTTAATAACTTAAAAACAACTGATGTAAAGGAGCTGTATTTTGAGACGGAGGTAAACTACGTAGATCCTGATAAATTGTGGAGGCCTTACGGGATGAGCTATGTATTTCCGGCTGGAATGATACCAATTTTTTCTGCTCCTTGTGATAGCATAACAGGCAGTAGCTTGGACGGATTAGGAGAAGAAATAAGTTGCTTCTTTGAAAATCCTGATTTAGCAGAATGTTTTATTCTTACTAAGCCTTCCAACAAGAAGGAGGCTGTAAGAAAATACAGCAATATGAAGGATTGGAAGCCCACAAGTTGGAACGGCGCTATTATATCAAATAGTTAAGGAAAACTTGTAAAAAGTGCTGAATGAAAGGATATTGATATGAAAAATAATGTTTATGAAACCTTTTCTGAAGCAAAGGAAGCAGCAAAAAAGGAACAAGAAGGGGTAAAAGGATTAAAATTCTTTGCAAGACCTAATCCTAACAAGAAGGAAAAAGGTTATGTAGTTGATGCTGCGAGAGATTCTTCAACTTTTGATAAACCCACACTTCTTGGTTGTCCGCACAGTAGGTAATTTAACAAGGAGAAAAGTATATATGAAGAAGTTTAATCTAAATGCTGTACTTCTTATGGATACTGATCAGGTATTCAAAGAGGAGGAAATTGCAAATACAAGCAAAGTTTGGCGTCCTAAAGATAGCATCGATGTTCGGTTTCCGGCAGGTTTTATTCCTAAATTTTATGCTTACAATGCTTTTTTAGAAAAAGGATGGGAAGAAAAACTTTCAAAGTATATTAACGAAGCAGTGTATCTTAACGAAGATGACTGGGTACTTGTTGAAGCATACTCAGGTTGGTTCCTTTGCATGAGGTATTCTAAAAATAATAGCATATCTCTTGATGCAAGGCAGCTTGATAGGTGTTGGCACGCAACAAACTGGTCTGGCTGGATGGAGTAATGATATAAAAAATCACTGGGGAATTTTCCTCAGTGATTTTTTAATTATAGTATGACAAAAAATAAATTAATGTTTTTGTTATGTATAAATATAATTTTTAACAAATATTTCAAATATATATTATTATAATAATTTATGGAGAATAATAAATATATAGTATATACAAATATTTGAGCTCGACTGCTTGCAAATATTAGCATTATATAGTAAAATATGCTAAGGATAAGCCGAAGGTGGTGTGTATTATGTATGTGGCAAATACAGATATAGGTAAAAAAAGGCAGAATAATGAAGATTACTTTATGATGCAAAAATTAGATGAAATGGCTTCTATATATATACTTGCAGACGGAATGGGTGGATATAAATCAGGAGAAGTAGCAAGCAAATCTTGCTGCCTTGCTATAATGGATAAGATAGAAAAATTATATTATGACTCAAATGGTAGTTTAGAAAGTATGCAAATAAAAAATATGATAGCAGCTGCTGTAAATGATGCAAATGACCTTATATATAACTTAGAAAAAACAGATGAAAAATATAAGGGAATGGGAACTACTGTTATAGTTATATTTATATATAATAATGATGTATACTACGTATCAATTGGTGATAGTAGAATATATACAATGGATGAAGAAATGAAAAAACTTACTAGAATAACTGAAGATGATACATATGTAAATGAACTTTTAAAGAAAAGGGCAATAAATGCAGCAGAAGCTAAGAATCATCCACAAAAACATATCTTAACCAAAGCAGTTGGTGTATTTGAAAATATAGATTTTGATGTAAAGAAGCTTGATATAGAAGATGTAAGATACATTTTTGCTTTTTCAGATGGCGTAACAAATATGCTAAGAAGAAGTGATATGTTAGAAATATTTAAAAATACTCATTTTAATAATTGGGCAGATGAAGTTATCAGTAAATCTAATGAAAAAGGTGGCTCTGATAATATTACAGTTATAGCAATAGATATAAAAAATTGATTGTAAAGGGGAAGTTATTTTATGAATCTTATAGGTAAAGTTTTATCTGATAGATATGAAATATTAGAAGAAATTGGAATAGGCGGAATGGCCTATGTATATAAAGCTAGATGTAGACTTCTTAATAGATATGTTGCAGTAAAAGTTCTAAAAGAAGAATATGCAAAAGATGATATGTTTGTTAGACGTTTTAGAACAGAGGCACAGTCTGCTGCATCTTTAACACATCCAAATATTGTTCAGGTATATGATGTAGGTCAGGAAGATGGTATAAACTATATAATTATGGAGCTTTTAGAAAGTAGAACTCTAAAAGATTATGTAGAAGAAAAAGGCGCTTTAAGAGTAGATGAAATATATAAAATCTCAATTCAGATTGCATCTGCGCTTGATGCTGCACATAAACAACATATTATACATAGGGATATAAAGCCACAAAATATAATATTAAGTAAGAATTTAGTGGCTAAAGTTACAGATTTCGGAATTGCAAAAGCTACTTCTACAGCAACTATAACAAATTTTGGATCTACTATGGGATCAGTACATTATTTTTCACCAGAGCATGCTAAAGGTGGATATACTGATGAAAAATCAGATATATACTCACTAGGAGTAGTTATGTATGAAATGGCAACAGGAAGAGTACCTTTTGATAGTGACTCGCCTGTATCTGTTGCACTAAAACATATACAAGAAGTTCCAAAAGAGCCTAATGAGATAAACCCTAATATTCCTGAAAACTTAAATGAAATAATAATGAAAGCAATGGCTAAAAACACATCAAGTAGATTTAAAAGTGCAGCTGATATGTTAGAGAGTCTTCAAATTGAGCATTCAAAAAAAGATTATAAAAAGTCATCTTCAGCAGTTGAAGCTGGAAAAACTCAAGTACTTTCTTTAGTTACAGATGATATGATAAAAAACACAGATGTTCCAAATGTTAGAATAAGAGGATCAAGGAGAATGAACATCTCTTCTAAAGATCTAGCAGATGTAAATATGCAAAGAGAAGAAATGATGAAAAAGAGAAGTATGCTAGATGATGAAACGAACCTAAAAATAAAT
Source organism: uncultured Clostridiaceae bacterium (assembly GCA_964642045.1). Classification (GTDB taxonomy): domain Bacteria; phylum Bacillota; class Clostridia; order TANB77; family CAG-465; genus RGIG5057. The sequence continues at coordinate 5,201 of CAZXLZ010000022.1, forward strand.
AGTCAAAATAAAAATAATAATACAAATATAAAAGATGATAAAGATAAAAAAACAAACATGATAATGCTTATAATAAGTATAGTATTAATTGTAGTAGCCATAATACTTGCTACAATATTTATCGTAAAGGTAGTTAAAAAGACAAAAACTAAAGCTTCCTCTGATATTGAAATTCCATATGTTATTGGTAAAACAATAGAAGAAATTAATAATGAATATTCGTCACTTGGTATAACAGTAGAGCAAACTAAAATAGAATATAGCTTGGAATATGAAGAAGGTAAAGTTATATCTCAAAGTCCAAATGCAGGAGAAATGAGTAAGACAAAGAAAATATATGTTGTTGTAAGTAGAGGGCAGAACTTAGTTAAAGTAACAGATGTAAAAAATAAAGATTTAAAAGTAGCAAGATATGAGCTAGAAGATACTTTAGGATTTAAAGTAGAAGTAGAGTATGAAAAGAGTGAAGATGTAGTAAGTGGAAATGTAATATCTCAGAGTGTTGAGCCAGGAACTGAAGCACCAGTTGGAAGCGTTATAACTTTAAAAGTAAGTGAAGGTGATGGAAAAGTAAAAGTACTTATGCCAAATGTTGTAGGAAAAACAAAAGAAGAAGCTATAGCTCAGCTTGAAGGATTAAAACTTAAAGTTACAACAAAAGAAGGAGAGGATAAGTCTAAAGCAAATGGGGAAGTAATAGCTCAAAATTATCTTCAGAACTATGAACTTGCAGAAGGAGATTTAGTTGAAATAACTATAAATAAAACATCAGTTAAAAAGACTGTTACAATTGATATATCGTCTCTTTTAAAATCAGCAGGTATAGATACATCATCAAGTAGTTCTAATGATGACACACCTAGCACAAGCGCATCTACAGCAACTATAAGTGTTACTGCAATCATAGATGGAGGAATAGCAACAACTCCATATAATAAATCGGTTAAAATAACGGATAAAACAGATACCTTTGAAATTACAGGCTATTCATCAGCTGTACTTACATATTTTGTAAATGGTGGACTTGTAAAAACAGAAACCATAACATTTTAAGTAAAGGAGACCTTAAAATTTGAAAATTTACGCTAAAATTATAAATGCACTCCCTGAAAATAAATATATAGCAGTAGATGAAAATGCAGTTTCATATACTGCTATATGTTCAGGTAGTATAAAAAAAGAGAAGATTTATGTCGGGGATTTTGTAAATATAGAAAAATCTAATGATGCATATATAATAAAAAAAGTTTGTCAAAGGAAAAATTCTTTTATAAGGCCTAGAGTAGCTAATATAGATTATATGGTTTTATGTATAAGCCTTAGCATGCCAGAGCCAGATTTTATGCTTCTTGATAAACAAATTATAATGTGTAAAAAATGCAGTATAGAGCCAATTATTTGCCTTACTAAGATGGATTTACTAAATAGAAAAAATAAGTATGTTTTTAGTGCTATAAAAAATGTTTATGAGAAAATAATAGACAAAGTTTGGTATGTATCTAATAAGAAAATAGAATATAGAATTTTAGAAACTAATTTTGAAAAAGGAAAGACTTATGCGTTTTCAGGAAATTCAGGAGTAGGAAAAACTACAATGATATCTAATATTACAAATGAAAAGCTAGATATAGGTAATATTGCACATAAAACAAATAGAGGAAAAAATACAACTAAGCATGTAAGAATATATAATACTAAAAATCTTGCATATATAGTAGATACACCAGGTTTTTCAGGATATGATGTTATAGACGTAGAAAAAGATGACTTAAAAAATTTTTATCCCGAATTTTTTGAAGCAAGCTGTAAATATTTAGATTGCTGTCACGTAAATGAAAGTGATGATGAATGTCAAGTTAAGCAAAAACTAAATAATGGTGAGATCGATATTGGAAGATACAAAAGGTATGTAGAGATATATAACATACTTAAAGAAAATGAAAATTATAAATATAAAAGGTGATAAATGTGGAAAATAAGATAAAAGAGCCTAATATTTCTGTATCTGTTTTAGGACTAGATAACCAAAATCAAAATGAATTTTTAAAGAAATTAAAGGAAATATCAGAAAAAAATGGATTAGAAAATATAATAATTCATTACGATATAATGGATGAAGTTTTTGTTAAATATCAAGGTGTAGACTATATGACCGTGCAAAATGCAAATAAACTTGGATTTTTTACAGATGCACATCTTATGGTAGAAGAACCTATGAAATATATTTCAAAGCTTGTAAATCAAGGTGTAAACTCAATAACTGTTCATTATGAAATAGAAAATTTAAATGATGTATTAATGCATTTAAATAGATTTAAGCTCCTAAGAAAAATATCAAATATTGGACTAGCTGTAAAATGTGGCACAGATATATCGAATATTCATGAATATTTGTATTTAGTTGATATGATACTCGTAATGAGTGTAGAACCAGGTCTTGGTGGTCAAAGTTATATGAATGAGGCAAACAATAAATTAAGTATGTTAAAATATACTAATAAAATTCTTCAAGTAGATGGTGGAGTAAACTTAGATACAATAGATAAAGCTAAAAAAAGTGGAGCAACAAGTTTTGTTGTGGGTTCATATTTAACTAAAGATTTAGAAAATTTAGAGGAAAACTTAAGTAAAATATATAGCCGTATAGATAAACCAAAATCTAAAAAAGTTAAGGAGTAATTTATGGAAAAAAATTTAGAAAATATTTTAGAAGCTATACTTTTTGCACTAGGTAGATATATTAGTTTTAATGAACTTTCAGCTACCTTAAAAGAAGATAGAAGAGATATAGAAAAGGCTGCTAAAAATCTTTCAGAAAAATATAGTAATAGTTCTCCTATAACTCTTATGTATATAAGAGATGGAATTCAGCTTGCAACAAATAAAGATTATTATAAATATGTATCTCTGTTTGTTGAAAACACAAAGAAAGAAACACTTTCAAAAGCTGCTTTAGAAACCTTAACAATAATTGCATATAATCCTAAAATTACAAAATCTGAAATTGAAAAAATAAGGGGAGTAAATAGCGATTTTGCTGTATCAAAACTTTTAGAATGTGGACTTATAGAAGAGGTAGCAAGGCTTAATCTGCCAGGAAAACCTGCAGTTTATGCTACATCTGATGAATTTTTAAGGTCTACTGGTATAAAAGATGTATCGGAGCTTCCTGAATATGAAACTTTAAAAGTTAAAGATGAACAAATTTTAACATATGAATTAGAGGATAAGAAGGAAAAGTCATGCTAAATTTAGTTATAGGTAAAGCAAAAAATGGAAAATCTGAGTATATAATGGACAAGATGGATAAATGCGCAGAAGAAGGAAAAAATGTAACTCTTTTTATACCATCTCAAATGCGTATGCTTGCTGAAGAAAAATATATAGCTTGCCAAAATAAACCTGGTATTATAAATATAGATTTTACAACTATATCATCTTTTGTAAAAGATTATAATAAGAAACATAATCTTACTCATGGTAAATCGTATATATCTAAAATGGACGAGACCGTTATATTAAGTAAGGTTATAGAAGAAAATGAAGATATATTTAAGATATTTAGAAAGTGTAAAAATTTTGAGGGATTTATATCTACTACTAGAATATACATGGATCTTCTAAAAAAGAATAATATAACTAAAGAGAAAATATCTAATATTGATAAAAGTGATTATATGATTACTAGTCTAAAATTAGATGAAATCTATTTATTATATGAAAAATATGTAAATGTAAAGAAGAATATGGGACTTATAGATTCTGTAGATGATATAGAACTCTTTGTAGATAACTTCCATAAAGATAAAGAAGAAATAGAAAAATCAGAAATATTTTTTGATTCATATAACAACTTTAGCATGTCAGAACTTAAATTTATAAATAAACTTTTAGATATGGAATATAATGTAAATATTGCTATAACAAGCAATATTTTAGATTATGTAGAAGACTCTATAGATGAGATTTTAGACATAAATAAAATGGAGTGTAAATTATCTGGAAATGAAAATGATATATTTTATGTGTATAATCTAACAGTTTTAAATATTATAAAAATGGCAAAAAAATTAGGTATAGACATAAGTATAAATGATGGATATATTAAGTCCGAAGATAAAATAGACAAAAATATACTCTATCTTTCACAAAATTTATTTAATCTAAATATTAATGAAAGAAAAGAAAAAAAAGAACCTGAAAATATAGATATTATATTTACAACAAATATATATACACAGTTTGAATCTATTGCTGATGATATTGTATATAAAATAAAAAATGAAAATGCTAGATTTTCAGACTTTGGTATATATACATCTAGCATTTCAGAAATTAGTAATGTCATAAGCAATATATTTATAAAACATAATATTCCATTTCATATGGATCTAGAATATAAACTTTCTGACTTTGTAATATATAAATATATATATTATATCTTAAGTATGTGTGTAGGTAAAATAGACTATAATAATTTATTTAATCTTCTTAAACTAAATTTATTAGATATAAGTTTAGATGAAATATCCATCTTTGAAAATTACTGTTTAGAGTATAATATAACAGATGAATACAGATTTAAACTTGATATAAAGGAAAATGATGATTATGATAGTATTCTTCTAAATAATTTAAAAAATAAAATAGTAAATATGTATTTTGAATTAAAAAGTAAGCTTAGTTTGGCTAAAAATTCAAAAGATATAGTTAAAATAATATATGATCATTTAAGCCAAAATAAAATTTTAGAAAAAGTGCAAAAGATGACTTATGATATGGAAAGTTCTGATGATACAAAAATTAAGTATTATGCTTCTTTAAACAAGCCACTTTTTGATAGTATATGCGAAATATTTGATAGTATATGTAAAGTATATGATAAAATGAATGTAAAAAAATTCTTTAAGATATTTAAATCTATTGCATCAGATATAACTAAAAAATCTATTCCTGAAACAATGGATGAAGTGGAGCTGTTAGATATTAATGTATCAAAAACTTCACCTAAGAAATACATATATTTTACATCTGTAAATGAAGGCAAAATGCCACTTAGTGTAAAAGAGGATATAATATTTTCTGATAGAGATTTGAAGCTTTTAAAGAGTAAATATGATTTAAGTTTTAAAGAGGATAGTATATCTAAAATAGCTATGCAAAATTATAATATTTATGAGGCTGTGCTTACAGCTAAGGAAAAAATATCTTTTTATTATTTAGCCTCTAACGCAGATGGAAGCAGTTTAAGACCATCTAGTGTTATTAATTATATAAAAGACATATTTGATATAAAAGAAAAGTTATATGATGAAAATAAAACTATAACTTACGAAAATTTGGCAATGAAGTTAAGTAATAATGTAATTAATGAGGCAAAAATAGACGAAGAAACTCTTGCTATATATGAAAGTTTATTAGAAAGTGAGAAGTTTAAAGCTCCTGCTTCATATATAAGACATGATGATAATCTTTCAAAGGAAAGTTTAGATAAGCTGTATAGGGATAATAGCATAACATCAAGTGTATCTAAAATAGAACAATTTAAGAGATGTCCTTTTTCATATTTTATGAAATATGGTCTAAATTTAAAGGAAAGGAAAGTATATAAAATTACATCACTTGATCTTGGAAGTTTTATGCATAATGTATTAGAGAGGTTTTCTAGATACCTTGTATATGAAAATATTTCATGGAATATGATTTTAGACGATGAAAAATATACAGAGGTTTTAGATAAAATAATAGAAGAAATCTTAGAGAAAGATTTTAATAAGCATAAAGAAAGTATAAAATATGCTATTTTAGAAAGAAAACTTAAAGTTTCTATGAAAAAAGCAGTAAATATTATAGCCAAAGGATTTGTTCAAAGCGATTTTGAGCCATTTGCTTATGAACTTGAATTTTCTGATTACTCTGAGTATAAACCAATTGAGATAGAGTTATCAAAAGAAAAGAAGGTAAGACTTGTTGGTAAAATAGACAGAGTAGACGTAGCTAAAATAGAGGAAAATAGTTATGTAAGAATTGTAGATTATAAATCTAGTGCAAAAGATTTAACTATTGATGATGTTAAAGAGGGGATTTCTCTTCAGCTTATGACATATATTTCTGCATTTATTGAAAATTCTAAAGAAAATAATATAAAACCTGCAGGTGTTATGTATTTTAATCTATCAGATAAGTTTTTAAAGCTTAGTGAATACATAAAAGATGAAAGTAAGATAGAATCAAAGATTATAGAATCCTTAAGAATGAAAGGTATATTTTTAAGTGATATAAAAGTTTTAGAGATTATGGATAAAAAGCTTGAGAGTCAAGATAGACTTATAAACGTATCATCAAGATCTATTAAAAACTCAAAGAGTTCTAAGAGTCTTCTAAATGAAGATGAGTTTGATAATATAATTAAGAATATGAAGCATATTTTAAAAGATATATTAAATGAAATAGTAGTAGAAGGAAATGTAAAAATAGAGCCAAACAGTAAAGTAGATCCATGTAAATACTGCGTATATGGATCAATATGTAGAAAAGAGAATATGTGTTAAATATAGATGTAAAAAATGTTGAGGTTATCCTCAACATTTTTATATATATGTCTCATCAACAGTCTTATTTAAAAGCTTGCAAAAATCAAGAGTGAAGTTTATTATGTTATAATATTTTTCTAAAGTTTGCTTGTCAAGAGAAGACTTAAAAGTATTTGGCTCAAACATCTGTCCAGTTTTAAATCTAACATATATGTGATTTTGCTTTAATGTTATTTCAAATACTATTTTATACTTTTCTTTAAAATCTATAAGAAGATTCATTATATCAGACGTAAAAATTTGCATTGCAACAATCTTGTCTTTAGCATAAACATCGAAATGTTTCTCGAATTCAGCGCTATCCATGTTAAGTCTTTCTTTTTTATTAAATAATTTTCCAATAAACTTAGCATCTGTGCGTAATTTTATAGTATCATTAAATTTTTTTGGAGATTCAATATCTGCAAATAGTCCATGAAATAGGGTAGTGGTTTTTCTATGTCCATCACTATCAGTTGATTCATCCTGCGTGTGTACTTCGGCCATTTTAACTTTAAAATTATTATCTATCACGCCTTCTATATAATCATCAGAACTATATAAATCATATCTTTCAAATTCAGCATTATTATATGAGTAGCTATCAATTTTTCCTTGTGGCATATATGATAAGTTTTCATCGTAAGTTTTAATAAATGTTCTAATAACAGTATTTTTAAATACAAGTGTATATTTAGAGTTAAATTTAACAATTAAAGTTCCTATAAAGATAGGTACAACTATAAGTAGAAAATTAACTGATTTAAATATAATAGCCCAAAGTATAAAGATTGAAATTCCGACAAAGATAGATATTACATAGCCTTTTTTATCTTTTTTTCTTTCAGACTCAAGATTATCATTTGATTCATTATATACTTTTTCATATATTTCTTCAAAACTTTTCTTCATAAATCTATCCAACCTTATTATCCAAATCTACTTTTATATTTGATTTTTCATTTTCTTCTATACTAAATAAATTTGCACTTTTAAATCCAAAAATATTTGCCAGTATATTAATAGGGAAAATCGATATTTTTGTATTATAACTTGTAACCTCACTATTATAGATTCTTCTTGCTGCTTGAAGCTGACTTTCAAGTTTTATAAGATTCTTCTGGAGATTTAAAAACTGCTTATCTGCCTTTAAATCAGGATAATTTTCAGCAATCATAAGAACTTTATCACACTCTTTATTTAATTTAGAGCCATCTTCTAGACTTTTATTAGAAGCAAGATATTTATTTCTCATATCAATTATTTTAGTAAGTGTTTCTTCTTCATGTTTAGCATATCCTTTTACACATTCTACAAGGTTAGGTATTAAGTCAAATCTTTGCTTTAAGTATACATCTATTGTAGATAACGCTTGCTCCATTTTCTTTTTTAAATTTACTACTGAGTTATACTCATATATTATAAATATAATTAAAACTATTAGAATTATAATTAATGCTAGCATACTTCCTCCTTATACATTACTAAAATATTACCATAATAATCTAAAATATACAAGTAAAATATAAGTATATGTTTTATGGCATATAAAAAGCTCCCTGATAAAAATATATCAGAGAGCAATTTTAGCTCTTAAGCTATTTTTTCAATTTCTACGACTTTGGTCGAGTAAATATCTACTCCAGGCTCATTACCGTCAGACATCAATACAAAATGCATTGAAAATCCAACCGAAATTCCTTCACTGAGCTCAGGGTCGAACTCAATATCTTTCATTTCCTCTGTTCCTTCGCCATCATAGCCATATATTTCATGGTCAGAACTCCTCGAGAAAAAGTACCGACCATTTTCTTGGCTAATTACATAGGTTGAGCCAGACTGTGTTTTCACTTTTAAGTTTTCTGTTATTGTTGTCATATGTGCTTCCTCCATACAATTGACAGTAGTACTGTCAAAATTTTTGTTTTAGTTTTACCATTACCTTTAACTTTTTTTACAAATATAATTATACCACAAAAATAATATTATGTCAATTATTTGGTTGTAATTCAACTATAAATAAGATACTAATAATTTATTTGTCTAACTTACATATATGTGATATAATTTAAGTAATTTAGGAGTGAGCATGGAAAAAAGTTTAAAGAAAATAAATATAAAAAATATTTTAGAGATATTACTTATGTTTTTAATACTTATTGGGGCAGTAAAAAAAGGTGGATTTTATATATCAGATATGGAGGTAATATCTTTTTTTATAATTCTTATTAGCTCTATTTATATTATAATAGCTATGAAGGATAAAAAACTTAAAGTTAATATTTCACACATATTTTTAATGCTTTTATTTTTCTGTTATTTACTACCAGTAATTTTTAAAAAATATGTAGATAAAAGTTCAGCTATTTTTGAGGCTATAAAATACTTAGATATGTGCGCTATATATTTAGTTGTAACAAATAGCGAAAATAAAAAGGTGTACGAAATATTTTTGATAGTTTTGGGAGTTATAATAGGAATTTTTGGAATAGATGGACTTGCAAATAGGTATTTAATTCCAATACTTAACATATTTGAAAGTGGTTATTTGAGTACATATTTAGATAGATTATCTAGCTTTATACAATATGCTAATACATGTGCAATAATACTTATTGTATCATTTTTATTTAGCATTAAATATTTATTTATATATATAGATAATATAAAGAAGGAGTATAGTATTAGTAATATAAAAAGGCTAGAGCTTACTTATGTATCGGGTAGTTTCATACTTCTTTGTATATTTCTTACATCATCAAGACTTCCAATATTTTTAATGTTTGTATCATTAGTTATAATATGTATATTTAATAAAGAAGATAAATTAATAAAGATTATTACTATTATATCTCAGATTATAATTTCTATGATATTTTCAAATATAATAGGATCTCTTATATATAAAGATGTATTTGATATATATATAGCCAGCACACTATTTTTAATACTTTCATTTGTTATATATAATATTATATTATATAAAGTTATGATGAATATTAAAATTTGGTATATGTCAGAAAATTTAAAATCTAATAGAAAAATATATAAAGTTATTATTTGTCTAGTAATATTTATTGGTTTATATATAATAATAGGTTTAAATATATCAAGCAGCCTTGTCATATCAGAAAATTATAAAAATCTAGAAATAAAAAGAAACTTTAATTTTGATAAAAATAACAATATTCAGCAGCTAGATATGAAAATTAAAAATAGTGATGAAGATTCAGATTATATAATAGAAATATATGAACAAAATAATATAGGTGTAGAAAAACTAGTTGCAAAATTTGAAGATGAAGGTTCTAAAACAGGAGATTTTAGTATAAAACTTTCAAAATCTGATGATATAGCATGCTATATATTAAAAGCTAAATGTAATAAAGGAAAAATTAGTATAAACAGTTTTAAATTAAATGGAAAAAATATATGTTTAGATTATTTATTACTTCCAAGTGATTTAGTTTTTAGATTTAAAGAAAAAATATTTGGAAGTGTATCTAATAGAGTAAGAATTGAATATATAAAAGATGGTATGAAAATATTTAAAACATCACCAATAGTTGGCAGAGGTGGAGAAGCGTTTAGGTATCTATATAAAGATTTTCAAACAGGAAATTATAATACGACAGAAGTTCATAGTAGTTTTATACAAATTTTAATAGAATCTGGTATACTAGGATTTTTATGTATTACAGCTTGGACTATTTATATTATTGTAAAATCTGAGAATAATATAAATAAACTTATATTTGTTGCGTTTATGTTACATAGCGCACTTGACTTAAATTTCTCATATTGTATATCTGCAGTTATAGCTGCGCTTATTGCGTCAAATGTTATAAAAAAATAATAAAGTGAATAAAAATTTGATTTAAATTTTTCATTAATATATTGAATAAAAAATTTTTATATGTTAAACTAAAAAAGTAGAAAAAGTATGAGTTATTTTAGAAATAGGAGGAAATTATATGAAAAAGAATACTAAAAATGGGAAAGTAAATGATAAGATGGTACTGGTTATACTTGCTGTTGTTATTATTGCTGTATTAGTAGTATTAGTTATGACAAATCTTAACAAAGGTGACAAAACACCTGGTAATGATGTAAGAGATGATCAAAATGCAGTTGATAATCAAAATACACCAAATGATCCTGATAATCCAACTGCAGTTGTAGGTGGAGTTGAAAATAATAGTGAAGGATTTAAACAACCACATAGATATGGAGTTTATACATTCAGCAACATAAAGGTAGAAACTTCTGCAGAAAAAAGTAGAATAACAGCTGACGTTTCAGCAGATGCTTCACAGTCACTAGAAGCAAAAATGGTAGAGTTTGCTCTATATGATACTGAAGGTAATCTTGCAATTAATATGGGAGTATATGTACCACAAATTGAACCAGGTGAGACTGGTAAAATAGATGCATCTATAGATATGGATCTATCAAATATTGTTGACTTTGAAGTAAGAGAATATGGGGTTAACCAATAAATATAGTAATATAATAAAAATATAACGTATGCATAATATACTATTTTTAGTATGTTATGCATATATTTTTATTGGTGAAAAAAATGTCAAAAATATGGTGCTTTATGATTGTAATAAGTATTGTAGTTACAATCCTTTTAGGAAATGTAGGAATTATAACAAATAGTATATCATCACAAAGTGAAAAGGCAGTACAAAATGTATTAAGCCTAACTGGAATGATGTGCTTTTGGTCTGGTATATTTAATATACTTGAAAATACAAGTGTTATAAATAAAATATCAAAAAAGATGTCTAAAATAATAAGGCTTATATTTGATAAGGAAACTATGTCTGATGAGGCAGAAAAATATATAGCACTTAACATTACAAGTAATCTTTTAGGTATAGGAAATGGAGCAACAGTAAATGGAATAAAAGCAATGAAAGAACTTGCTAAAGATTCTAAACCATTAAGAGCAAGTAATAACATGACAAAATTTGTTTTAATTAATACAGCATCAATTCAGCTTATTCCAACATCAATGATAGCATTAAGATCTCTTTATTCGAGCGCAAAACCTAGCAACATAGTAATTCCTGTAATTATAGTAACATTTCTATCTTTTACAGCAGGACTTATTGCTATAAATATATTAAATAAAGTTATAAAGGAAGATTAAGCTTATGCTTGAATATATAACAATGTTAATAGTTCCAGTTATGATAATTTTTATTATAGCTGTTGGAATAGCTGAAAAAAAAGATGTTTATTCACTATTTATATCTGGAGTACAAAATGGATTAAAGCTAGTAGTTAGTATATTTCCATATATATTAGGAATTACTGTTGCCATAGGCCTTTTAAAAGATAGTAATGCTATAAATTATATAATTTTACCATTTAGTAAAATTTTAGTAAGGTTTGGTATTCCAGAAGATATTTTACCAATTATGATGTTAAGGCCACTATCTGGTGGTGCATCTATGGCAATGGCAATGGAGGTGTTTGACTCATCTGGACCTGATTCTAAGTCTGGAAATATAGTATCAATTATAATGGGAGCAACAGAAACAACCCTTTATACTATTACTATTTATTTTTCAGCTGTTAAAATAAAGAAAGTAAGGGGGACTTTGATAGCAGGTCTTATAGCAGATTTTGTTGCTATGATATCAAGTATAGTAATTGTAAATATTATGCTATAAAATATAATGTTATAATTGACTTTACATAATAAAAGTGATATAATGTATTCATAAATTTTGATATGCTTAGATTAAATAATTATTTGAAAGGATATATTATGTTTTCAGTATTTAACATTATACTTCCAGTGTTTTCAATTATTTGTGTTTTAATCCTTATATTAAACACAGCAAAGATGTTTAAAGTAATTAAGGAGGAGAGATTACATTATAAAGGAAAAATAAATAGAAAAAGGAAAATTTTTCGTAAAAAGATTTGGTAATGATGCTAATTAAAGTATGAGCATTTACCGCATAAAAAAGAAAATATACCAACATAGACTTTTAGTTTATGTTGGTATTTCTTTATTATATATTAGTATTTTTTTCCTGATTTAATAAGTATTCCCATTTTTTATCTACTTCATCTTGAATGGCTTTAATCATCCATTCGTTTCCTTCATAAAATAGGTGTTTAAACCTTTTCTGCATTTTTAAGAATTCTTCTACTGGAAGTTTTTTAGCAGGTTTATACGTTATTTTATATACGCCATCTTTTATTTCATAAAGTGGCCAAAAACAAGTATCTACTGCAAGTCTTGATATTAAACTTAAATCTTCAGGATTATAACCCCAGCCTCTTGGGCAAGGAGAAAGAACTGATACATATGAAGGTCCTTCAGTATAGATTGCAGATTCACTTTTTTCATATAGGTCTTTTAGATTACCTATAAGTGCAGTTTGTGCAACATATTTAGCACCGCTTTTTGCCATAATTTCAGTTAAATCTTTTCTAGGCTGAATTTTGCCAGTAGTTATCTCTTTTCCAACAGGAGAGGTAGTAGTATCAGCAAAACGCGGAGTAGAAGAA
>CAZXLZ010000023.1:0-18257 GCA_964642045.1 uncultured Clostridiaceae bacterium
AGAAGATAAGAAGAAGAAAGAAGAAGTTGAAACTAGAAATAATGCTGATTCTTTAGTATATAACACTGAAAAAACATTAAAAGAACTTGAAGGTAAAATATCTGATGAAGAAAAAGCTAAAGTTGAAACTGAACTTAATAATGTAAAAACTGCGCTTCAAGGAACAGATATTTCAGCTATTAAAGATGCAACTGATAAATTAACACAAGCATTCTATGAGATATCTTCAAAACTTTACTCTCAAGCAGCTCCAAATGCTGAAGCAGCTGCAGGTGCAGCAGGAAGTGCAACTGCAGAGGCGTCAGAAAATGGTAATGCATCAGATAATGTTGTTCACGATGCAGATTATAAAGTAGAAGATGATAATAAATAACTTTAAATAGATTTATATATAGGCGAGATTTATTCTCGCTTATATATATAAAAGAATGTTTAAGGAGGGATAAAAATGGCTGGTTCAAAAGATTATTATGAACTTTTGGGAGTAAGTAAATCTGCAACAGAAGATGAGCTAAAAAAAGCATATAGAAAACTAGCTAAACAGTATCATCCTGATAGTTATACAGGAGATGATAAAAAACAAGCAGAGGAAAAATTCAAAGAAATATCCGAGGCATATGCTGTACTTTCTGATCCAAATAAACGTGCTCAGTATGATAGGTTTGGAGCAGGTTTTGATGGTGCAGGATTTAACTCAGCAGGAGGATATTCTTCTGGCTTTGGTGGATTTGATTTCTCAGGTTTTGGTTCAGGTATAGATATAGATTTGGAAGATATACTAGGTAGTGTATTTGGCGGTGGATTTGGCGGATTTAATACTAGTAAACATTCAGATAGACCAAGCAAAGGTGCTGATATAAGAATAAACATGACCATTTCTTTTGAAGAAGCTGTTTTTGGATGCGAAAAAGAGATAACTATAAAAAGAAGTGAGGTATGTGACGTATGTCAAGGTTCATGTGCAAAACCTGGAACAACATCTACAGTATGTGATAAATGTGGTGGAAAAGGAAAACTTAGAACGGTGCAAAATACAATAATGGGTCAAATGTCTACTGTAACTACTTGTGATAAGTGTAATGGAACTGGTAAATATATACCAAATCCATGTGAAAAATGTGCAGGAATGGGTACTGTAAAAAAATCTAAGAAGATAACCATAAAGATACCAGCAGGTATTGATAATGGTCAAGCAGTATCTTTAAGAGGTGAAGGTGATGCTGGAAGAAAAGGCGGACCTAGTGGAGATTTAGTAGTTGTTGTAAATGTTCAGGCAAATAAGGAATATAGAAGAAGTGGTAATACACTTTATAGAGATTTTTATATATCATTTGCTAAAGCAGCTTTAGGTGGAACTGTAACTATTCCTACACTTGATGGAAATGAAGAACTTAATATTCCAGAAGGAACAGCAACAGGAACTAAGTTTAAATTAAGAGGTAAGGGAGTGCCATCACTTAGAGGAACTTCCAGAGGAGATATGGAAGTAACTGTTCATGTCGACGTGCCAAAAAAATTAAATGATAAACAAAGAGAGATTATAAAAGAGCTTGCTGATACTTTTGGTGATGAAGTAAATCAAAAGAAGAAAAGCTTTTTTGGAAGATAGAATTGTTACATAAATATAACAAACGTAAAGTTATAAAAAAATAAAGTTATATAAACTCAGGCAAAATTTTTTATGTTGCTTGAGTTTTTTTTCCTTTTATAATATACTATGTTTGTTAGATAATGTAAGCATATATAAATAAGTCTGCATACATGCTTATAAAAATACAAAGGAGAACTATATGAAAAAAAGAGAAGGAATAAGTTTAATAACGTTAGTTATAACTATAATAATTATAATAATACTAGCTGGAGCAGTAATTTTAAATTTATCTGGTAATAATCCAATAAAAAGTAGCACTAAAGCTAAAGTATTTTCAGATATAGATAGTTTTAATTCAGAACTTACTATATCTATCTCAAAAGAATATATCAAAAATAATGATATAAAAAATATAAATTTAGTAAATGAAGAAGAGATAATAAAATATATACCAAGTATGAAAAAGAAAAAGGTAGGTAGCACTTTATATACTGACATACTTGTAGTATCAGAAGGAAGACTAGCTATAGATGGAACAAAAGCAAGTGAAATGGTAACAAATAGAAAACTATCTAATGAACAGTATAGCTGGATATTAGAAGCAGTAGGAAATAATTTATTTAATGCGCAAACATATGTTATTAAATACTATAAAAATGATGGAACAGAGGAATATATTGAAAGCTCTAAAATACATGATGTAAAATATAACATACTTTCAAATACATCTAAAAGGGAAGGCTATGGATTTAAGAATTGGAACACAGCAGCAAATGGAACAGGCGAAACATATAACGTTGGAGATGAGTATACAAGTAATGAAGACTTAACGTTATATGCACAATGGGAAGTAGGCACATATCAGATAACATATTATAAAAATGATGGAACAGAAGAAGCAAAAACAGATTAAAAAACAAAAGACACATCATATACAATACTTGAACAAGATTTTGTGGTAGAGGGATATACATTTAAAGAATGGAATACAAAGAAAGATGGAACAGGAACAAGTTATAATATAAACGATAGTTATGATGCAAATAGTTCATTAGAATTATATGCAATATGGGATAATAGTGATAGTGAAGGAATATCAGCAGCAGATGTGAAAGCTAATCCAATGACATATTACGGAGAATATGTAGACTATATACCAAAAAATGGATGTGATGTAGGATGGAGAATATTCTATGCAGATGATACAAATATATATTTAATATCAGATAATTATGTACAAAATAGCTATTTAACAGCAACGGGACTTACAAATTCTAAGGATACAACTAATAATTACAAATATTATTGTGTATATTCAAGTAAAAATAGAGCTGATTTAATAGAAAGATTAAGTAATGAAAGTTATTATACAGGATTTAAGGATAGTGCAGGTAAAGCATTATCAGCAGTAGGAGGACCAACAATAGAACAGTTTATAGTATCATACAATGCAACACATGACGTAGGAATAGATATAAAAAAGGTAAAAAAAGGAGAAGTATATGCTGAAACAAATACAGCTGAAGCAGATGGATATGTATTTAGATTTATAGATAAACCAAATTATGAGGGATATACTATACATATTTTAAACAAAAATGGAAATTTAGAAGATTTATATGTAATGAAATCTGATTACTATGCTAAAGGATATTGGCTGAAATCTTTCTCTACATGGTATACCGATGCTGTAATGGAAATTTATTATTCAGGTGAAATGGATTGTTATTCTTGTAATGATACTTGTGTTGGAATTAGACCTCTATTAACTCTTAACTCTAATGTTAGATTGGTAGACAAAAATGAGGATGGGGTATGGGAACTTAATTAGAAATTAAATTTTGTATATGAAAGAGTAGAGAGTGACTACTCTTTCTTTTTAATTGAATATAATTTTGGACTATTCTTAAATACTCAAATAAAGAATATTGACATGAGTGATATAATATATACATAATAAAAATTGCCTTAAAATTTAATAATAGGAGGTAAATATATAATGGATATTTCTGTAGTTGGTAAATCATGTTTTACAGAAGATGGCTTTAGAATAGAACATTATTCTCAGCGGCAGTTAAATAAAGCTCTGCAAAAAATAAATAGAAAAACAAAACTTAGAGAAAAAACAGTCATTGTTACAGCAACTAAAGATATTATTTCTGTTCCACCAATAATTACGACATATGATGTTGCAATAGAGCAGCTTGTAGAGGCGGAGTATTATCTGTTACATTTTAATAAAGATATTATTTTGCCAACTATAAATGGAATTATAATAGCAAATTATGATCCAGTAAGTATACTTGGGTATGGAGATGAAAGTTGTCATTTTATAGCTATTGAGTCTTCAGATAAAAGAAGAAAAGCTCTTATAGTGTCAGAAGCATTTTCATTTTATAAGCATTTCAATTTTGTATTTAGAAAATTGGAGAATATTTTTGGAAAAAATATGACTGTTAAGATACTCGGTTTAAACGATTGGTGGAAAATTAGGTATAATGAGGTGCTTGAATCTATAAAGAAAAGATACCGCTGCAAAGTAAGTTTTGATTTTATGATTGATAAAGAATTTGAAATGTATAGCAAAGAAAAAGGTGATGAACCCAGAAATCATGTTATCATTTTAAAATGAAAATTATAAGGAGTTTTTTATGAAAAATTCTATTAGTAAATACCAAAAAAATAACATATGCGGAAATAATGTTAAAAAATTTAGGAAAGATGTTCTTAAAATTACTCAAAAAGAACTTGCTAAAAGGCTTGAAAAAGAAGGAATAAAAGCTATAAGAATAAAGTATATATCAGATATAGAATGTGGAAAAGCAAAAGTATCAGATATAGAGTTAGTAATTCTTGCAAAAGTTCTCGGTGTAAATGTTACATCTCTTCTTTCAGAGGATGAATGGTAATAGATAGCTACTATTTTTTAGTAGCTATTTTTTTATACTAATCGTATTTTTATTCCTTGACTTTTATTTTTTTTATTATATAATAGTGTTATATTTTGTAGAAAAATGTATTTTTACAGTTGATTCTAAAAATGTAAAAATATTTTTTTATTTATATTTAGGTGAGTATAATGGTTGTTGAAAAAGAGGTAGTAGAAAGCAGCACTAGAATTAATGAGAAAGAAGTAGCTAGTATAAAGCTTAAAACAAAGTGCTTTAATCTTAGAGATACACTTGAATGTGGACAATGTTTTAGATGGGAAAGACTAGATGATGGAAATTTAGGCAGGCAGCACTCAGAGTATATAGGGGTTATTTCAGATAGAGTGCTATATGTAAGGCAAGATGAAGATATGCTATATGTATCATCAAATGTTGAAGAAAATTTAAAAAGAGTGGTGGAATATTATTTTGATTTATATAACGACTATGATATGATAGAAGAGGAAATATCTAAAATTGATGAGAATATAAAAAAAGCAGTTAAAAACACAACAGGAATACATATACTAAATCAAGCTCAATTTGAAACTATAATATCTTATATAATATCTTCAAACAACAATATACCAAGAATAAAGAAGTCAATAGCAGAAATATGTAAAAGATATGGAACAAAAGTTAAATTTTTAGGTAAAGATTACTATTTATTTCCAACTATAGAGCAATTATCAAATGTAAGTGTAGAAGAATTTAAGGCATGTGGAGTTGGATTTAGAGATAGATATTTAGTTAAAACTATTGCAGATTTAAAAGAAAATAATGTATGTGATGAATGTAATACAATACTTACTAATAACCAACTAAAAAAGATACTTATGTCTTTTGTAGGAATAGGCCCAAAAGTAGCTGATTGCGTTATGTTATTTAGTTTTGGAAGACAAGATGTTTTTCCAATTGATGTTTGGATAAAAAGAGTTATGGAAAAATTATATATGAAAAAAGAGTGCTCTTTAAATGAAATTGTAAAATTTGCAGAAAATAATTTTGGAAGCTACTCAGGGATTGTTCAGCAGCACTTATTTCATAATATAAGAAATGAAATGATGTAAATATGTATAAATGTTTTAAAAGTGTTTGACATTTTAGTTTTTTTATGCTAAAATACTTAGGTAAAATTTTATGATTACATAAAATCGTAGCGCGTGGGGGTGTTTTGTAAGTGAGAGAGAATGTAACATTAGCTTGTACAGTGTGTAAACAAAGAAACTATGAAACTGAGAAGAATAAAAGAAACAATCCTGATAGAATAGAATATAGTAAATTCTGTAAATTTTGTGGAAAACATACTATACATAAAGAAACAAAATAATTGAAAGGGTGGCATTTGTTATGGCAAAAGGTTTTTTTAAGAATATAAAAGGTGAAATGAATAAAGTTGTATGGCCAACTAAGAAGCAATTAATGAATAATACTATGCTTGTAATTGTTCTAGTTGTTGTTATTGCAGCTGTTGTTTTGTCTTTTGATGTTCTTGTAAGCTTTTTAGATACACACTTCTGGAATTTTGTAACTAGTAGAATATAATAAAAAAGGAGAGATAGATTTGGAAGAAAATACAAATAATCCGGCAAAAATCAATTCTACTGATGAACTAAATTGGTATGTTGTTTATACTTATTCAGGTTATGAAAATAAAGTAAAGGCAACTTTAGAGAAGTACGTTGAAAATAGAGGGCTAAAAGATAAAATACAAGATATTGTAATACCTATGGAAGAAGAAATTGAAATAAAAGATGGGAAACAAAAGACTTCTATTAAAAAGGTATTCCCAGGTTATATATTAGTTAAGATGATAATGACTGATGAAACTTGGTATGCTGTAAAGCATATAAAAGGTGTATTTAGCTTTGTTGGTGTAGGTGAAAAACCTATGCCACTTACTGAAGAAGAAATGAAATCTCTAGGTATTGAAGACGTTGTATCTTTAGATTATGAAGTAGGAGATAATGTAAGAATAGTAACAGATCCATTCTATAACTATCCGGCTGTTATAGAGAAAATATTAAAAGATAAGAGAAGAGTAGTTGTAACGGTTGATATGTTTGGTAGAAAAACAACAGTGGATCTAGAATTTGATCAAGTGCAAAAAATGTAGTTATTACATTTATATATATCGCTTTAAGGAGGTGAATTAAGATGGCAGAAAAGAAAATAACACACGTTGTAAAGTTACAAATTGAAGCTGGTAAAGCTAATCCAGCACCACCAGTAGGTCCAGCTCTTGGTCCAACAGGTATAAATATTATGCAATTTTGTAAAGCTTTCAATGATCAAACTGCAAAAGATGCAGGAATGATATTCCCAGTTATTTTAACAGTTTATGCTGATAAAACTTTTGAATTTGTGCTTAAAACAGCGCCTGCTGCAGTTTTATTAAAGAAAGCTGCGAAAATAGAAAAAGGTTCTGGAAAACCACATAAAGAGAAAGTTGCAACAGTAACTGTAGCTCAGTGTGAAGAAATTGCAAAAGTAAAAATGCAAGATTTAAATGCATCATCTTTAGAGTCAGCAGTATCTATGGTTAAAGGTACAGCTAGATCAATGGGGATAGTTGTTAAAGATTAGTTATGGGAGAGCATTATTTAATGTTCGCTTGCACCAAAAGGAGGGAAAACAAAAAATGAGTAAGAGAATGAAAGAAGCTTCTGGGTTATTAGAAAAAGGTAAAACTTATAGTATTGATGAAGCTTTGGAATTAGTCTCTAAGATGCCAAAAGCAAAATTTGATGAAACTGTAGAAATGCACATTAAGTTAGGCGTTGATGGTAAACAAGCAGACCAGCAAGTTAGAGGAGTTGTAGTGCTTCCTAATGGTACTGGTAAAACAAAAAAAGTATTAGTTATAGCAAAAGCTGATAAAGCAGAAGCTGCTAAAGCTGCTGGAGCAGATTATGTTGGTGAAGAAGATATGATAAATAAAATTGTGTCTGAAAACTGGCTTGATTTTGATACAGTTATTGCTACACCTGATATGATGCCAGCTCTAGGTAAAGTTGCTAAGATTTTAGGACCTAAAGGTTTAATGCCAAACCCTAAATCTGGAACTGTTACTGTAGATGTTGCAAAAGCAGTTACTGAAACAAAAGCTGGTAAAATCGAGTATAGACTAGATAAGAACAATATAGTACATTGCCCAATAGGCAAAGTATCTTTTGGAAGTGAAAAAATAAAAGAAAACTATACAACGTTACTTGAGACTATAATTAAAGCTAAACCAGCTGCAGCAAAAGGAACATATTTACAATCTGTATCTATTGCTACAACTATGGGCGCTGGAATAAAAGTAAACCCAGCATCAAAATAATAGTTAAATATATGCCAAAGACAGTAGGTAAAGCGTTTTGCTTATAAATTCCTACCGAGGTGCTTAAAATAAGTAGATTAAAGTCTGCAAAAGCACCTTGCTTTGCAGATTTTTATAATTTAAGGAGGTGTTTATATTGCCAAGTGAGAAAATACTAAAGCAAAAGAAAGAACAAGTTAAAAGCTTGTCAGAAAAAATCAAAAATTCTAAAATAGTTATATTTACAGAATATAGGGGTATAACTGTTGAAGAAGACGCAAAATTACGTTCAGATCTTAGAAAAGAAAATAATGAATGTATGGTTGTTAAAAACTCTATAATTTCATTTGCAGCTAAAGAAGCTAAAGTTGAAGGATTAGAGAGCGTTTTAGAAGGCCCAACAGCTGTAATTATCGGTAATGATGATTATGTATCACCAGCTAAAATTTTAAATGCATATGCTAAAGAGCATGAATTCTATAAATTTAAAGCTGGAATAATGGATGGTAAAGTTATTTCTGAAAAAGAAATAAAAACTTTAGCAAGCTTACCATCAAAAGAAACATTATACTCAATGCTTGCTTCTGCACTTCTTGGAAATATACGTAACTTAGCAGTTGTGTTAAACCAAGCTAAAGAAAAGCAGGAAGCAAATGCTTAAATTAAATATAGATATTAGATAAATTGAAAGGGAGAGAATTAAAATGGAAAAAATAGAAAAAATAGTTGAAGAAATTGAAAAATTATCTGTAATTGAACTTGCTGACTTAGTTAAAGCTATAGAAGAAAAATTTGGAGTATCTGCTGCTGCAGCAGTAGTTGCTGGACCAGCTGGAGCAGGAGCAGTAGCTGGAGCTGCAGAAGAAAAAACAGAATTTAATGTAGTATTAAAAGATGCTGGAGCAAACAAAATACCAGTAATTAAAGTTGTTAAAGAAGCAACTGGTCTTGGTCTAAAAGAAGCTAAAGATATAGTTGATGCAGCACCAAAGACAATAAAAGAAAATATGCCTAAAGCTGATGCTGAAAAATTAGTTGAAGATTTAGCAGCAGCAGGAGCAGTAGCTGAATTACAATAATATATAGTATTTAAAAAGATGGGATTTTCCCATCTTTTTTTTCATATTCTAAAAGTCAAAAAAAATCATATATTGTATTAAAGTGAGGTACAAATATGAAATTTATAAATATATCGTGGATAATAAAACATAGACTACATTTAATAATAATAGTGTCAAGTATTATAGGTGCTATTTTGATATCATATTCTTGTTATAATATATTTAATACAAAAACATCAAATGTAAATAAGAATTTAACTATATTTAATCTTACCTCATATAGTACAAAATATACCGTAACTGTAAATTCTAACAAGACTACTAATGTTTATACAGTTGAGGAATTATATAAAAGTGTGGATAGCGTAGAGAATTTTAGATTTAATTACAAAGATTTTATGCAAAATGATTATTCAATTATAATTTCAGGAAGCAAACTTAAGGTTATAAATGATCTACAAATAAGCAGATATGTAAGTACTATTCAAAATACCAAAAAAGAAAATTTATATAGTTTATCAACATATATAGATATTTTGAGGGATGAATGTTTTAAAACTGATATAGAAATGACAGAAGTTACAACTACATATAATATATATTTAAAAGAAAAAATAAATGAAGATATTGCAAATGAATATATGGAAATTTTAAATAGTAGTCAAAATATTGATAAAATTGAAGTATATTTAATCTCTAATAAGCCCAAGACTATAAAAGCTTTTAAAAATGAAAAAGAATTATTTATTATAGATTACTTAGATTTTATTCCAAATGATGATATTGATATAAATTTATTTGAGGTGTAGTAATTATGATAATAAAAAGAGGAGAAATATATTATGCAAATTTATCGCCTGTTATAGGTAGTGAGCAAGATGGTATAAGACCAGTGCTAATAGTTCAAAATGATATAGGAAATAAATATAGTCCAACTGTTATTGTAGTTGCAATAACTTCAAAAACAAAAAGCAATCTTCCAACGCATATAAAAATAGACGGGCAAAAATATGGACTAGAAAAAAATTCTATAATCCTAGCAGAACAAATAAGGACTTTAGATAAATCAAGACTTATAAAAAAAGTAGGAAAGCTAGATGATGATATAATGAAAAAAGTAAGAGACGCTATACTAATTAGCTGTGATGTAAGATCAGACATGAAAAATTTATTAAGATATATATAATAAGATAGCTTCATTAAAGTAACGTTAATGAAGCTATCTTAAGATTATTTTTCAAAAAAAATGTATATAATATTTATATAAATTTCTAAATAATTATAAAAAATAAGTAAATAATTGTTAATAAAAAAATTTTATGATATAATCTATGTGTTAGATTATAAAAATGAGGTGATTTTCTTGAAAAAAGAGAAAAAAACAAAGTATAGGTCTAGCTCTTTAAATAGTACAAAGCTAAGAAAAGAGCAAAGAGCAGACAGAAAAGAAATAAAAAAGAAAAATAAGAAAGATAAAAAGATTGGTTGGAAAATATTTAAGATAGCACTTTTGATTATTTTGGCTATAGGTGTTATAGGTATAGGTGTGGCCTTTGGGGTTGTATCTAACATTATAGATAATACTGACCCAGTGGATCTTGATAGTCTTTCAGATTTACAAATGTCAAGTATAATTCTTGATAAAGATGGAAATGAAATTCAAGTTCTTCAAGCAGGTGAAAATAGAATTTGGGTTAATTATAGTGATATTCCACAAAATCTAATTAATGCAGTAATTGCGATAGAAGATGAAAGATTCTATACACATCATGGTGTAGATATAAAAAGAACGGGTGCAGCTATTTTGAGCTATATTTTCAGTGGTGGAGATTCTGACTTTGGTGGTAGTACGATAACTCAGCAGCTTGTTAAGAATATGAAATCAGATAAAGAAAAAAGTTGGAAAAGAAAAATAAGAGAATGGTATAGAGCAGTAGCTTTAGAAACTCAGATTGATAAAAATAGTATTATGGGTCATTACTTAAACTTAGTTTATTTAGGTGAAAATGCCCATGGTGTAAGTGCTGCAGCATATACATATTTTAATAAGGATGTAAGTGAGCTTAGTATTGCAGAATGTGCGATCTTAGCAGCTCAAATACAGTCGCCAGCTTCTACAAACCCTTATGTAAGTGATGAGTCAAGATCTAATTTATTTAATAGACAAAAACTTGTTTTAGGTAAAATGCTAGAACTTGGATTTATATCTAATGAGCAATATGATGAAGCAATAAATGAAGATGTAAAATTTGAAAAAGGTGTTCTAGGTCAGGCAACAGCTACAACAAGCTATTATGTAGATGCTGTAATTGAAGCAGTAATTGAGGATTTAGCAAAACAAAAAGGAATAGAAAAAAGTGCGGCAGAAAAAGATTTATATACAAAAGGATATACAATATATTCAAATCAAGATACTACGCTTCAAAATACATTAAATGAATCATTTGCAGATGCAAATTTATTCTATGTTGATGATGATGGAAGTTTCATGCAATCAGCTATGGTTGTTGAAGACCATAGTACAGGTAAAGTACTTGGAATAATTGGTGGAGCAGATACGAAAGTTGGATCTAGAACTTTAAATAGAGCAACTCAAATGAGAAAACAACCAGGTTCTTGTATGAAACCGATAGGCGCTTATGGACCAGCTGTTGAGCTTGGTGTTGCTTCAGCTGGAACTGGAGTTGATGACTGTGAAGGACATTGGGGAGGATATTCTCCACATAACTATTATGGATATTTTAATGGCTTTGTTACAGTAAGGGAGGCAATAGCTCAGTCTATGAATCTTCCAGCTGTTAGAACTTGTGCTTCTGTTGGAGTAGATTATGCATATAATTTTGCATATAATTTAGGATTTACTCAAATGACAGATGCAGATAAAAGTTTGCCAGCACTTGCACTTGGTGGACTTAATACACCACCAACTGTACTTCAGATGGCTGCTGCATACTCAACTTTTGCAAATGATGGTGTATATATAACACCAACATTCTATACTGAAGTAAAAGATAAAAATGGTGAAACAGTTGTAAAACCAGAAACAGAAGCAAAAAGAGTAATGAAGTCTACAACAGCATTTATAATTACTAGCTGTCTTCAAACAGTTATAACATCTGGAACTGGAACAGGATCAGTTACAAGAGGAAATATTGACCTTGCAGGAAAAACAGGTAACACAAATGATGACTATGATCAATGGTTTATTGGTTATTCACCATATTACACTATTGCGTGCTGGAACGGCTATGATGAAAATAGAGTTATAGGATATAGAAGAGCTCTTGGAGCATATCCGTATACATCATTATTCTTGTTTAATAGGGTTCAAGAAAGAATACATGCGGGACTTCCTGCCGCTACATTTAATGTACCAGCTGGTATAGTTTCAGCTACAGTATGTAGAGATTCAGGACTTATAGCAACAGATGCATGTAAAAATGATCCTAGAGGAAGTAGAGAAAGAGCAGATATATTTGCTAGTGGTTCTGTTCCAACTGCAACTTGCACAGTTCATAAAGAAGCAGAAGTTTGCACAGTTACAGGAAAACTTGCTGGTGAATATTGTAAGACAAAGAAAATGTCTTTCATAACAAGAGGAGAAACTCCAAATGTAAAACCTAGAGATTGGGGATATATGCTTCCAACAGAAACATGTACTGAGTGTAAAAAGCCAGTTGAAAAACCAAAACCTGATGTAGATATTTACCCAATAAAACCAAAACCTAGCGTTGAGATATATTAATTAGAAAGGATAATATAGATGAAAAAGTTAAAGACAATAGGACTTTACTTATTAGTTCAAATATTAGTTTTACCACTTTTAATACTTGGTCTTATATATTATGGACCATATACTAATATAAGAGATATGATAGTTACAACATCTATGACTACTATGTCACATCAATATTTTGCAACTTGGTTTTTAAGTGATGAGACTATAAATGAAATAATGGAAGCAAGTAAACCAGCTGAAATAGAGGAAGAACAAAATCTAAAAGATGTAGTGATAAAGGAAAATCCAACAAACGGTATAGAATATATTAATGTAAGTTCTTCAACGTATAATGCTCATCTTTTAATAATAGATGATCCATCAAGGGTAAAACTTGCAGTTGCTCCAAGGCTTGGTACGGCTGGAGCAACTGTACCACAAATTGTAGAATATTATGGCGCAGTAGGCGGAATAAATGGTTCTGGATTTGCTGATGATGCTTTAGGAACAGGTGGAGTGCCAGATGGTCTCCTAATATCAAATGGTCAGGTCGTAACACCTAATGAAACAGGTTATTACGCATTTGTAGGCTTTAACAATGAAAATAAATTAGTGCTTTCAAATAGTATGTCATATTACTCAATAATAAATATGGGTGTACGTGATGCATGCACATTTGGACCAATTTTAGTATATAATGGCCGTGGAACAATTTCTATTGGAGGTGGAGGCGGAGGTCTCCAACCTAGAACAGCAATAGGGCAAACTAGTGATGGGAAAGTATTGTTTTTAGTTATTGATGGACGTTCATTAAAAAGTTTTGGTGGCACATTAAGAGATGCCCAAGATATTTTGCTTCAGTATGGTGCATATAACGCATTTAATCTAGATGGAGGAGCATCTACTACTATGTTTTATGATGGAAGACTTATGAATTCGCCAAGTGACATTATGGGTGAAAGATATGTTCCTTGTGCGTGGATAATAACTAAATAATAAAAATCACGGGGGATTAATAATATAATGAGAGAGATTGATAAAGATGAACTAGAACTTCTTAGAAAAAAGGTGGAGATAGCTAAAAGAGAAAGTGATAATGACAAATTTTCAAGAAGGCGTAATATAGTAAAAGAAGAAAATAATAATATTAATATTGATGCTAAAAAAATAAAGAAAGAGAAATCAAAGAAAGAAAAAATAAAAAAAGAAAAGATAAAAAAAGAAAACAAACAAAACACTAAAGAAATAAAGTTTCAAAGCTTTACATTCATGAAAGATGAAGAGAAAAAGGATATTAATGAAGATAGGAAAATAAAACAAAATAAAAAACAAAAAGTAAAAAAAGAAAAAGAACCTTTTTCAGCTAAAAGATTTCTTATTAAGCTTGGTATAATGATTGTTATAGCAATTTTTGTAACGATACTTGGCTTTTACTTTTTAGATAGAGCAATATATAATCTTAATAATGTAAATTTATTAGATACACCTATAAAAGGACTACAGAGTGATATAAATAAAGGGATAAAGATTGAAGATACAATGTCATCAGTGCAGTATACATATAACAATAAATATTATACGTATTTAAGTGAAGGAAAAGTATATATTAATGATTTAGTAAGTTCAGAAAATTTAGTTATTGTTGAAAATGCAAATCCTATTTGTTACTATAATTTGTTATATGATAAAAATCGTATATTCTATATAACATCTGAAGATTCAACATATTCTACAACTCTACAAATTTGGACTTATGATATAGCCTCAGGTGAAACATCAGAGTACAATGAATTTAATGTTTCTGGATTTACTAGAATAAAAGATTTAGAGTATTCACCACTTGTTAATATTATATATCTAAATGTTGAAAGAAATAGTGGAGGATATACAGAAAATGTAGTTTATAGGATAGATTTATTTAACAACATGGGAAGATATGCAAGTAATATGATAGTTAATAAGATGGTTATGCTAAAATTAACTGAGAATCTGTATTTTGAAGATGGAAATGGAACTATATATTATTCAGGATATCCACTTAGAATATTTAATGAGGGTGTAGACCTAATTGGACTAGATTTAAATGATAAAGTGTATTTTATATCATCAGATAGAACTAAGATATATGTAGTATCTGGAAGACAAATACTTGCAACTATAGATTTAGAAGATACAAATCCAATTACTTGGTATAGTGATAACACTAATGTATATCTAGTTTATCAAGATTATGTTTGTTGTATATCAGCAGGTGAGCCTCTAAGAAAAGTTGGAAAGATGTCTAGATATGTAACTTTCCAAACAATAAAAGGAAGCACTATGTATGTAAGAACAAATGATAATAGGGTAGTAAAAGTAGAGCTTGATTTAAAATAAAAAATATCTAGGAAAGTATATCTTTCCTAGATTTATCCTTTTATATATGCAATAGTTACGCCATACTGACCTTCAAAATATCCCGCAAGTTCAAATCTTTCTATATATTCAGATTTTGATAAATATTCATGTACAGCTTCTCTTAAAACACCTCCATTTTTTCCATGTATTATTTTAATTTTATATATTTTATTAACAATAGCATTTGATATAAACATTTCTAGTTTATTTAGTGCTTCTTCTTTGGTTAGATGTCTTAACATAACTTCATCAGCTATATTTTTTGTATTATTTATATAATTTACATTTACTTTAGGAGTAGTTTCTTCGTATTCAAATCGTTCAAGTTTATCAAGAGGCACAATTACCTTCTTAAAATCTGTAGTCTTAAGCATAGCTTTTTTATTTGATATTCCATCTATTTTACCATATATTTTTGTATCTTTTATTTTAACTTTATCTTTTTTATTAAACATAATAATTACCCTTTAAATATATTACCATAATGACTGAGGTTTAGCAATATATATATGGCAAAATAAAGATAAATATTTGATATATATATTTCTTTATGATAAAATAAAAATGTAAAAAATAGGGGGATTATATAATGAAAGATAGATTTATAAACTTGCTTAGAAGTATAAATAGGGAAGGAATGGATAAGCTTATAGAGTTTTTAGAAAAGACTGATTTTTTCAAAGCTCCTGCAAGTACAAGATTTCATGGTGCAAAAGAAAATGGACTTTTAGAGCATAGCTTAAAAGTATATGAAATATTAGATAAAAAGATAAAAAATCAAGATGAGATTAAGGTAGATGATGATACTATTAAAATAGTTGCGCTTCTTCATGATATATGTAAGGTAAATTTTTATAAAGTGGAGTATAGGAATGCTAAGAATGAAAGAGGGGAATGGGAAAAAGTTCCATATTACACTACTGATGATACTATGCCATATGGTCATGGAGAAAAATCTGTAATGATGCTTATGGAATTTATAAAACTTACAAGTGAGGAAAAATATGCTATTAGATGGCATATGGGATTTACTGAGCCAAAAGAAGTATATACTACTATAGGCGCTGCATACAAAAAATATCCACTAGCACTTTTAACTTTTGAAGCTGATTTAGAAGCAACATATATTTATGATATATAAAAAAGAAACGGCTATTTATTATAGCTGTTTCTTTAATTCTGTAATAAAGTCTCTTATACATGCTGCTTTTTCAAATTCATAATTTCTAGCATAACTCATCATTTCTTTTGTTAATCTATCAATGCTTTCCTCGATAGTTTCTTCAGAGTTTACAGAAATAGAATTTTCTTCTTCAGCATTAAATGTTGCCTTTATACTTTCTCTTATATCTTTCTTTATAGTTTTTGGTGTTATATTATGCTCTATGTTAAACTCCTCTTGAAGCTTCCTACGTCTATTAGTCTCTTTTATAGCTTTTTCCATTGAATCAGTAAGTTCATCTGCATACATTATAACTTTTCCATTAGCATTTCTTGCTGCACGTCCAATTGTTTGTATAAGTGAACGCTCACTTCTTAAGAAACCTTCTTTATCAGAATCAAGTATTGCAACTAAGGATACCTCAGGAATATCTAATCCTTCTCTTAAAAGGTTGATTCCAACAAGAACATCAAATTTACCTTCACGAAGTTTTTTGATTATTTCTAACCTTTCTAAAGCCTTTACATCTGAATGGATATAATTTACTTTTATATCCTTTGAGGACAAGAAGTTGGTAAGTTCTTCAGCTTGTTTTTTAGTTAGAGTAGTTACTAAAACACGTTCGTTATTTGCTATAGTTTCTTTTATATTTTCAAGTAAGTCTTCAATTTGATTATCTCTAGGCTTAACAATTATTTTAGGATCTAAAAGTCCAGTAGGCCTTATAATCTGTTCAGCAGTATTTTCTGAATGCGCATTTTCATAATCACCAGGAGTTGCACTTACATATATAGTTTTATCCTTTTTCTTTTCCCATTCTTCAAATCTTAGAGGTCTATTGTCAAATGCAGAAGGAAGTCTAAAGCCATTTTCAACCAGTGACTCTTTTCTTGCTCTATCACCATTATACATAGCTCTAAGCTGAGGAAGAGTTACATGGGATTCGTCTATTACAACTAAAAAGTCATCTCCTAGGTAATCAAATAGGGTATAGGGAGTAGACCCCTTTTCTCTATCACTCATATATACAGAATAGTTTTCTATTCCTTGACAAAATCCAGTTTCTTTAAGCATCTCTATATCAAAGTTTGTCCTTTGTTCAATTCTATATGCTTCTATTACATTACCATTATCTTTAAAATACTTAACTCTTTCTTCTAAATCTTTTTCAATTCTGGATATTGCTTTATCTATTTTTTCTTTTGGCATTACATAGTGAGATTTAGGATATATAAATTCATGTTTAGATGTAGATTTTACTTTCATAGTAATGCTGTCTAATATTTTTACACTATCTATTTCATCACCAAAAAATTCTAGTCTTATAACTTCTTCTGAACTTGCAGCAGGGAAGATATCTATAACATCTCCTTTTACTCTAAACTTACCACGAGTAAATTCTATATCATTTCTTTCATACTGCATTTCTATTAATCTTTGAACGGTTTCTTTCATTGTTTTTTTCATGCCAGGTCTTACAGATAAAACCATGGAAGAGTAGTCTTCAGGAGAACCTAGAGAATAGATAGCAGATACACTTGCAATAATAATTACATCTTTTCTTTCAAATAACGCAGCAGTTGCACTATGCCTTAATTTATCTATTTCATCATTTATACTACTATCTTTTTCTATATATGTATCAGTAGAAGCTATATATGCTTCTGGCTGATAATAATCGTAGTAGGATATAAAGTACTCAACAGCATTTTCTGGAAAGAATTCTTTGAATTCTGAATATAGCTGTCCAGCGAGCGTTTTATTATGAGTCATAATAATTGTTGGTTTATTTACTTCTTTAATTACATTAGCTATTGTGTATGTTTTACCGAGATCCAGTAACTCCAAGTAATATTTGATTTTTCTTATTATCTTTTATTCCATCTACAAGCGATTTTATTGCTTTTGGCTGGTCACCCATTGGCTCAAATGGGGAATGAAGTTTAAACATATTTTTCTCCTTTCTTTTTGGTATTATTTATATGTATAATAACAATTTATCATATTTAAGGATATATTTCTTTTGCCTTGTCATCTTTTTCATCTAATTTATAAATTCCAATAATATTTTTATCATTTATTAATACATCTAAT
>CAZXLZ010000024.1:0-17059 GCA_964642045.1 uncultured Clostridiaceae bacterium
TTGATGTAACTTTATTAAATAATAGTGCATGTAAAATAGTTGATGCAAGACCAACCTATACAGTTAATTTCTATAGAAACTATAGAGATGGATATGCAGATGTAAAACTTTCAACTTCAACTGGAAAATCAGGAGAAACAATACAAGTACCAAAACCAACAAGAAGTGGATATACATTTTTAGGATGGTCAGAAAATAGTGCAGCAACAACACCAATGTCGACAGCAGTTGGAGGATATTTAAATGCAAATAAGAACTATTATGCAATATGGAAGAAGAATTAGTATTATCGTTTGATAGTTACTATATATACTTACTTTAGATAGTATTAAACTATAAAAATTAGGATGGTATTTTATATCATCCTAATTTATATAATTATATTTTTTATTGAATAGGTATAAAAAAATGGCAAAAATCCTAATTTTAAATTTTTGCCATTTTATTTTATTATTTTAATACAATACTATCATTTTCATAGTCTACTATGTATTTTTTACTTTGCTTTATTTTGTCTTCAAAAAGCATAACTGCTAAAACATCCTCTATATTTTTCTGAATAGCACGTCTTAAAGGTCTTGCACCAAATTTTGTATCAAATCCAATTTCAGATATATAATCTATTACTTTATCTGTAAATTCAAATTTATATCCTTTTTTATTTGCCTCTTTTGCAAATTCATCAAGCATAAGTTTTGATATTTTGTTTATGCTATTTTTATCTAGTTTATTAAATATAATAGTTTCATCAACTCTATTTAAAAATTCAGGACTAAAGAACTCTTTTACGCTTTCTGTAACATGTTTTTTTAGAGAGTCTTTTGCAATTTCATTATTTGCAAAACCATAACTATCACTTTTAAAATTAGTACCAAGATTTGAAGTCATAACTATTATTGTATGTTTAAATGAAACAGACTTTCCTTGAGCATCAGTAAGTTTACCTTCATCTAGTATCTGCAAAAGAACATTATATATACTAGAATGAGCTTTTTCAATTTCATCAAATAATATTATACTATATGGATTTCTACGTACTTTTTCAGTAAGCTGACCTGCTTCATCATATCCAACATATCCGTGGAGGAGAACCTATAAGCTTAGAAGTGCTATGAGCTTCAGAGTATTCCGACATATCAAGTCTTATAATTGCTTCTTCACTATCAAAAAGTTCATATGCAAGTTTCTTTACAAGCTCAGTTTTACCAACACCTGTTGGACCAACAAATATAAATGAAGGAGGCTTCATAATATTTTGAAGACCTGCACGCTTTCTTATAATTGCAGAAGAAATGTTATGAACAGCTTCATTTTGACCTATGATTTTCTCTTCTAAATGTTTTTCTAAATTAAGAAGTTTTTCTTTATCAGAAGTCTTTATTTTACTAACCGGTATTTTAGTCCAAAGTTCAATTACTCTTGCTAAGTGATCATCAGTTACGATGTTATCACGAACCTCTTCATTTAATTTGTCAAGAGTAGTTTGAAGTTTGCATATTTTTTCTTTTATTGCAGCTGCTTTTTCATAATTTTCTACTTCATTTGATTCTTCTTTAGGTAAATCTGTTTGTTCTTCAAGTCTTGATAATACCCCCTCTAAAGTAGCAATTTCAAATGATATTTTAGAAATTTCAGCCAGAATCTTATCATCTAAATTAACTCTTGATGCAGCTTCATCCATTAAGTCTATTGCTTTATCTGGAAGAAATCTATCATGAATATATTTAACAGAAAGTTCTACTGCCTTTTCTAAAGCTTCATCTGGAATTTTAACTTTATGATAATTTTCATAATATGGTCTAATACCTTTTAATATTTCAACAGTAGTTTCACTATTTGGTTCATCTATGATAACTGTTTGAAATCTTCTTTCTAAAGCTGTATCTTTTTCAATGTATTTTCTATACTCTTTAAGAGTAGTAGCGCCAATTAATTGAACATAACCATTAGCTAGTGCTGGTTTTAACATATTAGCAGCATTCATAGAATTATCATGTTCCTGGCCACCAACAATATTATGAACTTCATCAATAGCTAGAATAATATTACCATTTGTTTTACATTCATCAATAATACCTTTTATTCTTGATTCAAACTGACCTCTAAACTGAGTTCCAGCCATAAGTGAAGTCATATCAATTAAATACACTTCTTTATTTACAAGCTTTGCAGGTATATTACCACTTGCAATTTTTATAGCTAGTGCGTTTACAAGTGCTGTTTTACCAACACCAGGTTCACCGATAAGAGCAGGGTTATTTTTAGTCCTTCTGTTTAAAATTTCTATCATTCTTTCTAGTTCAAGCTCTCTACCAATTACAATATCAAGTTCGTTATTTCTAGCTTTTTCTGTTAGGTTTATACCATATGTATCTAATGTTTTAGTTTTTTTATTATTTTTCTTTTTATTTGTATTTTCTGATTTATCATCTGAATTATATGTTGTTTTGTAAGTATTTTCATCTTTCATTTTTGCAAAATCTTCAAAATTAAATGCCATAAATGGAGATGAAGAAAGTTTTTCAAGTTCATCTGGATCCATTTCAGACATCATTTTATCAAGTTGATTAGTTAAGTTTTCTATATCAAAAGCTGGATTTTTACTAAACTGATCAAGCATTGTTTTCATTGGATCTATGCCACGTTTTTTGGCACAATCCATACAAAGACCAATAGAAGATCCTGCTTTATCTTTTACAAAAACAACAGCTACGTTTTGTTTACAATCTACACATAACAAAATATATCACTCCTACTTTAAAACGTAAGTTAAGTATATCATATGACTTCACTTTTTGCAAGGTTTACTTGATTTTTTAGCACTTATATGATATAGTAAGTAATAGCTAAAAAAACAGAGGTGAGATATGTTTTTTAATGTATTATTATTTGTTATATGTTACCTTATATGTAGCATAAATCCGGCAATAGTGATTTGCAAAATAAAGACAGGAAAAGATATTAGAGATTTAGGTAGTGGAAATGCGGGAACAACAAATTCTGTAAGAGTACTTGGAAGATTTTTAGGAAGCATTGTATTTATACTAGATGTTTTAAAATCTGTAACTTCTTATTTAGTAGTTATGCTTATGTGCAAGATTTTTAAAGTAGAGTTAGATATAGCTGCTAAATCTATGTTTTTAGTGGGTGCTATTATAGGGCACTGTTTTCCTATTTTTTACGGATTTAAGGGTGGAAAAGGAATAGTCACGCTTCTTGTTGCTTCACTTTTTATAAATAGGCAAATAGCAGTAGTTTGTATAATAGTTGGACTTATAATACTTATTATAACAAGGACAGTATCAAAAGGCACTTTGTCTGGAGTTTTACTATATGTAATTATGATGTTTGTTATGATGCCAGAATATGTACTTCCAGTTATTGTTTCAAGCTTTATAGTATTTTTTAGACATAAAGAAAATATAATAAGAATTATGAATAAAGAAGAAGCAAAATTGTTTTAATATAAAAGGAGAAAAATGAAAATATTATTAGATATATCAGGAGCAGACAAAGGTTTATCTATTCCTATTATTGCAGCAGTAAATGTAGTTGATAGTATAGGTATTCCAATTTGTCTTGTTGGCAAAAAAGAAGATATACAAAATGAATTAAGAAAGATAGGAAAAGAAGATTATCTAGTTAGATTTGAAATATTAGATTGCACAGAGTATATAACTAATGATGATATGCCAGTAGAAGCTATAAAAACAAAAAAAGAATCGAATTTAGTAGTTGCATTTAATTATATGAAAGAAAATGAAAAAACAGTATTTATTTCATCTTCAAATACTGGAGCAGTTATGGCAGGTGCTCTTTTAAAACTAGGTAGAATTAGAGGGCTTCATAGACCAGCGCTCGCATCACTTCTTCCAGCTGAAACTGGAAAAGATGTAATCTTACTTGATACGGGTGCAAATCCTGAGGCAAGAGAAATATCACTTATTCAGTATGCAAAACTTGGCGAAATATATGCAAAATATATATTAAATGTAGATAGTCCTAAAATAGCGCTTTTAAATATTGGTGCTGAGGATGAAAAAGGAACACCACTTTTAAGAGAGGTTAACTCAAGATTAAGAAAGATATATGCTGGTGAATTTATAGGAAATATTGAATCGAGATACATGCTTAAAGGAGTAGCAGATGTAATTGTTGCAGATGGCCTTATGGGAAATATTGCTCTTAAGTCTTTAGAAGGTGCAGTATCTACTATGAAAAATGCTATAAAAGAAGAATTTTCTAAAAATGTATTTAATAAGCTAAAAGCACTGCTAGTAAGTAAACTCATGAAAAATATTATTCATAAATACAATTATAAAGAAAGAGAAGGAGCCGTACTATTAGGCGTAAAAAAGCCGGTTATAAAAGTACATGGAAGCTCAAATAGCATAACATATGAAAAAGCTTTATGGCAGGCAAAAAAATTACTTGAAAATGATATAATAGAAAAAATAGCAAATGAGATAAAAAGTGAGGCAGAAGAAAAAGAAGAATAAAAGATATCACTTTAGAGATTTAAAATATCTTTAGAGTGATATTTAATTTTTGATAAAAATATTGTAATTAGTATAAAATTGTGATATAATTGACTACAAATTACCATAAAATCTAAACATTATTTTGATTGGAGGTAGCTTAAATGTGTATTACTATGTCGCCTAAAGTATTAGATCGGCTTTGGATAGTTGATATAATTACATGTAAAAAGCCATGTAAAGCATTTATGTATAAATGTAAAAGTTATAAGAAAGATATAATTGAATTTGATCTTATGATAAAAGGTATACATTTTTTAAAAATATCTAGGTCAGAAGTAAGAAAAATATTAACTGAAAATTATCACTTGATAGATGAAGTCTATGATGCTATTTTTACTAAATTTAAGTCTGAAAATATTAGGCAAAAAATTTCATTTTCGAAAAATACAAAATTAAAAATGGAAATTGATAGTAATGAGAAAGGTGAGGTTAATATTAAACTTCCAAGCTCAGAATTTTAACTATATTATTATATTTCTAGGAGGTATTACTTATGGAAGTTATAAAAACTGTGGGCCTTCGTAAAGTGGATATTTTAATAGGAAAAGTTCCTTATTTATCATTTGAATATGATGTTTATTCAGGTAAGTTAGATATACCTTTACTATATAGCTGTATAAGAAAAGTGAGATATAGCGGTATTTCAAAACAGGAAGTAAAGAAATTTTTTACTAAGTATTTATATATAGCAAATGACATATGCAAAATTATTACGTGGCTTTCAATTACCACAAGGAAGCCAATTATAATTATATATTGTGAAGGATCATCTAAAGATGTAGGGATTGAATACAAAAATGCTTATACTATAAAAATTAATATCCCTAAAATAGAAGAGTAAGCTAGTAGCATGCGTAAATTTTAAATAATATTTATGCATGCTAATTTTTTTTATTATTTTCGATTTTGGATTTTTAATACTTGACAAGTAAATGCCTTGTGATATAATAATTTTGTGTTAGAAAAGAGGTAAAATATAATGAAAGGTAAGCAGCATATCTTAATGATATTAGATGGAGTAGGAAATTATAAAGAGTATCCAGGAAATGCTTTTAAACTCGCAAATACTCCTAATATAGATGCACTCTTAGAAAAATATCCAACATCTCATATACATACTAGTGGAAAAGCTGTAGGACTTCCAGATGGACAAATGGGAAATTCAGAAGTTGGTCATACTAATATAGGAGCAGGAAGAATAGTATATCAAGAGCTTACAAGAATTACAAAATCTATAGAAGATGGTGATTTCTTTCAAAATGAGGAATTATTAAAGGCTATAAATAATGTTAAAGGGAAAAATTCTACTCTTCATATAATGGGGCTAGTATCAGATGGTGGTGTACATAGTCATATAGAACATCTATATGCTATTTTAGAACTAGCTAAGAAAAATAACATATCAAAGGTATATATACATGCGTATTTAGATGG
This sequence comes from uncultured Clostridiaceae bacterium, assembly GCA_964642045.1. Taxonomy (GTDB): domain Bacteria; phylum Bacillota; class Clostridia; order TANB77; family CAG-465; genus RGIG5057. Next base: position 5,976 of record CAZXLZ010000024.1, read on the forward strand.
AAGAGATACTAATCCTGCATCAGCGATAGAGTATTTAAATGAATTGCAAGAAAAGATAGATGATATAGGTGCTGGAAAAATAGCTACTCTTTGTGGTAGATATTATTCTATGGACAGAGATAAGAGATATGATAGATTAAAACTAGCTTATGATATGCTAGTAAATTCAGAAGGTCAGAAGTTTAAAACATATGAAGAAGCACTAAATATCTCATATAAAAATGAAGTGTATGACGAATTTGTAAAGCCAGTAGTGTTAGATGAAAATGCTAAGATAAAAGATTCAGATTCAGTTATATTCTTTAATTTTAGACCAGATAGAGCAAGAGAAATGTGTCATATATTAACAGATGATGAGTATCAAGGTTTTGAAAGAAAAAATCTTCCTAAAGATTTAACTTTTGTTACATTTACAAAATATGATGAAACATTAAATAATGTATTTGTTGCGTATAAACCTCAAGTATTAAAAAATACACTTGGAGAATATGTAAGCAGTTTAGGACTTTCACAGCTTCGTATTGCAGAAACAGAAAAATATGCACACGTAACATTTTTCTTTAATGGTGGTGAAGAGGTACCATATAAAAATGAAGATAGAATCCTTGTTCCATCTCCTAAGGTTGCAACATATGATTTAAAACCAGAAATGTCTGCACTAGAGGTTACAGATAAGGTGCTAGAGGCTATTGATAGTGAAAAATATAACCTTATAATCTTAAATTTTGCAAATGGTGATATGGTAGGACATACTGGAAAAATAGATAAAGCTATAATTGCTGTTGAAACTGTTGATAAATGCGTAGGAAAAATTATAGATAAAATAGTGTCAAAAGGCGGAGAAGGAATAATTACAGCAGATCACGGTAATTGTGAGTACATGTTAAATGAAGAAACAGGTGAGATAGTGACTTCCCATTCAACATTTGATGTACCAATAATATTAGTATCAGATAGATATAAAACAGTAAATGAAGGAAGTCTTTGCGATCTTGCTCCAACAATGCTTAAACTTATGGAACTTAAAAAGCCCGAAGAAATGACAGGAAAAAGCTTAATTTAGCCAAAGGATGTGATTAGATTAATATGGCAAAAGCTAAGATAGAAGTAAATGAAGAAGAAGAAAAATGGAAGAAACTTCAGCATTATAAATGTACTATATGTAAAGAAGAATTCTATTTTATAAAAAAAGATGAAGAAAAGAATATAAAAGATGATGAATTTGCTGTAGAACCTTTTCTTACTCTTCCAATATTTAAGGATGAGGGTAAGTGTCCTTTTTGCAAAGCAAGTATGAAGAGGCTACTTCTTATTCTTTCAGATGAGGAAAAGAAAGAAAAGAAGAAGAAAGAAGAAGAAGAAAAAAAAGCTGAAAAGGAAAAACTACGTGAAGAATTAGAAAAGCTAAAAGAAGAAGAGGCAAGATTAGATAAACTTAAACAGGACCAACTTTCAGCTATGTGTGATGAAATAATTGATGATACTTTTAATCATTTAGATGACCTAGAAAGAAGTTTAAGAAAAGGTGATATAACTATAGATAGGTTTGAAACACTATTTCTTAATGGAGCTTTTGAGATCATGCAAAAGGACTCCGAGCTATATAATAGGAGAAACAAAGAAGTAGCACTTGTACTTTCAAATAGTTTTAAAACTGGATTTAGAGAAGCTATTTTAGACTTTAACGCATCTGTTAGACAGTCTCTTAAGACTATTGAACAAAAGATAGAAAGTAAAAATAAAGAGATAGAGGATGAAAGTAAAGAGCAAAATAATGATGAGAAGATAAATTCCTTAAATAAAGAAAAAGAAGATTTAGAAGATAAATCTAAGGATGATTTTAAAAATGATCTAAAGGTGCAAGATGAAAGTTTGGGAGATGACTTTAAAAGAAATTTAAGGAAAGAATTAAGATAATTTAATTTGGTTATATAGTATACTTTAAAAGTATATTATTATATATTATTTCAAATAATTAAACTAAAGGGAGGTATTTTTATGAAACAATATTTAATGATTGAATCTGTATATGGAAGAGAGGTGTTAGATTCAAGAGGTAACCCTACTGTTGAAGTAGAAGTAACTGTTGAAGGTGGATTTGTAGGTAGAGCTATTGTACCATCTGGTGCATCTACTGGTGCTTTTGAGGCAGTAGAGCTTAGGGATGGTGATAAATCTAGATATCTAGGAAAAGGAACAACTAAAGCAGTTGATAATGTAAATGATATAATTGCACCTGAAATTGAAGGAAAAAATGCTCTAGATCAAACTGAAATTGATAAAATAATGATAGAATTAGATGGAACAAATAACAAAGGTAAACTTGGTGCTAATGCTATACTTGGAGTGTCACTCGCTGTTGCAAGAGCAGCTTCTGAGGCATTAGGTACTAGCCTATATGGATACTTAGGTGGAGTAAACTCAAAACAGCTTCCAGTTCCAATGATGAATATTTTAAATGGTGGTAAACATGCTGATAATAGCGTAAATATACAAGAATTTATGATAATGCCAGTTGGAGCTACATCATTTAAGGAAGCCTTAAGAATGTGTGCTGAAGTATTCCATAACTTAAAATCAGTATTAAAAGAAAGAGGTCTTGCTACATCTGTTGGAGATGAAGGAGGATTTGCTCCTAACCTTTCCAAAGATGAAGAAGCTTTAAAGCTTATAGTTGAAGCTGTAAGTAAAGCTGGTTACAAACCAGGTGATGACTTCAAAATCGCAATGGACGCTGCTGCAACAGAAATGTATGAAGAAGCAAAGAAAAAAGGTGAAGAAGGTAAATATTATTTCTGGAAAACAGGTGAGATGTACACAGTAGATGAAATGATTTCATACTGGGAAGATTTAGTAAATAAATATCCAATAATATCTCTTGAAGATGGTCTTGCAGAAGAAGATTGGGAAGGCTGGAAAAAGCTTACTGATAGACTTGGAAGCAAAATTCAAATTGTTGGTGATGATCTATTTGTTACTAATACAGAAAGACTTGCTAAAGGTATAAAACTAGGAGTTGCAAATTCAATACTTATTAAAGTAAATCAAATAGGTACTCTAACAGAAACAATGGATGCTATAGAAATGGCAAATAGAGCAGGATATACTGCTATTGTATCACATCGTTCTGGTGAAACAGAAGATACAACAATTGCTGACTTAGTTGTAGCAGTAAATGCAGGGCAAATAAAGACAGGTGCGCCTTCTAGAACTGATAGAGTATGCAAATATAATCAACTTATGAGAATTGAAGATGAACTAGGTGAAGTAGCTGAGTATAATGGAAATGATGTATTTTTTAATATAAGGTAAAATAATTTTAAGGTAGTAACATATAATATATGTTACTACCTTTGTTTATAGGAAAGTTATTTAAAAAGTTATTCTTGACATAAGATTATACAAATAGTATAATTAGTGTAAATCTAAAGTAAAGGAGAAAAGTAAGAATGTTTAAGAACAAAAAGATGATAATAATATCAACTTGCTTGATACTTATAATTATATTAGCTGTAATCTATATATTAATGCGTATATTAAATAGCAAAAATACCTCTATAATAGATGAAGGAAATGATGTTGATATTTATGATCAAACTGTAGATATAAGCTTAGCACTCTCTGAGAATAATAATGATGAAATAATAGATAAAAAAATTGATATTATAGATATAAATTCTGTATCAAGACCATATGCTGTAGTAGTAAATAATACACCTATTGCGGTAAAAGTTCAAGAAGGACTTAATAGGGCATATTTAGTGTATGAAGTGCCAACAGAAGGTAATACCTCTAGACTTATAGCATTATATAAGGATATACCAGATAATCTAGTTATAGGTACTATAAGAAGTGCAAGGCATAACTTCATTGATTTTGCACTAGAATCTGATGCAATACTTTGCTGTTTTGGCTGGAGTGTTTATGCAGAAAGGGATATGAAAGGTGGAGTTATCGACTATCTTCAAGGATTATATGGAGAGCCATATTATAGAAATAATCCTGAAAATTTACCTTCAGAGCATACTGCATATGTATCTACATCTGGTATTGCAAATGCTTTAGTAGCAAACGGAATAAGAACTACTTCAGAAAATTCAGTTTTATTAAATTATAACACAAGTGATACTAATTTATCTTTAGCAAATAATACTATAAAGGCAAATAATATAACTATTACATATGGAGCTATGCCAAATGTAACAAAATTTACATATAATTCAGAAGCTAATATGTATATACGTCATGAAAATGATGAAGTATGCATAGATCATAATACTAAAGAAAACGTTACAACCAAAAATATAATAGTTCAAAAAATCGGTTATAGTATGGCTTCAAATAATTATTATTTAGATTTATGTACAGTAGGCACAGGTGAAGGATATTATATAACTGGTGGATATGCGGTTCCAATTATATGGACTAAAGATTTTAGGAACGCTAAAACTAAATATATGTATAAAGAAGGAACAATAATAGATGGAGAAGATGTAGGACTAAAGGAAATATCTGTAAGTGATGGTAGAACGTATATTGAAGTACAACTAGATAATGAGCCGCTTTTGATAGATTAGAATGTGTATATTTTTAAGGCAGATATACTAAAGTATAATTTGCCTTAAAAATAAATTATAACACTTGAAAAACAAATTAATACATGTTAAAATGTATGAGTATTTAATTTACGGGCATGATGCAATGGTAGCATGGCAGTCTCCAAAACTGCTCATGGGAGTTCGAATCTCTCTGCCCGTGCCAAATATTAAGAAAAGAGGCTGTCCAAATTTCATTATTATGTTTCGTTTGTTTTAAGAAAACAGCAGAAATTCATTAGAATTTTTGCTATTTTTTAGTTTTAGGACGTCGTCTTATTATATAAAATGGAGTGATTCTTAGTGAATGAAATAGATAAAAAGAGTTTAGAAAATGCTAAAAAATTATTTACAAGTAATTATATTAATGATATTGAAGTAGGTACTACTAATGGACTAAAGCAAATTCATAAATATTTATTTAATAATTTATATGAGTTTGCAGGAGTTATTAGAGATAAAAATATTTCTAAAGGAAATTTTAGATTTGCTAGTTCAATTTATTTAAATGAGATATTAGATAAAATAGATAAGATGGCTGATTCTACATTAGATGAGATAATAGACAAATATGTAGAAATGAATATAGCACATCCATTTTTAGAAGGAAATGGAAGGAGTGCTAGGATTTGGCTTGATTTAATATTAAAAAACAATTTAAATAAAATAGTAAACTGGGAAAATATAGATAAAAGGTTATATCTTCAAGCTATGGAAAGAAGTCCAATTAATAATTTGGAAATAAAAACTCTAATATCAAGTAACTTAACAGATGATTTAAGTTTGGAAATGGTGTTTAAGGGCATAGAAACTTCATATTATTATGAAACAGATGAATATTAATCTAACATAATAAAAAAGGAGCACTTTTTAGTGCTTCTTTTATAGTTTATATAAATTAACTATTCTTTTGAAATACAGGTAAATTTCTAAAAAATGTAAATAGTCTACGTTCTTTATAAACTGTTGGAAGTGAATTTGTTTCACCAAGAACAGTGTATTCTTCAGATAAATTTAATTTTGATATTTTCATATCTTTATTTACTTCAAATACCATAGGAGTAGAAATATTATTTACTAAAATATATGAATGCTTTTCATCTTTTGCTAAGTATAGATTATTAACATCTAAGTTTTTAAGAAGTGTATCATACTCACGAATACTTGTTATAACCTTTTCTAGATTATCAGTAGATACATTAGTATTTAACATATGAGCGATAGACTGAGTTTTTAAAATATCAACGTTATTTTCTATATTTTCAGTTTCTATATCTAAATTAGAAACATTAGCTATTTCTAAGAAATTATCATTTTTTATAGCTATAATGCATCTTGATATGGTGTTGTCTTTGCTTGCTATTTTGTAGAATTTAGTATCATTAAATACCTTTAGTGAGCTATGAGTAGAAAGACCAAGAAGAGCAAGTGAGTATTTTATTTTCTCAATTAAATTTGTGCAGCTATATTCGTTTGCATAAATCAAGTTATGTGTAATAGTATCATGTATTTCTTTCTTTATATCAGGATTCTTTAGTATTAATAAATCTTCATATGTTTTTAACTTTACTACATATCCCATTTTAGAAAATCTATCTTTAGTTTTTAGAATCTCTTTGGCAAGTATATTTTGAATTTTGGCAATATAATCTAGTATACTATCTTCAAGATCATTTATTTTTTCAGATAAACTTCCCTCAAGCTCTAGGTTTACAAATCCTTCTTCTTCATTTTCAAGTTCAGGGAACATTTTAACCATTACTTTTTTTAAAGAAAGTTCTATTTCTTTACCTCTAGCCCTAGCAATACTTGCTTCAGGAGTATTTGCAGTTTTCTTTATTTCAATATAATTATCTGATATAAGTTTGCTGTAGTAACAAAGTTTGTTATAATGAGAATATGTTCTGCTAAGTGAATCAAGAGTTTTTAAAAGATCAGTATTTTGTATCTTATCAAATATTTTTGCTATGTCTCTTGTTGGATTAATACTAAATAGGTTAGAATATAACTTTTCTTCACTTATTCCAAGTACAAAGCATATTTGTCTAACTATTTTTCCTTCCAAGAAATATATATCATTATCAGATGTTATTTTATATCCCAAAAAGTTATTTTCGTATGTTCTGTAAGTTGGAACAATAGAAAGTGTAGTAGGAAGCGTATACAGTAATCTACAAACAAGATTTGATATAATTGCTCTATTTAAACCAAAATTTACATGTTCTATACTAAATGAATTCTTTGACTGGAATGCTGAAGCATAACCCATGTTATATACATTATGTGATACTTCTTTTGTAGTCATAGCATAGAAAAGCCTTAAATATACAGCTGGAATATTAGAAATATCTTTTAAGTACAGCTCTTTTTTATTTGCATCATAATATCCAGTTTTAAAATCGATAGTAGTAGAGTCATTTTTAGATATAATAACTGTATCTATATTATTTAACAAATTCTTTGAAAGTTTTGTTTTTTGAAGTTTTGAAATATATCCAAAATCAATAAGTTTATCAAATAAATTTTCTATTAAATCTAAAAATTCTTCACTTAGATTACATTTTGTAGCTAATTTAATTAAATATTTATTGTGCGTACCTTCCATAAATTTTTTCCTCCGTAAAAAAATAAATATATCATTCTAATAAATTGTATAATGAAATTAAAAAAAAAACAATTGATTTTATTTAAATTTTAAATTATTTTTACTTAATAATAAATTGACAAATGAACGATAGTTTGATATAATTTTTTGTAGATTTTAGAGAGGAATGATAATATGGGTATAACAGATATATTAATTATAATAGTTATCGTTTTAGTAGTAATTTTAATTATTTTAACCTTAACAAAAAAAGAGACAAAAATGACAAATAGAATGAGACAAGAAATTAGCTCTATGCTTAGCCAGACTAGGGAAGATATATCAAAAAATATTGGAGCAAAACTTGTTGAAAATGCATCTATTCAGCAAGCAAGTATAGTGAATCTTACTAATATAAATGAAAATAAACTAGAAAATATTAGAAAAACAGTTGATGAGAGAATGCAGATAATGCAAAAAGATAATAGTGAAAAGCTAGAAAAAATGAGGATAACAGTAGATGAAAAGCTTCATGATACATTAGAAAAAAGGCTTGGTGAGTCATTTAAACTTGTAAACGAAAGATTGGAGTCTGTGTATAAAGGTTTAGGTGAGATGAAGAATTTAGCTGATGGAGTTGGAGACTTAAAAAGAGTATTTACAAATGTTAAATCAAGAGGCTTTTGGGGAGAAGTTCAGCTTGGAAATATCTTAGAACAATTTCTAACTAAAGACCAATATATGTGCAGTGTAAAAACAAAACCTAAGTCTAATGATTTTGTAGAATATGCTATAAAGCTTCCAGGAAAAAATGATAATGAAATGGTACTTTTACCTATAGATTCTAAATTCCCTATAGAAGATTACACAAGACTTGTTGATGCATCTGAAAAGGGAAGTTTAGAAGAAGTAGAAGAAGCTAAAAAATCTTTAGAAAGGTCAGTAAAGCTTTTTGCAAAGGATATATATGATAAATATATAGAGACACCTTATACAACAGATTTTGCAATAATGTTTTTACCAACAGAAAGTCTTTATTGTGAAATAGTAAAAAACACAGATCTTTGTGAGGTGTTAACTCAGAAATATAGAGTTGTTGTGTCAGGCCCTACTACATTTGTTGCACTGCTTAATAGTCTGCAAATGGGATTTAAAACTTTAGCAATTGAAAAGAGAAGTAGTGAAGTATGGCAAATTTTAGGAGTAGTAAAAAGTGAATTTATGAAATTTGGAGATCTTTTAGATAAGACTAATAAAAAGCTTCAAGAAATATCTAATACAATGGATCTTGCAAGTAAAAAGACAAGAACAATAGAAAGAAAATTAAAAAATGTTGAAGCTTTAGAACTAGGAGAAGCTGAGAATAATTTCTTTGATGATATGTATTTAGAAAGTTCATCTTCTGATGAATAATGTGTTAAAAGTTAATAAAAGAATATAACTTACTAGATTGTAAGTATAGAATCATTATTTCTTTTGGTTCTATACTTTATTTTTATGAATAAGCTTTAGTAAAACCTACTTATAAACCTAGAAAATAGATAGCGCTTTACAAAATATTTGTGGTGTGGTATAATGTGCGAGGTACTTGATAGATTCAAGTAATATGTGAGGTGTTTTTGTGAATAATTTAAAAGCTATAATACTTGCTGGAGGTAAAGGGACAAGGATGAAATCTGAACTTCCAAAGGTTTTACATAAAGTATATGATAGAACTATAATAGATTATGTATGTAATGCTTGCGAAGAAGCCGAAATAGATAATATGTATGTAATCGTAGGACATAAAGCTGATATGGTTAAAGACCATTTAAAAAGAGATGATGTGACATTTTGTCTTCAAGAAGAGCAGCTTGGTACTGGTCATGCAGTAAAGCAGGCTATAGAATATATTGAAGACGATGACATTGTAATGGTAATAAATGGTGATATGCCACTTATTTCAGCATATACAATAAATTCATTTAGAAGCTTCTTAGAGCTTGGAAATTTTGATGCTGGTTTAGTTTCTGCTGTTTATGAAAATCCAAAAGGATATGGAAGAATTATTAGAGATGAATATGGTAATCTTTTAAAGATAGTAGAACAGAAAGATTGCACTGAAGATGAGGCAAGAGTAAAAGAAATAAATGTAGGACTTTATTGTTTTAAAGGAAGTCTCTTAAAAGAAGCTCTTCAAAAATTAAATAATAATAATGCCCAAGGTGAGTATTATATAACAGATATACCATATTATATTATGGAAAAAGGTGGAAAAGTTGGGGTATATGGCCTTCAGTATACTGAAGAATCACAAGGTGTAAATTCAAGAACTGATTTATCTGTTGCAACTAAAACCCTTCTTAGAAATACTAGAAATAAACACATGGAAAATGGAGTTACTTTAATAGATCCTGATAATACATATATTAGCTATAATGTAGAAATCGGTAGAGATACTATTATCTATCCAGGAACAAATATACAAGGAGAAACAAGAATTGGTGAAGGTTGTATAATTGGACCTAATTCTATAATTATAAACAGCAATATTGGTGATTATACTACTATTGAAATGAGTAAAGTGGATCAAAGTAGTATAGGTAAAAATTGCACAGTTGGACCATTTGTAAACTTAAAGAGAAATTCATATATAAAAGATGGTGAAGTTATAGATAAGAATATCTAGTTATAGGGGGAATATGATGGATGAGTTAAAACTCGAATACTTTTTTAATAATATTTCTGAATTTGAACATAAAGAGTTATTTGAAAATTGTGTGTATCCATGGGAGGCTCTAGCTAAAATAAAAGAGGTTATTAATGAAAAAGTATTAAGCAAGGATTTAAGAGAAAATCACGGAACTTTAGGTGAATTTGTTTCAATAGAAGGTAATTATTATATAGGTGAAAATACAAAAATAGGCTCAAATGTTTCTATTGAGGGACCTGTATATATAGGGAAAAATTGCACTATACAGTCTGGAGCTCTTATAAGACCATATTCTGTTATAGGCGATGGATGCGTTGTTGGCCATAGTTGTGAAGTAAAACATAGTATTGTGCAAAATAAAGCAAAAGTACAGAGCTTTACATTTATTGGTGATAGTATTATTGGCAAATCTACAAGAGTTGGAAGTGGATGTATTTTGGCAAATAGAAGATTTGATCAGAAAAATATAACTATAAAAAAAGATGGAAGTGTTATAGATACGGGGACAGACTTCTTTGGAGCAATAATAGGTGATAATTCTAGAATGGGAGCTAATTCTACTGCAGTTCCAGGAACGTTTATAGGTCCATATACGTGGATAATGCCAACAGTTCAGGCAAGAGGATTTATTCCTAAAGAGAAAAGAATATTTAATAAACAGGAATTATTAATAGTTGATAATGAAAAAGTAGAATTAAAATAATAGATAAATCTAAGCTAAATTTTTGAAGCTTAGATTTATTTTATATAATTTACTTTTGTGCTTGACAAATACAAAAATATATGTTACTATATATAAGTAATTAAGAATTATATTTGCACGCGAGTGTGGCGAAATTGGCAGACGCGCCAGTCTTAGAAGCTGGTACCAACCGGTGTGAAGGTTCAAGTCCTTTCACTCGCACCAGTATGGATGTTTTTATGGGATTTCATAGTCCTATAAGAACATTTTTTTTATTTATGTAGATAATTTAGCTTAAGTATTTTACATTTACATATTTTCTTGTATTTGCTGATATATCTTTGTTAGATAGTTTTCTTTATATAATGTTACTCCCGTATTACATATAAGGAGTGTGGTTGTCGCTTTGCCTCGCCACGTTCTTATCTACATTGATTTTAATTATATATAACTTCTTACTTTAATTAATAATAAAATTATAAATGGTAAAATTAAGTGACCGGTTTTGAAAATAAAAAGACACAAATTATT
>CAZXLZ010000025.1:0-16710 GCA_964642045.1 uncultured Clostridiaceae bacterium
TATAATTTTAGGATAGTATAATATCAATGAACAAACGTTTAATGTTCTGTAGGAGGAATTATGATATCAGAAGAAAGAAAAAAGGCTTTAGATATAGCTATGAGCCAAATTGAAAAGAATTTTGGAAAAGGCTCAGTAATGAAACTTGGAGAATTTTCTAATAGTAATGTTGATTTTATACCAACAGGTGCTTTAAGTTTAGATGTAGCACTTGGTATTGGTGGATTCCCACGTGGAAGAGTAATTGAAATATTTGGACCTGAATCTTCAGGTAAGACTACTGTTGCATTACATGCAATAGCAGAAGCTCAAAAAGCAGGAGGAGTTGCTGCTTTTATTGATGCTGAACATGCACTTGATCCAGTTTATGCAAAAAAACTTGGTGTTGATGTGGATAATTTAATAGTGTCACAACCAGATACAGGAGAGCAAGCACTAGAAATAGCAGAACAACTTATAAGAAGTGGTGCTATTGATATAATAACTATAGATTCAGTTGCAGCTCTTGTACCAAAGGCTGAGATAGATGGAGAAATGGGAGATTCACATGTTGGTCTTCAAGCAAGACTTATGTCTCAAGCTTTAAGAAAATTAACAGGTGTACTTAATAAATCAAATACAGTTGCTATATTTATAAACCAGTTGAGGGAAAAAGTTGGTATTATGTTTGGAAATCCAGAAACTACAACTGGTGGTAGAGCGCTTAAATTTTATTCATCAGTAAGACTTGATATTAGACGTCAAGAAGCAATTAAAGTAAATGGAGAAGTAGTTGGAAGTAGAACTAAAGTAAAGGTGGTAAAAAATAAAGTAGCACCTCCATTTAGAGAAGCTGAATTTGATATAATATATGGACAAGGTATCTCAAATGAGGGCTGCGTACTGGATTTAGCAGTTAACCTAGATATAATTAATAAAAGTGGAGCTTGGTTTGCGTATAATGGTGAAAAGATAGGACAAGGAAGAGAAAATGCAAAAGAATATTTAAAATCAAATCCTGAAATTATGAAGGAAGTTGAACAGAAAGTAAGAGCAAATTTTGAGACAGCATTTGAACAAAGTTTAGATAATGAACCATTAGAAGACCTAGAAGATGATGAATAGTAGTAATATGGAATACGTAGAAGCAAGTGAAAAGGCAGTAAGATTTTTAAATAACTCTTTTAAGACCGAATATGAAGTAAGAAATAAATTAAAAAGCTTAAACTGCGAAGAAAAAATCATAGAAAAAGTAATAAGTCATCTAATAGATATACATTATATAGATGATGAAAAATATGTTAATGCTTATATAAGACAATCAAGAAAAATACCAAAATATTCCATATATGAAATAGAAAACAAACTAAGAATGAAAGGAATTAGTAATGAACTTATTGATATGTGTAAAAATGAGCTAGATGATGGTATTTATGAAAAACAAATAATTGATACATATTTAGAAAAACATAGAAGAGATGATATTAATAAAGCAAAAGCTTATCTATTTAGAAGGGGTTTTAGAAATTTAAGTTTTTAGCTTGGGAGGATATTATGAAAAAAGATACACCAACTGTGCATAATAGTGCAGCTTATGGGGATATAGCTAAAGTAGTTATTATGCCTGGGGATCCATTAAGAGCAAAGTATATAGCAGATAATTTTTTAGAAAATGTGGTATGCTTCAATGAAGTAAGAGGAATGTTTGGATTTACAGGTATGTATAAAGGAAAGAAAATTTCTGTAATGGGAAGCGGCATGGGTATGCCTAGTATGGGTATATATTCATATGAACTTTATAAATTTTATGATGTAGAAAAAATAATTAGGATTGGTTCATGTGGAGCATATACTGAAAATTTAGAATTACTTGATACTTTTTTAGTTGATAGAGCTTACAGTGAAGGTAATTTTGCACTTACACTTATGAATTCAAACGACCATATAATGAATAGTTCTAAAGACCTTAATGAGAGCATAATAGAAAATTCTAAAAAATTGGGAATAGATTTAAAAGTAGGAGACTGCCTTACATCTGAATGCTTTGATTGGTATATTGATATAGATAAGTTACGTTCGAGAATACCTAAAAATATTGATTGTAAAGTGGCAGAGATGGAAGCTTTTGCACTTTTTGCCACTGCTAAACATTTAAATAAGAAAGCTTCTTGTCTTCTGTCTGTTGTTGATTCACATATTAAAAAAACAAAAGTAAGTGCTGAAGTTAGAGAAAAATCTTTAAATAATATGATAAAAATAGCACTTGAAGCTGCTATTAATTAGAAGGATAATTATATGAAAGAAAGTATTATAAATAGGAAGATGGATCATGTTATAAGCATAAATAATTTTGAAGGTCCACTTGATGTACTTTTATACCTTATATGCAAAAATAAAATGGATATATTTGAGCTTTCTTTAAGCACACTTACAGACGAATATATTAACTATTTAAGTAATATGGAGAGAATGAATATTGAAATTGCAACAGAGTTTATTGTTATGGCATCCATGCTCATAGAAATAAAATCTAGAAAACTTTTACCGGCAGTTTCTGAAAATGAAGAAGAAGAGGAAGTTACAGAAGAAGAGATTATGGCAAGGCTTATAGAGTATAAAAAGTATAAAGAACTTAGTGAATCAGTTGCTAAAATGTATGCTAACAATTTCGGAAGTTTTATTAAAAATTTTGAAAATATAAAGTTTGATAGTAAAAAAGAGTATAAAGGTCAAGATTTAGATAAAAATAATTTAAGAGATATTTATTTAAGTGTAATTTTAAGAAATAAAAATAGGATGAATTTAAAAGCTAGAGAAATTGAAAAAATTGCATTATATGAAAGAGTAACAGTAAAAGATAAGACAAATGAGATAGTAAACTACTTAAGAAACAATGAAAGCTTTGTATTTAATAATATGTTTAATATAGAGAGAAAAGATAAACTAGAAGTAGTTACAGCTTTTTTAGGAGCATTAGAACTTAGTAAAGAAAAACAAGTAACTATATCGCAAAATGAGCTTTTTTCTGACATATATGTAAAAAGAAATGAAAGTATCAAAAATTATGAATTTTAAAAATTTGTATAGAATTTTTCTTAAAAACCATACTAATATTAGTATGGTTTTTCTAAGTTTTTTATTGAAAAAAAAATACAAATATGTTAACATGATAAAAAAGGGGAGAAATGTATATGAAAAAAGGAAGAATTTCCATTATATTAATATTAGTTATATTACTCTTTTTAGGAGCTTTGCTATATTTTTTGTATAAAAATGGCATTTTTAACGCTATTTTGTCAAATAAAGAAAATGTAAATTATGAAAAAAATGATTTGTTTTTTGTTACAAAAAATAATAACAAATATGGTATTTGTAAATCTGATGGAAGCGTTGTACTTGAAAGTAAATATAATGTTATGTTAAGAAATGGAAACAGTGTATATGTAAAAGAGGAATCAGACAGTTATGTATTTTTCTTAAATAATAATAGAAGTATAAGCTTAGGTGGAAAAGAAACAGATGTATCTTTAGAATATGACAAAACTACAGGTCAGATTTTACCATATTTTATTCTGACGTATGGAGAAGGAGATTCTGCTATATATAGAATTTATACTAGCGATGGTGTAAGATATGCAAATAGAGATTTTACTGATAGAGATTCTGTTAGCAAATTCCTTGATTCTGGTATTGATTTTATACCAAATAAAGCTTCTACTGCAGTTACAGATTTATATAATGTAGTATCTACCGTAGATTACCCAACTAAACAAGGAAGAACACAATATATTGTTAAAATAAAAGAAGATAAAAATTCAAAGATTGGTATAGTAGACGAGGTTGGAAGAATAGTTGTTGATTTAGACTGTGATACAATTAAAATGATAGAAGGAAAAGAAAAAGGAGTTATTATAGAAAGAGACAATAAGTCATATATTTTTCTGCAAAGTGAAAAATTAATTGAAGTTGATAGTGGATTCGAATTTGTTTCATTAGATGGATGTATTTTCCAAAAGAAAGGAGATACAGTAAATAAAGTATATAATCTAAATGGAGAAACTGTAATTTATGGTATATATAATTATAGTAGCGACTTTGCATGTTATAGAACTACTGAAAATGTATATTTCTTCGTAAATGAAGGAAATGCATACAGCTTATATAATCTTACTACAAATAGAAAGTTTGACCAGACTTATACAAATGTAAGTAAAGATTACTTAAAAGATTATAAAGATTCAAAAGTTTACGAAATAGGATATATTTATATATCTAATGGGGTGCCTTACTGCGTTGATTTTAATAACATGAAAGAATATAGAATAAATATGATTATGGATATCCCATATATGTTAGACATAGGATATAAATATCAAATTACTGAAGATTAATGTTGCATTTTTGTTACATTAAAATATAAAATATGTAAAAAATAAAAAAATATTGTAGAAAAATGTTAAATATACATTGGTATTTTTTTACAATATGATAAAATATTATAGAATTGCTGAAAAGGAGCGGATTATGGCAGGTTCAAATAATTGCTTGGGTATTTATTTTGATAATAATATAGTAAAATACGCAAAAATTGAAAAAGCAGGTTCAGACAATATTACTGTTATTAATCACGGAATTAAGTTTGTAAAAGAACAAGATGTTCGAGATGCAATACTTTCTGTTATATCAGACACTAATTCTATGGATGTACCTGTTGTTATCAGTGCGCCTAGTGTTAGATATTCAGATTTTAAAATACTAAAGCAAATATCAAATTCAGATAGAAATAATATAATAAAATTAGAGTTTGAAGAATGGCGTGATAAAAATTTAAAGAACACAGATAATTTTAGTTTTGTACAAAGAATTTCTGAAGTGGTGCAAGATGAACATTATTCTGGAGTAATTGCTATTGCTGAAAAAAGTGATATAGAAAAATTTCAGGAAATTGGCACTAAGAAAGTCACAGCGATGTATCCAAGTGATCTTACTATAGATATAGCAGGTTTTTCTGATGATAAAAACTATCTTATTGTTAATTTGGACAAAAAATTAGTGATAACAAGTGTTGTCAATAGTAAGGAAGTTGAAACCAATATATTCGATTTCGGTATGGATCAAATAATTAATGGCTTTGTTGATTTGCTTGGAAATTATTCAAAATCATACGAGGCTTGTAAACAGATTAATGTTTTTTCTGATGGAGAGATTTCAACAAATAAAGTTCAGTTTGAACAAATTGTTGAACCAATACTACAAGAAGTATTACAAAAAGTTCAAGATGTGGTAAATAGATATAGAAATAGTATATCTAAGATTTACCTTACTGGTATGGGAACATTATTTACTAATATAGATACTCTATTTACTGAATACTTTAATATGAGAACAGAAATATATAAGCCAAAATATATATCTGGTATTGGCGATGTAAGAAATATGTCAGAAATGATAGAGTCACTTCCAGCTATATCTATTGCTAAATATCATTTAGATAGTCCAAAAGAAAATTTAGACTTTATAAAAAGAAATGGAAAATCAAACAGTGGAAGTTTTGCTAAACTATCTAAAATGTTTAAGAAAGGTAAATCTAAAAATAAAGCGCCAAGTAAGAAATTTGTTATCGACTTTGAAAAAATTGAGAGATTTTTAATATATCCAACTGTACTTATAATAACATTTGTTATTGGATATAATGTATTTACAAATTTGTATGTTGCTAAAATAGATAGTTATATAGCTGATTATAATCAAAAAATAGCGGATTATAATTCTGTAATTCAGACAATAAATTCTGATAGAGGAGCTATAGCGACTGCAACTAGTAAGTATAAAAATGTAAATGATCAAATAAACACACTTATTTCTCAAGTACAAAATAATGAAATAGGTAAGTATAGTACGTATAACGTTGCATCATTTGGACAAAAACTTGCACAAGTTATACCTAATAATGTAGTGCTTACATATATTAGATCTGATGATAATAAAAACATTGTTATAGGAGCAAAGTCAAATGAATATCCAGCAATTGGATATCTTGTTGCAAATTTAAGATTACATCCTGACATACTTAAAAATGTTAATATAAATAGCGTAGAAAATGGCAGTACAATTGTTGTAGAGATAGGCGGTGAATTGCCATGAGAATAAGAAAAGGATTAATAATAGAACTTGTACTTATTGTACTTGCTATAGCAGCAGCAGTAGTAATGTATAATGTAGATTTAGATTTAATATTTTTTAAAATATATACAACTAAGTCATTAGAAGATAAAAAGATAGAGTTAGAACAAAAAATGAGTGAACTAGAAACTACTAGAGTTAGTCATAGAAATGCACTAAAATCTTTAGAAAGTGTAAAATCTTCTTATTCTGAAGAAAAAACAAAATATGATGCTATATCAGAGGATGTTCTAAGAACTATAAATGACGCTACTATAGGTGAAGAATATAACTTGGAATATATATGGATTTCTCTTGGAAATTATGCAAGACAAAACAATTTAAAAATGCTTTTATATGAGCCTGGTGCTGTTAACAGTGCAAGTGGTAGCGAAATAGAAGATTCAGTAGATAGTAGCGAAGACGAAATAATTAGTAGACCTAGTGAGAGCTTGAGAGTAGAAGTAGTTGGAACATATCTAAATATATGTGAATTTTTCTATAGACTTGAAACAGATGAAGAACTTAGATTTAATCTAGATAATATAAGAATGGAATATTTAAACGATAACAATATTTCTACAATATTCGAAGTAAAAGGTATAACTGTTAAAAAGTAGAATTAAGAAAGGAGTATAAATATGGGAAAACATTATGTTATTTCAATTTTGATTTCTATAACTTTAGTTGCAACTTTTGTTGCTGCGATGTTTTTGATTATGCTACCACAAGTAGAACATTTATCCAGCGAAGTTATTGATAATTATACTAGAATTGATATAAAAGATTTTGAATTCGTTGAAACAAAGCACTTTGTAACAGAAATTTTATCAACAGCTTATACAATTAGTCAAGATGATATAAATGAGTTTAAAAATAGTAATTTATATAAAGCTGGAAATTCAGATCCATTTACTCCTAAGGATACACTTACTTCTGCTACTAATAACAGTACTCAAGAAAATGCGCAAAATCAAAATAATAATAGCTCAAATTCAGGTGAGCCTATAACTGGTACTACTAAATAATGGGGGTATATTCTTGAAAAAAGATATAATAAAAAATATAATAATTGTTATTTTAGTATTAATAATTGTAGGACTTATATCTATGTATCTTCTTAATCCAGATTATAGTGTTCAGTCTACAAATTTAGTACAATCAGCATTTGAGTCACAGCTTAGTATTTCTGAATACATTGGAAAGCTTCGTTCAGATACCTTTGATGCTTATACTACAGAACAGCTATTAGTTGGTAGTTATAATTTAGATGATATTGAAAATTCAATAATAATGGATACGTCTGGTATTGAACTAAAACCAATTGTATATTATGAAGAAGCTGATATTATAATAAAAGATGAAATAAAGTATTACAGGATTAACATTACAAATTTAACTTCTGTCATAAAAGTACAACTTTTAAATGACTCAAATATAGTATGGTATATTAGTGAGAGTGGAGTCTTAAAGTGCAAATATTCAAAGAAGCCAGATTGGTGGACAGAAGAACTAGAAGTATTTCATTTATAATAACAATGGTTAAAACATGTATGTGTTTTAATATATACTATTTTCTTAGGAGGTGAAAATATGAAAAAAGGTATTTCTTTAATAGTTTTAGTTATAACTATAGTAATCATCATCATATTGGCAGGTGCTGTTATATTAAATTTAGCAGGTAGCAATCCAATGTCTGATGCAAAATCTGCTGCTGTTCTTTCAGAACAATCAGATATAAATGATGCTATAATTATGTATTCTTCTTCAGTAATGGCTAAACAATATGATGTAGTTACTTACACTGTAAAAGCTGATGCTACTGCAGTTCCTTCAACAGCTAAAGATGCAGCTGATAATGAAATTGGAGATGGATATTACAAACTAGACGATATTACAGCTACTTGTGGAACAGCATTCGAAGAAAAAACATTCCCAGGATCAGTTACAGATTTATTAACTACAATATCTGTAAAAAATGCTAGATATGCTAAAAATTCTGCTTGGGTAGTAGTTATGAACGAATCTGGTAATGTTAAACTAGTAAAAGCTAGTTCAATAGAGGCTGAATAGTAGTTTAAAAAAATTTGTTTATATTAAAAAGGAGGAATTATATTGAAAAAAGGAATATCGCTTATACTTATAATAATTATGGTTTTCATAGTAATTATTTTAGGTTTTATGTGTGCGATTTCTGTATCAAATGGTAGTTCTTCCTTTTTACATATAAGTGAATGTAAAGAATTAAAAAATGAAGCTCAAAAAGAGGTAGATAGTTTAATCTACAAATATGAGAATTATTTAGGGAAATCAATAACTATAAAAGAGGGGTATTTGTATACTAGCTCATATGATAAATCTTTACCTAAAATTCAAAATAGCGACACTGAGTATGATATTTCTATAAATAGTATTAATTATCTCGCAGGCGGAGAATTATCTAATGTGGAAATATATCTAGATAAATCAGGTATAGTACACGTCTCATATTTGTTCTTTAAATTTTAATCTTTTTCTTTTTAATGGTTCTAAAAAGTATACACGCTTAATATTTAGTGTGCATATTTTAGAGTACATTATAAAAGTGTATTGTAAAATATGTATATATAAAAGAGGTGATAATTTTGACTTGGATACATGTATATATATCTATTAATATATTTATAATAGGTACATTATTTGGAAGTTTTTTTTCACTTGCAAATTACAGAATTCCAAGAAAGAAAGATATAGTATATACTAGGTCTTTTTGCCCAAAATGTAATCATAATTTATCTTTTTTGGATCTTATACCTATTTTAAGTTTTGTATTTCAAGGAGGAAAATGCAGATATTGCAAAGAAAAAATAAGTATTAGATATCCATTACTAGAATTAGGTACAGGAATATTATTTTTACTCATGTACATAATTTTTGGATTTTCTGTATACTTTTTTATAGCTTTAGCTTTAATAATTTACTTTATTATGAGTACAGGATGTTATATTAATAAACAAAAGATGATTAAAGAAGAAATTGTATCACTTAAAGAAGAAAATATAATGAATAAGAAGTCAGGCGTATTTGTAACAGAAATAATAATAGCGGCAATTATACTTGCTTTTACTTCAGGAAGTATATATATGACTTATAAAAATTCTAACAATAATGCGAAAAAAGAAATAAATGATAATAGAGCCAGATTTGAATGCATTAAGTATACAGAGTTAGCATTAGGTATTGATTATGATGATTTAATTGGATTTACTGCTTCGAATATTATAGACGGCATAATGTATAATACAAATGTGGTTGTTTCAAAATATTCAGATTCGTATATAACAAAAAAAGATTATATAAAAGTTTTAAATATAAAAACAGAATATATTTATAATGGAAAAGAGTACAGTTATGAAATTGAAACTGTGAAGAAGAGGTTAAATTAGTATGAAAAAAGGCATAACATTAATATCTATAATAATATACTTATTGCTATTTACAACTTTTATAGTATTTGCTGTAAGTACTTCATCAAATATGAATAGAAATATACTTATAGATAAAGGTTTATCTATAATTGAACTTGAATATTCGAAACTATATACTAATCTTTTTGATAGTGCAAAAAATTCAAATTATTTTAATATAACTGAAAATAAAATATACTTTTCAAATGGTGATGAGTATAAATTTGATAAAGAAAAAGGTATAATATATAAAAATACTGGTATTTTATGCGAAACATTAAGTGATTTTAAAAAGTTAGAAGTTAGCAGTATAAGTAATACTACATTAGAAAAATATATTCTTTCTTCATCTGAATCACTATATATAAACATAGAACTAAGAAAGTACGACAATACTTTAAATAGAGATATAATTGTTACTGTAGGAGATGATTTATTTGAATAGAAAAAAAGGATCAGCAATTGTTATAGTTGTAATTTTGGGAATTACTGCTTCGGCATATGTTGGAAGCTGTATAACTATGAAAAATAGCTTAAAAATAAATATAGATAGATATGATAGAGTAATAAATAAATATTATTCAAAAGATTTAGAAAATCTATCTGATCTATATAATAATTTAGATAAACTTAGCAAATAAAATGTAGGAGGTTTTATATGTTTGAGAGTGTAAAGGCAAAAAAGAACCCTATAGGTTTTGAATTTATAAAAAGAGGATTACTTACTGAAACACAAGTAACAAGGGTTTTAGAGTATCAAAAAGATCATAGAGAATTAAAATTTGCAGAGATAGTAGATATATTGGACATGTGTGATAAATCAGATATCTTGTCCGTATTATCACAAAAATTGAATGTTGAAGGTGATATGCTTGACAAAAATTTATCAATAAAGCCAACTGATTATTTGCCAAGAGATGTAATTATTAATTACAGGGCACTTCCTTTTAATTTGGATGGAAATGAGTTATCAGTTGCTTTTGCAAATATTCAAGATGAATCAAAAGTTCATGAAATAGAACTTATGCTAATGGATGCTGGATTTAATACAAAAAGATATGTTACATTATACACTTCTATAATGAAACAAATTGGTGATGTGAGAACTGTTGAAAATAAATTTGTAGATAAAGATGAAAAAGATACATCTAGACTTATAGATAATATAATAATGACAGCTATTACTAAAAGGGCAAGTGATATACACATTGAACCTATGGAAGATAAAATTAGAGTAAGATATAGAATAGACGGTGAACTTATTTCTGCAACAGAGCTTCCAAAAGAAAGACAAGATATAATTATAGGTAGATTAAAATCAATATCTAATATGCATCAAGAAATAACATATGATCAAGATGGAAGTATAAATACTTATGATGGATTTAGTATACGTGTATCTTCACAGAAAAATATATGGGGAGAAAAATTTGTTTTAAGATTTTTAAAGAAAAATGCTGACTTGAAAACCTTAGATGAATTGGGATTCCCAGGTGATAAAAAGTTAATTGAAAATGCATTTGATAAAAGAAATTCACTTATTTTGGTATGTGCTCCAACAGGTGAAGGTAAAACAACAACATTATATAGTGTACTTGATTATCTTAATAATCCAAATATAAACATAGTATCTATAGAAAATCCAGTTGAAATGCGTATACCTGGAATTAACCAAATAGAGATAGGTCCTAATATAACTTTTGCATCTGCACTTCGTACAGTTTTAAGACAAGATCCAGATATTATTCTTGTTGGAGAAATAAGAGATAAAGAAACTGCAGCAACAGCTATAGAAGCTGGTCAAACAGGTCACTTAGTTTTATCAACTGTTCATACAATTGATGCAATAGAGGCTATAACAAGACTTAAAAAAGTTGGAATATCTACATATGATATAGCTTCAACTCTTGTTACTACAATGTCTCAAAGACTACTTAGAAGACTTTGTCCAAAGTGTAAAAAAGAACATAAATTTACGGAAGAAGAACTTGAATATATTGATAGAATAAGCAAATTAACTGGTAAAGATTTTGATATTGAACATGCAACTCCATATGAGCCAGTTGGATGTGAATACTGTAATAGTATTGGATATTATGAAAGGATAGGAGCTTTCGAAGTATTATGTTTAGATGATGAAATAAAAGATATGATAGTGGAAGGAGAAAGCTCTGGTGCAATAAGAAAGTATGCTAAAGAAAATAAAAAATACGAACCATTAGTTGTTGATGCATTAAGAAAAGTTCTAGATGGTACAACTACTATAAAGGAACTAAAGAGAAAAATAATTATATAAAGGAGAACTATGGAAAAATTAAACTTAATAATAAGTTCTGCCATAGAAGCAGGTGCAACTGATATACATCTTGCAAACGGTTCAAAACCTGTATATAGAGTAGATAGGAAACTAATATACGATGATACTCAGCTTGAGCTTAATAAAGAAGATTTGAATGATATTTTTAATGCTTTTGCATCCGTATCAAGTGTGAAGGAGTTAAAAAAAGTATTTGAAGAAAAGAAGCATGTTGATTTTTCACACGATTATATAGGCTATAGATTAAGAGTAAATGTTTCTATGTCTAATGGTATACCTACATTTTCTATAAGGGTTATACCAAATAAACCTATAGATATTGAAAAAATAGGTGTAGCTGATATAATTTCTAGGGTAAAAAAAATAAATTCTGGTCTTGTGCTTTTAACTGGAAAAGTTAATTCTGGAAAGTCTACTACTCTAAATGCTTTTATTCAGGAAATAAATAAAGAAGAAAATAAAAAAATTATAACATTGGAAGATCCTATAGAATATGTTCATAAATCAGATAAATGTGTAGTTATACAAAAAGAAATTGGTGAGGAAGCTGATATTATAACATATAAGGATGGTCTTATAAATCTTCTTCGTGAAGATGCAGATATTGCAGTTTTAGGAGAGATTAGAGATAAGGAAACAATGGATGTAGCGTTAGATCTTGCTGAGTCAGGTGGACTTGTAATTGGTACTCTTCATACAAGATCTTGTGGTGAAACTATTGAAAGAATAATTAACATGTATGATCCATCTGATCAAGCCGCAATAAAAAATACACTCTCAGGAATATTAAAGTTAGTTGTATCACAAAAATTACTTCGTGGTTCTAATGATGATTTAGTATTAATATCTGAAATAATGGCTGTTAATCCTACTATTGCAGCACAAATAAGGCAAGAAAGATTTAATGTTTCTGAGATTGAGGATTCTATACACAGTCAAAGAGCTTTTGGATGTAAAAGTTTTGAAACTTCATTTAGTGAAATGTACTTAAGAGGAAAAATAGGAATGAAGGAAATAAGAAATGTTATAGATCCTGAAAAATTAGAAATTGTAAAAAGCTTAGTAATAACTGCTGGAGGAACAGTAGAAGATGATATATAAGTTTTAAGTAATTGTGTAATAAAGGAGGTGATTTTAGTGCCAGATTTTAAATATAGAGGCGTTCTTAGAGATGGAAAAACTATACGAGGTATAATACCAGCACAAACTAAAATGGATGTTATAAATAAATTAAAAACATCAAAAATACAACCAGTGGTAGTAAAACGTATAAATAATAATAAGGCATCAAAGAAGAATAAAGAAAAGGAAAAAGAAAAAATAGATAAACAAAATAGACGTTCAGCAAGTGAGATAGATAGACTTCATAGGAAAGATAATAAAGAAAAGAAAGGTATGACTTTTGGAGAACTATTAAAAGCAGAAATACATCCATTTGCAAGAGTAAAACAGAAAGATATTATTTCTTTTATGAATAATCTTTACATACTAAAAAAAGCTAAATTTAATAATATTCAAGCACTAAAATCACTTTATGAAGGTACAGAAAATCCTGTGTTTAGAGACGTTATAGAAGATATTTTAATAGGTGTTGAGCAAGGTGAACGTATGCATACAATAATGGCAAACTATCCTAAATATTTTTCGCCAATGGTAGTTAATTTCATTAAAGTTGGTGAAGAATCTGGAACACTAGATACTGCACTTATGTATGCAAGAGATTATGTTGAAACTAGTATGATGTTAACAAAAAAAGTAAAATCTGCAGTAATACCTAAAATTATACAAATAATAGGAATAATAGCTATTATAATAATAGCAGTTTTATATGGAGTGCCACTTCTTGAAACAACGTATGCGATTTTTGATTCAGATGCAGAAATTGCCGGAACTACACAAGTAGCAGTAAAGGTCGTATATTGGATTTTGGATAATGGCATATATATATTAGCTATTATACTACTTCTTGTTGCAGCTTTTGAAGTGTATATACATACTCCTAGAGGAAGATACAACTTTGATAAATTTAAGCTAAGGTTTCCAGTTTTAGGTCATCTTATAACTACTCTTACAGTAAGTAATTTCTTCCAAGCAATGTTACTTAATTTGAGAAATGGTATGAGAATAAAAGAGGCATTAGAAATTTCTAAAGGTGTATCTAAAAACTATTATTTCTTGTCAATTGTTGAGGTAGCAAAAAATAGGAGCTTAGTCGGAGAATCTTGGATTAAGCCTTTTGAAGAAAGACAGATATTTACTCCTATGGTAACAGAAATGTTAACAATTGGTATGAATACAGACCTTTCTGAAATGATGTCAAAAGTAAATGAATATTTGCAAGAAGAAATTGATGATGCTGTTCAAGCTTTTGTAAAATGGGTTCCAGAGATAAGTTATGGAATACTAGGAATATTCTTAATAATATTGGTTCTAGTAGTTGTAGTTCCACTTATTGATGTTTATATGGGATCATTTATTTCTTTCTAAAAAAGAAAAAACAGTAATAAAATGTACAAGTCATGAATATATATTACTATAGGTGATATGTATTGAAAAAATGGCTTGTATTTTTATGCCTGTTTTTTACTATTTTATCCATTATATTTTATATATTTCCAGAAAATAAAAATAAATCTGATGAAAATTATGATATTGACGTTATTTCAAATATTAATGATAATATAGAAACTAAAGAAGTTGTTATATATGATGAACTAAAATCTGGAAATATAATAAGGCTTGAAAAAGTAGAAACAAGAGAAGTTGTTGATATTGACAGTTTCGATTATCTAAGGTGTGTTGTAGCTTCTGAAATGCCAGCAAACTATGATTTAGAAGCTTTAAAGGCACAGGCGATTGTTGCTAGAACTTATCTTATGAAAAAAATGGATATAAAACATGAAAGCTCAGCTGATATCTGTAGCAGTAGCGGACATTGTCAGGTATATCAAGATAAAGAAGAAATTTTTAGACTTTGGAGAGTAGTAAAAGGCTGGTCGGAAGAAGAAATTTCTATGAATTGGAATAAGGTAAATACAGCTGTTATTTCTACTGATGGTATGGTTATTACATATGATGGGAACCTTATTGAAGCTTTTTTTCATGCAAGTAGCCCTATAAAAACCGAAAATTCATATGAGATTTGGGGAAAGGTTAGTTATCCTTACTTAGTAAGTGTAGATAACATGGAGGATGAAAACTATGCAAATAGAGAAAGTGAGGTGGAAATAGATTACACATATTTTGAGGATAAAATAAGGCAAAGTATAGATTCTAATTTTAAATTAACAAATAGAAATATAGAAATATACTCATACACAACAAGTGGTAGAGTAAATGAAATAAATGTAGATGGAATGATAATTTCTGCAGAAAAACTAAGGACTCTATTTGGACTTAAATCTACACTTTTTACTGTAGAAAATAATGGTAATGGCTTTTATTTTAAAGTTATAGGATATGGTCATGGTGTAGGAATGAGTCAGGTTGGTGCAGATTATCTGGCAAAACAAAATAAAACATATGAAGAAATAATTAAATACTATTATAGAGGAGTAAACATAGAAAAAAGGTAGTAATAAACAAAGGATGGATAAAGTATGAATATAGAAATAGATAAGGAAGCATTAGATAAAATAAAGAAGGGCTTGCGTATTAAAGAAAATAAAAAACGAAGAAATATAAAAAGCTTTTCGTTAAATAAAATAAATAGAAGTTATTATGTACTGCTAGTGTTTATGATAGGACTTGCATCTTTAAGCATATATACAAAATCTGAAAAAAGCAGAATAAATTCTGTGCTTGAGGAAAATGTAGCACCAGCACTCAGTAATAATTATACTTTAGATCAAAGTGGTGAAGCTAGTTTACAGGGATTTGAAAAAGAAATGCCAAAAGAAATATCATCACCTTTAGATAAGAGTAAAATAAAATCTGCTGAGTATAATGATGGAATAATAAAGATAGAAACAATAGGTGATGAAAAGGTACTAAATATAGCAGATGGAGGAGTTGTAGAAAATATATATTTAGACTATTCTTATGGTTATACAGTGGTTATCAGTTATTCTGATAATATAAAATGTAAGTATTATAACTTAAATTCTGATATATACGTTACATTTAACCAAAATCTAAAAAAAGGAGATATTATTGGAAGAAGTGTAGAATATAGTTTAATGGATGAAAGCTATATATATCTTAGCGTATATTATAAAAATGAGGCTATAGATATAAGAAGCGTGATTGGCATATGATATTGGTAATTTTTAATTGTATAAATATAAGAGGTGAAGAAATGGTATATATATATGGTAAAGAAAATTTACATCATATTGTAAGTTATAAATCAAAAAATAATAGAAAGGTAGCATATATGTATGATGCTATAAATATACATTGTAGTATAAGGAGGGACGCATTATGCATATAACAAATGACATTGAAGAAAGAGTTGTACAAGTGGCAAGATATATAATCGAAACAGGTGATACTGTAAGGCAAACGGCAAAGGTGTTTAATATATCAAAATCTACAGTACATAAAGATATAAGTGATAGACTAGAGAGAATAAATTCAGCACTTGCTAAAGAAGCAAGACAGGTGCTTGACCTTAATAAAAATGAAAGACATATAAGAGGTGGACTTGCAACAAAAGAAAAATATAGTAGGCTTAAACAAAAGAAAGTAAAAAAAGAAGTGATATAAATTGCTAAATAGTAGATAGAAAAAATCTATCTACTATTTTTTAAATTGGAATAAACCATAGGCTATGCCTATGGTACAGGAAAGCCAAAGGCGTGGGTT
>CAZXLZ010000026.1:0-16308 GCA_964642045.1 uncultured Clostridiaceae bacterium
AGGATGCAATAAACAGAATATATTTAGGTAACCTATACAATCTTGCCTACATTAAACAGTATATAATTAATTTAAACAACATAAATATTTATCTAAAAGAATATGAAGATACTGATAGATACATAGATAAGTGTAATAGAGAAATAATAAATACTTATGAAAAACTACTAAAAATATCACAAAACTACTATATATATCCACTTAGATTTAACGAATCAGAAGATGTAAGTGAGGAAAGAGAAAGTGAGATGTATAGTATAATAAGTGAACTTGAAGAATATTACAAAAATGCTTTATTTGAGCTAGAAGGAGGCTAAAATGGATAAATCAGAACTGATATCTGTAATTATGCCAGTATATAATACGGACAAGTATATAACAGAAGCTATAAATTCTGTCTTAAATCAGACGTATGATAATATAGAACTCATTATTATTGATGATGCATCTACAGATAATAGTTCAAAAATCATTCAAAGCTTTAATGATGAAAAAATAAAATATATAAGATTAGATAGAAATAATGGTGCAGCTAATGCTAGAAATGTTGGAATAGATAATGCTAAGGGTAAAATTATATGTTTTATAGATTCAGATGATATTTGGTATAAAGAAAAATTAGAGAAGCAGTATGAATTTATCAAAAGTAAAAATTTAGGTTTTGTATATTCTAAGTACAGTAAACTTTATGAGAATGGAATAGTTAAAGATATAAAATATAAATTTTTAGATTTTATGCAGTATGATAATTTACTTAGTAATACAGAGATTGGAACTTCCACTGTTATGATTGATACTAATGTTATTTCAAAAGAAAATATAAAAATGAAGCATTTGTTAACATGTGAGGATACAGCTACATGGCTTAGAATAGCAAAGCTTGGATATAAACTATATATATATAATGATGTTTTAACCATACATAGAGTAAGAAGAGGAAGCCTTTCATATAATAAATTTAATACAGCTATTAATATGATAAAAATATATAGAAATCAGGAAAAATTTAACATTTTAAAAACACTAAAATTATTTATAAACTATGAGAAAAATGCGTTATATAAAAGAATATAGAAAAAATTAGTACATTTTTATTTATACATAAACATATACTTGATTAGGGTGAAATCAAAGTATGAGAAAATTACTAAGTATATGTATATATGTTATTTGTATAGTCATTGCTATTATATATATACTATTTAGGGTAGTAAGTGATAATAAAAATAGTAAAGAGGATACAGAAAGTATAAATGTAAATTCTACATATATTAATAACAAAACAATAATTTTAGATGCTGGGCATCGGACTTCCCGATCAGCGGTGCAGAAGGAGTATATGCAACAACAGAGCAGTTTATAAATTTGCAAATTGTTTTTAAAATACAGAAACTATTGGAACAGTCTGGGGTTAATGTTATACTAACTAGAAGTGATGAAAATGGCATATATAGTAGCACTGCTAAAAGTATTTATGATAAAAAAGTTAGTGATGTAAAAAATAGAGTAGAAATAGTAAATAATTCAGGTGCAGATATGCTTATTTCTATTCATTTAAATAAGTATCCTGAAAGTAGTGTATATAGAGGTTGGCAGACATTTTATAAAGCTGGTGATATGAATAGCATGAGAATAGCAGAAATTATTCAAGATGGGCTAAATAATAATATAGAGTATAATAATTCTAGAAAATGTCATAGCATATCTGACATATATTTAATTGATAATTCAAATGTTCCAAGTGTCATAGTAGAGTGTGGCTTTTTAAGTAACTATGAAGAGACGGCACTTTTAAAAACAGATGAGTATCAAAATAAGATTGCTTGGGGAATTTTTATATCATTAAATAGATATTTTGAAGAAATGGAGAAAAAACAAAATGGATAAATTTATGCTTGAAGCTTATAAAGAGGCAAAAAAAGCAGAAAAAAAATTAGAAGTACCTATTGGTGCAGTTATAGTAAAAGACTCTAACATAATAGCTAGAGCACATAATCTTAGGGAAGGTAAGCAAAGTAGTCTTGCACATGCAGAAGTATTGTGCATAAATAAAGCATGTAAAAAATTAAAGTCTTGGAGATTAGATGATTGCACAATGTATGTAACCTTAGAGCCTTGTTTAATGTGTGCAGGAGCGATAGTTCAGTCAAGAATAAAGAAAGTATATATAGGTGCTATGGATGAAAAAAATGGGTGCGTTGGTTCCAAGTCAAATGTTTTATCAGATATTGAAACAACACATAAGACAGAATATGAATATATGCTTGAAGATAAGTGTTCAAGTATAATAACTAATTTTTTTAAGAATTTAAGGGAAATCAAAAAATGCTAAATAGGAAACTACTTAGCATTTTTTAATATATATATATCTTGAATTATATTTATTATTTCTGATATTAATAGACCAATGCCACATACTGTAGTTGCTATAAGTATTGCTTCAAATGGATTAAATAGCAAGACGATTCCAAGTATAAAGTCAAATATACTTGATATAAATGGAAATAGCCAAAAGTCTAGTCCTAAGGCTTTAGATTTTAATGATATTTGAAATTTTATAAGACTTTCTACTATTATCCATGAAGTTATAAGTAAAACAAGTATACTATTTACTACAAGTGGTTTAAATATTATAAACAGTCCTAGAATAAATGTCACTATTCCAATAATTAACTGAACACTTATTGTTTTAAACTCTTTAAATTCAGAAAAATAATTTACAATATGTAATAAACCGTTAAATATTAATATAATTCCAAGTATTCTCATAATTAATGCAATTGAATTTTCAGGCGAAAATATTAAAAACAAAGAAAATACTATTAGTAAAAGTGAAACTGCGATGGATGACTTTATATATTTAATTATATTTTCTGTCATAAGTACCTCCTTAAAAATGATATTCATAGTATACTATATAATTTTATTATTGTAAAGCTAAAATTAATTAATACATAAAAACTTAATAGATACATAAAAACTTAACATTGAAACACAAATGTAATGAAAATGTAATTAAAATGTAGTTGACAATATTTTTGATATTCGATATAATTTACATAAATCAATACTTGATAGGAGGTTTATATGAAAGATTTTTGGAAAGATGAATTTGAATTATTCAAAAAAGACATAGAAAAGGCATGGGATTTTTTATTCCAACCTGTTACTTTTGGTAAAAAAGAAGAAGTTTTAAGCTTAAAGCCAGATGAAGATGAAATAATAGCTAAAGCTGCAGCTATAAAAAATAATGACGAAAATCTTACAGAAATGGATAGAGCATCAGAAAGTTTTTGGAGTAGAGAATTTGAACTTTTAAAGAAAGATGTTGAAAATGCGTGGGACTTTTTATTCCAACCTGTTGTTATAAAAAGAAATAAAGAATAGAAATATAAAATAAAGCTATAAAGTATATTTTGTGCTCTATAGCTTTGTTTTTGTCATTTAACTAACTGTTCTACCTGAGATTTATTTATAAGTCCAACTGATCTATTTATTTCTTCTCCATTTTTTATAACAACAAGTGTTGGTATAGACATAATGTTATAATCAGTTGCAAGTTTTTCATTTTCATCAATATTTACTTTTACAATTTTTATATTATCATTTTCTGCTCTAAACTCTTCAATTACTTTAGATAGCATCTTACATGGATTGCACCACTCAGCATAAAAATCAACAAGTACTGTTTCACTACTACTTAAAACTTCATTTTTAAAATTTTCCTCATTAATATGTTTTATTTCCAATTTATTTCCCTCCTCATTTACATTATTACTATTATTATTATAATTTTCACTATCTAATAAAATATTTTCATTTTCTCTGTTTATATAAATGCTTATTAGTATAAGTGATATTATAAATAAGATAAGTAGAATTATATAAATAACTTTTTTATTCATATAAAAATACACCTCCTATAACAATAAATTAAACTTAATTAAAATAATATAATGTATATACCCATAATAATTAGTATTACTCCTGATATAATTTTTAACTTATCATAATTTTTCTTTATTATATTAAATAAATTTTTTAGCTTTTCTATGAAAACCACGGAAAGTATAAATGGAATAGCAAGACCAAGAGAATATACTACAATTAAGATATTCCTTTTATAATGCTAGCTCCTTTTGCGACAAGTAGCAAGGCAGAACTTAAAAATGTACCAATGCAAGGTGTCCAACTAGCAGCAAATATTATTCCAAATAAAAATGAACTTAAAATATTTAATTCTTTTGTTTTATACTTTACAGAAGATGATTTGTTTAAAAAATTTATATTTAGTATTCCTATATAATTTAGTCCTAAATTTATTACTATAGCTCCAAATAGTATTTTTATATATTTTAAATAACCTCCAAGCATAACACTTATTTGTGATGCAAATATAGAAAATATAATAAATACTCCTGTAAATCCTAATGTGAAAAATACAGAATTTATAACAGCTTTTTTAGTATTTTTATTTTCTTTTCCTAAAAAATATGATATGTATATTGGTAGCATTGGTAATATGCAAGGGGATATAAAACTTGCTATTCCTTCTAAAAAGGTAAAAATATAATCCATGTTTTTAATTTCTCCTTTTATTTATATATTATTATAATCCAAAAATTTCATTTCTATTTATTTTACCATAATTTATAAAAATATAGTATCATAATTTGATTTTTGAGCATAGATTTGATATAATGTGTAAGAAGTAATTATTATACCTATCGCATAGTTATTTGTGTGAAATCTAAAATTTTAGGAGGATATTTTTATGATTTTAGCTAACATTTATCATGGCGTAGTCGATTTGGGGTTACTTGAAAAGCTCAAAAATCTTTGCAAGTATAAAATTGCAAACTACGATAGGCTCCATAAAGATTTATTAAGAGAGGGAGCATTATACATCGTAGATGTATCATTTCTTTCAGGTACAGAAGATAGCCCAGTTGAAAATAAGGAAATAGAAAATGAGGAGGAGCTTTTAAGATTCATTGATAAAGATTTTAAAAATAAGTTTAAAGCATGTATTCCTGAAAAGTACGCCGATGGAGATTATTTAAGTCCCAGACTTGCTGATTTTATTGAGAAAAATAACGGCAGATTTCCTGATGAAAATGAACTTGAAAATTTGGAGCAAGAAGCAGAAGATGAACGGAAACATGTGATATGGAAAGAATATGGCAATAGATTAGATATGTTATCAGAGATTCTTGGAGCGCTTAAGGATATTTTTCAGTCAAGGCAGAAGAAAGATACAAGAGAGATTGTTTTTGATGACGATGGTGATTCAAGTCTGTCGTTGGAGGTAGAAGAATTTGATGAATTTGTTATATGCCATGAATCTTTTTTGGATGGTAAACTGGAGTATAATCTAAATGTACGAAAAGATGGATTTCATGATAAACTTTTAATTAGTTATGATCATTTCGACCGAGCTAAATGCGTTTATATGGGAACTTTAAAAGAAGTTGATGACATGGAACAAATAGTAGAAATTCATAAGTGTATAATTAATCTCTTAAAACAAGAAGGAATTGAGTTTGTAAGTAAATTTATTTATAGTTAAGTTTAGCTTATTTTAAACACCAGCGGAAAATCGCTGGTGTTTTACTTTTTAATAATAAAAATAGGTATAATTTGTTAGATATTGTAAAAGTGTTATTATTATGATAAAATGAAAAAAGTGATATTAGAAGGAGAAGAAATGGCAATCATAGAAGTTAAAGATTTAGTAAAAACATATAAAATAGTGCAAAAGGAAGATGGTCTAATAGGGTATGTTAAAAATTTGATAAGACCAAAATATAAAGAGATTGTGGCAGTTAAAGGGATAAATTTTAATATTGAAGAAGGAGAACTTGTAGGGTATATAGGTGAAAATGGAGCAGGAAAATCTACAACCTTAAAAATGCTTACAGGACTTTTAACACCTACTTCAGGGAAAGTTGTAGTAAATGGGCTCATTCCAAATGAAAATAGAATAGAAAATAATAAAAGTATTGGTGCTGTATTTGGACAAAAAACACAGCTTTGGTGGGACTTACCAGTTATAGAATCTTTCAGATTAATAAAGAAGATGTATAAAATTAGTGATGATAAGTACAAGGAAAATATTGAGAAATTTACTAAGCTTTTAGATTTAGAAGAATTACTAGATAAACAAGTTAAAAATTTAAGCTTAGGTCAAAAGATGAGGTGTGAAATTGCAGCTACTTTCCTTCATAACCCTAAAATAGTTTATCTAGATGAACCAACAATTGGACTAGATGTACTAGTTAAAGAAAATATAAGAAAATTCATTAAAGATATTAACAAAGAAAAGAAGACAACTGTAATTTTAACTACTCATGATTTAAAAGATATTGAAGATGTTTGTGATAGAATAATACTTTTAGATGAAGGCAAAATAATATATGATGGGGAGAAGCAAGCTTTTAAAGATACATACGGAAAGTATACAGTAGCCCAGTTTGTTATAAGTTTTAAAAATAGTAATATAGGCAAATTAGACAGTGCTGAGATATTAGAAGAAAATGAAAAAATGATAAAAGTTAAATTCATGCATGATAAGACAACAATAGTTAAATTAATGAATGAAATATCAAATTATTGTAAGATAGATGATATACATGTTCAGGAAGCACAGCTTGAAGATATATTAAAAGAGATATATAAAGGAGCGCATAAATGATAAGGAGTATGCTTGCATTAGGTAAAATGCAGTTCAAACAATATACTATATATAAGTCAAATTTCTATCTATTTACATTAAATAGGATTGTTGAAATTGTAGTATATATTTTTGTATGGCTTGCTATATATAATGAAACAGGACAAGCAGGAGGTTATGACATATCTCAAATGATTACATATTACATTCTAGTATTTACTTTAAGTTCTCTAGCATGCTGGGGTGTAAATGAAGATATGGCACATTCAATTAGGAATGGGAATATAAATAAAGAGCTTTTAAATCCTGTATCATATTTCCAGTATTACTTTGGAATAAATATTGGAGAGATGGGATTTGCTGGTGTAGTTGGAATTGCAACATTTATTATTTGTAGTTTATTTTGGGGTATTACACTTCCATGTAGCTTTTTCAATTTTCTACTTTTTATATTCTTAGTTTTACTAGGGATACCTATTACCTTCTTTTTTACAGCTATAGTTGGCATATTTGGATTTTACAGTAGTTCAATATGGGGAATGCAAATTTTAAGAAAGGCAATTATATCAATATTTTCAGGAATAATTGCTCCTATAACTTTATTTCCTCACTGGTTTCAAATTATAGCAAATATACTGCCATTTAAGGAACTAATTTATACACCAATAAATATATGGCTAGGTGAGGTTTCATATGCAGAAATAGCTTTAGTAATAGTAAAACAACTTGTATGGATAGTAGCATTATATGTAATAGCTAAATTATTTTTTAATCATGCAATAAAGAATGTAACAATTAACGGAGGATAAGATGACAAAAATATTTGATAATGTAAGTTTATACCTGGCATTTTTAAAAGCCTCATTAAAAGAAATGCTTATATATAGATTAGATTGTATTGTTGGTATGATATCACAAATATTTTCTCAAATAGTAGAAATTATATTCATATGGGTGGTATTTCAAAATACAGATATGCTTGCTGGTTGGGATTTTAAACAAATACTTTTGCTTTATGGGGTAACGTTAATATCTGTTGGAATCGCAGACTTTTGTTTTGACGAGCTTTATTCTATAGGACCTAGATATATAAGAAATGGTGAGTTTGACAAAATCCTATTAAGACCTGTTCATCCACTTATTTCTATAATAGGAGCATCAAAGGAATTTACTTCTCTTGGCTACTTTTGTTTAGGACTATTTTTAACTATTGTAATGTTACTAAAACTAGCAATTCCTATAACTGCAATATTAATTATAAAAATAGTATTTTTTAGCATAATTGGAGCTGCTATTATAGGAGCTATAAATGTAATATTTAGTGTATCATCATTTTGGACATATAGATCAAATGAGGTTATATGGTCATTTTATAGGATATATACTTTTGTACAGTATCCAATAGATATATATAATAAATTTATTAAAATATTAATAACAGCTGTTCTTCCTTTTGCTTTTGTTGCATATTATCCGACTATTAGCTATTTAGGTATGGATACAAAAATGCTTTATATAGCTCCAATAATTATGATTGTTCTCTGGTTTATAGCAGTTAAAGTTTGGAATTTTGCACTAAATAAATATAGGAGTACAGGTACTTAGAAAAAGATATTTTGAATTAAAAAAATTTCCTCAACCTTGAGGGAATTTCTTGGTGCACCAGGAGGAATTCGAATCCCCGCTCTTTCGGTTCGTAGCCGAATGCTTTATCCAGCTAAGCTACTGGTGCATATAAATAAAATATAAATTGGGTATTGAAAAATTACACATATATTGGTATAATAATATCCATAAGTCCTCGTAGCTCATCAGGATAGAGCGAGAGTTTCCTAAACTCTAGGTGGTAGGTTCGAGCCCTATCGAGGACACCAATAATGTGATTTTACATTATTAGTAAAAATGTAAGTAAATAAGCTACAAATATGTTTAAGCATATTTGTAGCTTATTTAAGCTTAAGTTCATAGTTTTATTGGTGACCCCTACGGGAATCGAACCCATGATTCAGCCTTGAGAGGGCTACGTCTTAACCGCTTGACCAAGGGGCCAAAAAACTACGCATTAATTATATCATTTTATATGAAATAAATCAATACGTAGCTTTTAATTTTATAAGTTAATTTTAAGCTCTTTGCCAGTTGGCTTATATTCGATAAATTCTACCCCTGCAGCTTTAAGCATTCTTTTTGCTGCGATATTATCATTAGTGTTATTATATTTATCACTAAGATATATTACTTTTTTTATACCAGCTTGAATGATAAGCTTTGTGCAGTTACTACAAGGAAACAGTGTTGTATAAATTGTGCAATCCTTAGTTGAATTGTTTGTATTTTGAATTGAGTTTTGCTCTGCATGGCACACATATGGATATTTTGTATCAAGCTCATTTTTTGCTTCACGTTCCCAAGGAAAATCATCATCCGAAATATTATTTGGAAAACCATTGTAGCCAAGCGAAATGATACGCTTTTCATCATTTACAATACATGCACCAACTTGAGTGTTTGGATCTTTACTTCTTTCTGCTGAAAGTATAGCAAGTCCCATAAAAAGCTCATCCCAGCTTATATAATCTTCTCTTTTTGGCATTTTAAAATCCTCCTAGTTAATTATCGTTATTAGTGCTTCCAAATCCACCTTTTCTTATAGCATTAGAATTATTATCATTGTCAGCTATAAGGAATTTTTGGAAATAGGCCTGACCTATGCAGTCACCTCTAGAAATTTTTAAATCTACTGGAAATATGTTGTAGTACTGAAAGAATAACTCACCTTCATTAGTTTCGTTATTATAATAATCACTTTCTACTATTCCTACGCTATTTGCCATAATAAGTCCGCTTCTTTATTGGAAATGAACTTTTATTAGCTAAAAATAAAGCCTCATCATCTTCAAAATATGCTTTATATCCGTGTAGGAATTAGAGTTGGCTTTATTTCAACCTTCTCTCCTTTAAAAAATGAGAATATACTTTTCCAAATGCTTGGAATAGTCATATCTTCAGCACTGTAGAAATCATATCCAACAGCAGTTTTTGTTTTTCTTATAGGTGCCTTTAGGTCAACATCTTTGTACTTGCTGCATTTTTCAAATCCTCTTGCCATAAAACACCACCTTTCTTATTAAATTTAGTCATAATTTGCACTATGCACAAATTATATCATTATATGTGCAAAAAATCAAGAAAAAAGTAGCACACTAAAAATGTGCCACTTTTTTAATGTTAAAACTGTACTTTAACAGCTTCTCTTTGAGCTTCATCTTTAACTTCAAAGAAATTTCTTGGTTTAAATCCAAACATATTCGCTATAATATTTTTTGGAAATACCATTATTTGAGTATTGTACTTTTGAACAGCATCATTAAAGAACTGTCTTGAATAAGCAATCTTATCCTCTGTAGATGATAGTTCTTGTTGAAGTGAAGCAAAGTTTTCATTTGCTTTTAAATCAGGATAGCTTTCAGATAGAGCAAAAATACTTTTTAAAGAACTTGTAAGCATATTATCAGCATCAGCTTTTCCTTTTTCATCAGAAGCAGAAGCATAAGAGTTTCTAGCAGCTATGACCTTTTCTAAAGTTTCTGATTCATGTTTAGCATAACCTTTTACTGTTTCTACTAGGTTAGGTATAAGATCAAATCTTCTTTTTAGGTGAGTATCAATTTGTGCCCAAGCATTATCTACCCTTAATTTATCTTGTACCAATCCATTATACATTCCGATTACTATAAAAAGCAAAATAACTACTATTACTAATATTACAATAAGTGCACCCATAATAAATTTCCTCCTTTAAACTTAAGATATATTATATCATAAAAATAATAATATGCAAATTATTTGATTATTTATAATTATTTATAAAAAAATATTTTTTTCAATATCTAAATTGCAAAATTATTATTTTAGTAAATAAAATGATATATATTGTTTTATATTTATTATAAATGTAGAGACACACAAGGTTAAGAGAAATTACATAAAGAAGTAATATAATTATACTCGAGGTAAGTAGTATGGAAAAAATAAGTGAAAGCATTGTAAGTAACTTTTTTGGCAAGAAAGAAAAAAGCGATGAAAGAGATATACTTATATTTGGAGTTCAAAGATTTTTAGAGGATATTACCAAAATTGTATTTATAACTGCTATTGCTATTTTATTGCATATAGCTAAAGAAATATTTATAGTTTTTACTATTACGCTTGTTTATAAAAACTTTGTTGGAGGGGCCCATGCAAAAACTAACACTATTTGTGCAATTTTTACTGCACTTGCGTGTTTTTTGCCTATATATTTAACCAAGTTTTTTCAGTTTAGTAATAGTTTTTTATTAATTTTAACTATATTAACTATAATATTTTCTACAATAATTATAATAAAATTTGCACCAGCAGATACAGAAAATGTGCCTATTATAAATAAAGAGCAAAGGCGAAAATTAAAAATAGGAGCATTTATATCGCTTGCCTTAATACTTACTTTAAGTGGTATAATAATACATAATATGTACTATTATCAAATTATACTAATTTGCCTTAATTTATCTAATTTGAATACAACGCCTATAATGTACAAATTTTTTAAATGTAATTATAGTGGTGGAAAAATAACAGATTAATTATATAAAGGGAGGGAATTTATATGAAAAAAATGTTAGCTAAAATAGCTGAAGCATATGCAAAAGCTACTACAAATATGTGTGGAAGCTGGATATGGCATCAACCAAAAGCTCCAAGATGTTTAATAAAAAAATAATAAAATAGTATATAAATAAAGAGTCAGCCCAATGTTGATAAGTGGATGACTCTTTAATTTTAATCTTCAATTATTAGATTTTGTATAAACATTCCATTCTCTATGCTAGCAAATATTTGAGATTTTGGATTGTTGTTAACTAAATTACGTACTTCCCATAAACCAATACCTGATTTTACTTTCTTACTTGAGTAACCTTTCTCATATATTTTATTAAGATCAATCTTTAAATTTGTATCATAGGTATTATATATACGTATAACATTTGCATTCTTTTTCTTGTTGAAATGAATTTCTAATTTTACATATTGATTTTGACTATTGACTTTACTTGTAGCCTCTAATGCATTATTTAAAAGTATTCCAAATATCCTGCATAAATGCTCAGATGGAAAATTGATAGCTGTAATTTTAGTTGTTACATCAATTTCAAATAATATACCTTGATGAGTAGCAGAGTAATGTTTAGAACCAACTACTCCAAAAACACCTGGATCATCAAAAATGTCTGTATTTAAAAATGTTATAGTATTAAGTATGTTGCATTCTTTCATTATTTTTAATACATAATCATTTAATTTTTCATATGCTCCGATGGTAATATATCCATGTATTGCTTGGAAAATATTATTAAAATCATGTTTTATTGACCTTACACCATCTATTAATGATGTCATAGAATCATTATCTACCTTTAGTTCTATATTATCTTCTTTAAGTTTTTCCTTTTCTAAATATGTATATACAGAATACATCATATAAATAGATATTATTAATATTTGTAATAAATTCATTATTAAAAATCCTAAGCTATAGTAATATCTATTATATGCTATAAGTATTATCTCAGGCATCATAGTTAAAAGTATAATCATAACAAAACCAACAAACTGTTTTGATTTAAAGAACTTTGTCATACTTTTTATTTTTGATTTTTTTGATAGTATAATATTAATTAAAGATATTATTAAAAATATCATTGAAAAATAAATTAAAGTAAATATTATTTGACCATTTATAGAAGAGTTAAAGTATTCTCTAACATCTGAATGTAAAAATAAACTTACTATAATTACTGAAATAAATTCACATATAAATGTAAATATTAAATATGCTATGCCTTCAAGACATCCTTTTAGTATTTTTACTTTAAGTATTAATGTCACTGCAAGTACATAAATTATAAATGATACTATTGTATTTAATGGAAAATACTCTCTAGGTATAAAATATAATATGACTGCTAATGAACAGGTTAAAAATAGAACAATTTTAGTCTTATTACCGAATTTGTCATTATTAAATACATTATTTATGGTTGATATAAAATAAAAAACACTCAGCCATTCTAAGACACATTTAATTATAGTTATTATCATTTTAAAAAATC
Organism: uncultured Clostridiaceae bacterium; assembly: GCA_964642045.1. Lineage (GTDB taxonomy): Bacteria > Bacillota > Clostridia > TANB77 > CAG-465 > RGIG5057. The sequence goes on from CAZXLZ010000026.1 coordinate 12,826, forward strand.
CTTTCTTATCTTACTGAAAAATGAGAACTTGCTGGGCAAGTTTCACCATTATCAAAAATTATTAGATTCTTTTTGTTATTGCAGATAGATACTCTTGCAGAATTAAGTACAATTGAACGATGACATTTGAAAAAATTACTAGGTAGTATAGATAACATTCCATCTAAAGTTTTGTTTACAGATATTACAGAACCAGAAGTATGAATGTAACATTTATTTCTAACTTTCTCAATATACGTAATTGTATTTATATTAAGCTTTAATTCTCTACTCACATTTAAAAATCTAATTTTATCTTTAATTACATCTTTTTTTAGTCTTTCAACTAGTAATGTTATAACACTTTTGTGTATAGGCTTTACTAAAAAGTCAAAAGTTTTACTAGCAAAAGAGAGAGGCATATATTTTATATGTGCTGAAAGAAAGATTAGATAGAAATTGTTATCTAAATCTCTTAATTCATTTGCAAAATCTATACCATTTTTACCATCATTCCTAAAATCTATATCGAGAAAAAGAATATCTATTTTATGCTCTTTTATAAGGGTATAGATTTCATCTTGGTTTGTTGTAACACAAATTATTTCACAGTTAAAATCCTGTGAAATAAACTCAGATTCTAAGATCTTACAAATTGTCTTTGCGCAATGAATGTCATCATCGCATACAGCAACATTATACATATATAATTAATCCTCTCTTATAATTTAAACTATTATATAACAAAATATCATAATTGTCAATATATTTCTACATTCAAGTTTACAAAAACTGATTCGTATATTCATTTTTTGAATAAAAATATCTAAATAAAATATAATTAGATAAGGGTGAATTTATGGGAAATCATAGAAAAGCAAAATCAAATTTTAGAAGTATCTTATCTAATATAAAGAAAAAAAGCACTTTTAGTAGGGCAAGAGAAAAGTTCTTTGAAATAACAGACATTCCATTATATATGCAAAAGAACACTACTAGAATTACCATAATTAACTCTTGTAATATATTTGTTGAACAATATGAGAGTGTAGCTGATTATTTTAGTCATTATATAAGGATAAAATGCTTCGGAACTGATGTTATAATAGAAGGTAAAGATTTAAATATAGATGAAATAACTAAGGATGAGCTAATTATAAAAGGAAATATAGATAGTATAAGATATAAAAAGTAGAGGGTATAAAAGATGAAATTTTATCAAAAGTTAAATAGTTTAATAGGAACTGCAGAAGTTGAAATAGAAGGATTTTTTACAGAAAGAGTTATAAATCTTTGTAAATTTCAGAATATAAAAATATGGGATATAAAGAATATAACATCTGGAATTGTAAGATTTACTATATCAATAAAGGACATAAAGAAAATAAAGCAAGTTGTAAAAAAATCAAAATGCTCACTTAAGGTTATAAAAAAGAAGGGGATGTATTTTAAAGCATTTAGGTATAGAAAAAGAAAATTACTCATACCTCTCATTATAATTATAATTATAGGTATCAATATATTTAATAAAATGATTTGGAATATAAAGATAAGTGGAAATGAAGAGATTTCATCAGAACATATATTAGAAAAAGCAATTATTTCTGGTTTAAATAAAGGAAAATTTAAATCTAGTATGGATACTAACTATTTGATAAAGTGTATGAAAAATGAATTACCAGAACTTGCATGGATAGGTATAGAATATAGAGGAACTACGGCATACATAAGAGTGGTAGAAAAAACTAAAATTCCAGATGAAATTATATATAACAAAAGTGAATTTGGTGATATAATTGCAAATAAATCAGGTGTTATAACTAAAATAGTAGCAGAAAATGGAACTGCTGTGCATAGTGCAGGAAGTTACATTGAAAGCGGCATGACTCTTATTAAAGGAATAATGAAAAGTGAAATTTTAGGGGATTATCAGGTAAGAGCAAGTGGAATTGTTTTGATGGATGTTGAGTACGTATTTGAAAGAGAATACTCATATGAGAATATAATAAAAAATTCTTTGGATAAACACAAATATACTATAGGTTTTTCTTTCAATGATAATGAAATTTGCTTAAACTATTTGAATAAAAACAAAAAGTATGATACACTAAAAAGCAGTAAGGCTTTTAATTTGTTTGGAAATAGAATTTCCTTTGATTTTTATAATTTTAATGAATATACAGAGAGTCTTAAAGTATATAGTTATAATGAACTATTAGAAATGGCATGGAATCAAAAGGAAGATTATAAAAACAGTCTATTAAATGAAAATTCGGTTTTTTCTGGAGAAGAAGAAGAAATAGAGAATTTAGAAAATGGTATAAAATATAGATGTACAATAATAATGAATGAAAAGGTAGGTATTTTTAAGGGAGAATAATATGGTAAAAATAGACATAAGTGAAGAAATATTAAATTGTGTTGAGGGAGTAACTAGTGATGAAATGGAGCAGTATATAGAAAATATTATTACTTTAGCATTAAAGGAAGAAAAACTTTATAAAATTAATAGCCATGTATCTATATCTAGTGTAAGTAGAGCAGAGATTAGAAAATTCAACAAAGAATATAGAGATGTAGATAGTGAAACAGATGTACTATCATTTCCTATATTTTCAAAAGAAGAACTTGAAAATAATAAACTTAGCAATATTGACATAGGTGATATATTAATTTGTATAGATATTGTAAAAAATCAATCAATAGAATACGGAACAGGAATGAAAAGAGAAATGCTATATATGATTACACATGGAATATGTCATTTGCTTGGGTACGATCATATTGATGAAATGGATAAAATTAAGATGCGTGAAAAAGAAGAAAGAATTTTATCTAAGGTAGGAGCTGGCAAAATAAATGGATAAACAAAAATTAGATGAAGAAAAATTTAATAAACTAAAGGATAAGAAAAATAAAAGTTTTTATACAGCAGCAAAGCATGCTTTAGAAGGAATTATATGTGCATTTAAAACAGAAAGAAATCTGAGAATTGATTATATAATTGGCTTGTTTGTGCTTATAGGAAGTTTATTCTTTGATTTTACAAAAACTGAATTTGCATGTCTTTGTTTAACTATAGGGTTTGTTATATTTGCAGAAATGATAAATTCTACAGTAGAGTACGTTGTAGATCTTATAACTGATAAATATGATGTAAGAGCAAAAGCTGCAAAAGATATAGCAGCCGGTGGAGTTTTAATAGCAGCTATAGTAGCTGTTACTGTTGCGTATTTTCTATTTGCCGATAAACTATATACATCTACTTCATCTATATTAAACACAATACTTAGTTCAAAGATATATATATTATTTACTATATTATTTGCTGTTATAATTTTCTGCATAATACTTAAGGGAATGTTTCAAAAAGAAAGTTAAGCAGAAAAACCTTTTATTAGCATAAGAGTAACTATAGCTTTTGCAATTACTAGATACGTATATTTAATAACTAGAGGCATGTTATCAGGAGCAGGAGCACTTATACTTTGTATTCTCATAACT
>CAZXLZ010000027.1:0-15948 GCA_964642045.1 uncultured Clostridiaceae bacterium
GGTGCCCCGATGATGATGATGAAGTCGGCTGCCAACGACATGTCAGACATTATGGCAATACATTTTACAATATTTTACGTATTTTTTGTTATTATAATATATATTATGTACATACATTTAGTTTTATTCTAATTATAAATTATATATTAAGCAGGCTCCTTTTAGAGCCTGCATGATTTATTTATTTTTTCTTGCCACTACCTTTTTTAGTATTCTTTTTTTCTTCTACTACTGGCGCAGCTTTATGCACATTATATGCTTTATCTAAAAATACAATACCATCTAAGTGATCCATCTCATGCTGAAGTACAACTGCTTCTAAATCTTTGGCATTGATTGTTATAGGTTTAAAGTTTGCATCTAAAGCTTTAACAGTTACTTTTTCAGGTCTATCAACATATCCAAATATTTCAGGATAACTAAGACATCCCTCTTCTGCCGTAGCCAGCTTTTTGGATGCTTTAACTAATTCCGGATTTATAACTACATGTGGATTCTTTTTTCCATCTTCCTCTACATAATCTACATCATATACCAAAATTCTCTTTAACATCCCAACTTGAGGGGCAGCAAGCCCTACCCCATCATATTTATACATAGTTTCAATCATATCTTCAATTAATATTTTAGTTTTTTCATCAATAACCTCTACTGTTCTTGCTTTCTTACGTAAAATCTCATCGCTTTCTTTTCTTACTTCTCTTAAAGCCATCTTAAGCATCATACCCTTTCTAAAATATCTATTTTTCTTAAAGCTAAGTAGTCATAGACTCCTCCTCATCTATATCACTAGCATGAGCTATATCACCCTGCTCATTATCTGTTTCAGCAGTTTCAGAATTATTTGAGTTAGAACTTAAACCTTTTTCAGCTTGCTGCATACCAAATTTTATCTCTTGCCACTCTGTTTTTGTAATAAGTACCTTTCTTGGCTTACTTCCTTCATATCCTGATATTATTCCTCTTTCTTCCATTTGATCAACAATTCTACCAGCTCTTGAATATCCTATCTTAAATCTTCTTTGAAGCATTGATGCTGATGCCTGTCCCATATCAACAGCTAAATCTATTGCTTCATTTAAAAGTGGATCTTCATCTGGCACATTTTCAATATCATCTGGATCTTTAGGAGCTCCCTTATCCTTATCTGATTTAAGTCTAGTATTTTCTATAGATGTAATTATATCATCGTTATATAGCTCTTCTGGATCTTTTTTAATACTATTTACTATTTCTTCTATCTCACCTTCAGATATCCATGTTCCTTGAATTCTAAGAGGCTTTGTAGCTCCAACTGGAAAATATAGCATATCTCCTCTACCAAGAAGCTTTTCTGCACCAGCAGAATCAAGTATTGTTCTTGAATCTACTTGTGATGATACAGTAAATGCTATTCTTGATGGAACATTTGCCTTAATTATACCCGTAATTACATCAACAGATGGCCTTTGAGTTGCTATAACTAGGTGCATACCCGCAGCTCTTGCCATTTGAGCTAGTCTACATATTGCATCTTCAACATCATTTGGTGCAACCATCATAAGATCAGCAAGCTCATCTATTATTATAACGATCTTTGGAAGCTTTACGCCACCTTCTTCTTTTTCGATTACCTTGTTATAACCTTTTATATCTTTAACGCCTTTAGAAGCAAATAAGTTATATCTATTAACCATTTCTTGAACAGCCCAGTTAAGTGCACCAGCTGCCTTTTTAGGATCGGTTACAACAGGTATTAAAAGATGTGGAATACCATTATATCCTGAAAGTTCAACCATTTTTGGATCAACAAGTATAAGTTTTACATCACTTGGTTTAGATTTATATACAAGTGATACTATAAGTGAATTTATACATACACTCTTACCAGAACCTGTAGAACCAGCAATAAGTACATGGGGCATTTTAGCAATATCTCCAACCATTATATCTCCTGCTGCATCTTTACCTAGTGCAAAAGCAAGTGAAGATTCATGATTTTTAAATGTATCTGACTCAATAACTTCCCTTATATAAACAGCTTCAGGAGAAGCATTTGGGAGCTCAATACCAACTGCTGCTTTACCTGGAATTGGTGCTTCAATTCTTATAGACTTAGCTGCAAGATTTAATGCAATATCATCAGCAAGATTTGCTATCTTACTAACCCTAACACCAGATGATGGTGAAAGTTCAAATCTAGTTACTGTTGGTCCATGAGTTATATCAGTAACTTTAGCCTCTACTCCAAAACTTGAAAGAGTCTTTTGAAGTTTAAGAGCAGTTGCTTGAACCTGCCTTTTATCAAAATTACCTACATCTTTATTTACACCAAGTATATTTATTGGTGGAAATTCATAGTCATCATCTGAAACAAGTTTTGTATGATCAATTGTAAGTACTTGTTTTTCATTCTTATCTTCTTTTTTCTCAACCTGTTTTTTAAAGAAGTCATCTCTTAACTGTTTTGCTTCTTCCTCTTCTTTAGCTGCATTACCACCTATTTTTATTAAATCAAATTCAACCTGCTCTTCTCCATCTACATTTGATATCTTAGTATTTTTTACAGCATCTTTAGAAGATCTTTCTACCATAGCATCAAAAACTAAATTTTGAGCTGTGTGTACTTCTGGAATAGGTATATTCATTTCATCTTCTTCGTAAGTTCTTCTTACTTTTCTTCTCTTATTTACTTCTTCCCTTACATTTCTTGCTTCAATCTTACTTTCTTTAGTTATAACATTGTCACACACATCATAAACGCCCGTCCCAATTCCAACTATAGCGTTATATATAGATATAACAAATTGTTTTAAAGACATATTAAGCACATATAATGAGAAAATAAGGCTAAGAAGTATAAGTACAATTTTTGATGCAACTACACCCATAATAGCTTCAAAAATATTAGCTATTATTCCACCAAATAAGCCACCAAGGCAAGTAAATGATGTACTATTGTTAAAAGTGTAACTGCAAAATTTTAAGAAATTATCTGTTAATGTATAATTTGTATTACTAAACAGATATATTACTGATGATATTAAACTTAAAGCAAATATACCTTTCATTAATTCTCCAAACAGATCTTTCTTTTTTGATTTATTTGTAAAACTAGAAATCCCTATTACCATTAAAATAACAGGAAGTCCATAGCACATAACTCCAAATAGCCCTTTTAGTATATTTGTAATTATATGCGTAAGTCCTGCTTCTTCGTAAACAGCAAAGAATACTATTAAGACTAATGCAATTATTATATATAAAACTCCTGAAAGTTCATTTGAATTTTTCTTATTAGAACTCTTAGCATTTTTGGAACTTTGTTTAACATTTTTAGACCCTTTTTTTCTGCCCATTTATTTCACTCATCTTCCCCTTATACTAAAAAATTATTTTAATTCTCTTCTATTTTCTTTAACTACTGCTAATGTTTGAGATAATGCTTCTTCTACTTTTTCTAAAAGTGAATCTGCATATTCTCTTGTACCATTAGATATTTCTTTTGATATTCTATTAGCATTATCTATTATTTCTTCTTTCTGCTCTATAGCTTGTCTTGTTATTGCATTTTCATCTACAAGCTCAACTATTTTAAGTTGTGCTTCTTTTAATATACTTTCAGCTTCTCTCTGAGCATCATTTAAAATATTAAGCCTTTCATCTTTTATTCTTTTTGCTTGTTTCAATTCATCTGGTAGTTTAAGCCTTATTTCCTCTAAAAGTGAATTAAGTTCTTCCTTATCTATCATAACCTTTGATGAAAAAGGTACTTTTGAACCACTTTCTATAAGTTCCTCTAAATTCTCAATCAATGTAAAGATTTCCATAACTTCTTACCTCCATTTATACAATCTAACCAAAACTCTGCCATAACTTCTAGTCTTTATGCACTCTAAATTTTCGATTTTATCATATTTTTGATTATCTAACTTTTTATCTAGTTCATAAACTATAACTCCATCTTCATTTAGAAGTTTTCCCTTATTATTTGAAATATATTCTAGAGTTTTATATGCGCAGTCTGACTCATAAGGCGGGTCTAGAAAGATAATATCAAATTTTTTATCATCCGTTACAAGTTTTCTTAAACACTTAAGAAAATCATTCATAGTAATTTTAACACAACTGAAGTAATTAGTCAACTTAATGTTATATAAAATCGTTGATATTGCTTGCTTTTTAGAGTCATTAATATGACAAAATTTTGCACCTCTACTTAAGGCCTCAATAGACATAGAGCCAGTTCCTCCAAATAAATCTAGGAAATAGCTTCCTTCTATTTCATTTGAAAGTATAGAAAATATTGCCTCTTTAACCCTATCCAAAGTAGGTCTAGTGCTTATAGTCTCTGGACTTTTTATTTTCTTTCCTTTTAAATCACCTGAAATTATCCTCATATATTCTCCTTTAATTTATTATGTCTATAATAACAGGCTTTGATTTTAATACATTTGACATTGACTGTTCTATTTTCTCTATATGTATAGCATCATTTATATATTCAAATGCATCATCAAATTTAGACTTATCGTTATAAAAAGCTGTAAGTATAACTTCACCTTTTTTTACTTTAGAACCTACTTTTTTAGAAAATTCAAATCCAACTGCGTAATCTATTTTATCCTCTTTCTCTTGCCTTGCGCCACCTAAACAAACTAAAGCTTCTCCTACTTTTTTACTATCAATTCCAACTATATAACCATCTTTATCCGCATATACTTCCTTCATATACTTTACTTCATCAATTAGAACAGGCATGTCTAAACTCATACCAATCCAGTCCATATATACGTTACATATCTCACCTTTTTGAGCTTTTATAAGCTGTATAAATTTATCATATGCCTTTCTAGAAGTAATAGCCTTTAGCACCTCTAATTTATTTTTTTCTATATTATCTCCTTTGCCAGCCATCTTCATCATATGTGCAGCTACTTCAAACACTACCTCTTTAAGCTCCCTATTTTCGTATGAATTTAAAGTAGATTCATCTGAAAGCAAAAATGTCATAGCCTCTTTTACTTCAACTACATTTCCCACACTTTTACCTAGTGGTTGATCCATAGAAGTAATTATAGCTTTAGTTTCAATTCCAGCTTTTTTACCAATTTTAACCATTAGTTTTGCGAGTCTTCTTGCATCCTCCATATTCTGCATTAATGCTCCACTTCCAACTGTTACATCAAGAACAATCTTATCAATACCAGTGGCAATTTTTTTACTCATAATAGAGGATGCTACAAGAGGAATTGAAGATACGGTTGCAGTTACATCTCTAAGTGAGAATATTTTCTTATCAGCTACAGCTAAATCTAGTCCTTGTGACATCAAACATTCGCCTATTTCGTTAACCTGATTTATTGCATCATCTAAGTCCTCAAATAAATCATATCCTTTTATAGACTCTAGTTTATCAGCCGTACCACCAGTATATCCGAGTCCTCTTCCAGACATTTTCATTATTTTTACGCCAAGAGCTGCAGCTATCGGTATTACAAGAAGAGTTACTTTATCACCTACACCGCCAGTTGAATGCTTATCCACTATTACAGAACCATCTTCTTTTAGACTCGATAAATCCATAATCTTACCAGAATGAGCCATAGCCATCGTAAGATTATATGTTTCATCATCTGTCATACCATTTATATATATAGCCATAATAAGAGCTGAGGCTTGATAATCTGGGATTTTTCCTTTAGAAAAACCTTCAACAAAGAAGTCTATTTCGCTTCTAGATAGCTCCTTTCCATCTCTTTTATTTTCAATAATATCGTACATTCTCATAAAAAGTAACTCCGCCTTTCTACTTATACTTAAATAAATTTTTTGCAAAAACTAGGTCTATGAATATCGCAAAGACCATATTTTTTTATTGCTTCTATATGTGCCTTCGTTCCATACCCTTTATGTTTTGCAAAACCATACTCTGGGTATTTTAAATCTAACTCTCTAATCATTCTATCCCTTGTAACTTTAGCAATAATGCTTGCTGCAGCTATAGAAAGTGATTTGCTATCACCAGATACAACAGCCTCTTTTGGTACATTAATATCTATTAACTGATTACCATCAATCAAAACATAATCTGGCTTTGTGCTAAGCTTAGAGATGGCTTCCTTCATAGCAAGCTTCGTAGCATTTAATATATTAACTTTTTCTATAACATCAACATCTGAAATGCCAACTCCATATGCTAAAGCTTTATCTATTATTTCCTCATAAAGTTTTTCTCTTTTCTTTTCAGATATTTTTTTAGAGTCATTTATTCCTTCTATATCTATATTTTCAGGAAGTATAACTGCTGCAGCAACAACAGGACCACAAAGTGGACCTCTTCCTGCCTCATCTACTCCAGCAATATATTTATAACCTTTTTCTTTTAAGCTATGCTCAAGCACAAGCATATTTTCAATTCTATTTTTTTCTTCTATGTTCAAAACCATTCACCCTTACATGTACATTCCGCCATCTACAGTAATTACATCACCTGTTATATATTTTGCTGAATCAGAAGCTAAAAATACAGCAACTGTTGCTACATCTTCTGGCATTCCAATTCTTCCAAGCGGTATCTGATCTTTTAAATTTTCAAGCTCTTCATCTGTAAATCCTTTTAACATATCAGTCTTTATAACCCCCGGAGCTATTGCATTTACTCTAATATTAGATGGACCCATCTCTTTAGCTAAAGCTTTAGTCATTCCTATAAGTCCAGCCTTAGATGCACTATAATGGACTTCACAAGAGCCGCCCGCTTTTCCCCATATTGAAGAAATATTTATGATATTTCCAGTTTTTTTGTTTAGCATAGATTTTGCTATAACTGCTTTTGACATATTAAATGCACCTGTTAAGTTAGTATCAAGCATATGTTTAAATCTTTCTTCTGTAATACTTGTAAAAAGCCTTATTTCTGAAATTCCAGCATTGTTTATAAGGCAGTCAATTTTTCCATATTTTTTAACTATCTCTTCTACACACTCAGTAACTTCATTTTCCTTTGTAACATCTACTTTATACACGTCAAAGCCTCTTTGCTTCAATTCCATTGCATCGTCTAAAGATGTGTTATATGTTATACACACATTATAGCCTTCTCTTCCAAATGCTATTGCAATCTGCCTTCCAATTCCCTTTGCACCGCCAGTTATTAAAACAGTTTTCTTTAATAATTCCATAAATTAAGCCTCTTTCTTTTTACTTACTAAATTTTGATTTTATAAACTTATCATAGCTATCTATAAATTCAGAAACCTTATTTTCTTCAATACTTTTATGTATAATATCTCCCTGCACGCAGTCGATATCTGTTTTTGACACAGTTTCAATCTCTTTATTATCATTTAATCCAACAATATATACTGTATAACCTAAGTCTTTGCATAAATTAACTATATCACTAATTACTGCATTATTAAAATCAGATTTGCCATTTAAGTTTGTTACATCAAGCTTAACTGACCTAATATCTATTTCTTTAAATGTTCTTAAAGTATCAAGTCTAAGCTCTAAACTAGATATACATATATCAGTTCCAATTTCTGACATTTTTTCTGCAAAAAATTTATAACTATTTAAATCTTTTATCGTTATTCTATCATTAAAGCAAAGTTCTAAGCTTCCTTTTGGAAGATTGTATTTTTCTATATTAGCCTTTAACCTATTTACAAAATCATGTCTTGATACATGTACGTTACATATATTAACAAACATCTTAACATCTACATTCTGATTTTCTTTTATTTCTACTACTTTCTTACATGCTTTGTTTATCAAATACTCATCTAAAGTTGTAATCATTCCTAGTTCTTCAGCACTTTTCATGAAATATTCTTCTTCAATTTTGCCAAGAACTGGATGATTCCATACTATCTTTGCTTCTAAATATATAAGATTATTATTTTTAAGATTAATTCTTGGTGTATATTCTACTTCAAACTCTTCTTTAGCTATAGCCTCTTTTAGACTTACTTCCATCTTATTTTTATTTTCAAGTTTAGTTTTTAAAACTTTGTTATGAAAATAATAATCATTCTTACCATGTTCTTTTATATAATACATAGCATCATCTGCATATGTCATCAGCATACTCCTATTTTCAGCGTCTGTTGGATATACAGCAACTCCCATACTGTATTCAAGCATGATTTTAACATTATCTATGACAATAGGTTCTATAAGGCCTTTCTTTAGATTATCTAGATTTCTTGTTATTTCCTCAACTGTATTTATATTCTTCATCAAAATAGCGAATTCATCGCCTCCAAGTCTATACGACTCAGCAGTTTTAGGAAGGCTCAAATCTAATTTTTTTCCAAGCTCAATAAGTAGCATATCTCCTGCATCATGACCCATAGTATCATTTATATGTTTAAATCCATCAAGATCCATAAAACAAACTGCAAATTTTTTCTTTTCTGATATTAACCTTTCAGTATCTTCAACAAATTTACGCCTGTTTCCTTTTCCTGTTAGCTGATCTGTAGTAGCTTGTTTTTTTATCTCCTTATGTTCTTTAAATTTATTCATATTTAGAACTCTATCAAGCGCAGCACCAAGTGCGAGTGAAAGCCCCATAAAAACTATATATATTAAAATTTTCATTCGTATTCTCCTGCTATTTTTATATAATATTAAACCTTATTTTCTGAGCCAAGTACATTTATTATTTTATGTTTTACCATATCTTTTACTGCCTGTCTTGCTTTTCCTAGATACTCTCTTGGATCAAACACTTCAGGATTTTCACTAAATACTTCCCTTATATTTGCTGTCATTGCAAGTCTTATATCGCTATCTATGTTTATTTTACAAACTCCCATTGTTGCAGCTTTTCTTAAAAGTTCTTCTGTAACTCCTTTTGCACCTGGTATATTTCCACCATATTTATTACACTTTTCCACAAATTCCTGTGGAACAGATGATGCTCCATGAAGAACTATTGGGTATCCTTCAGGAAGCCTTTCAGATATTTTCTCTAGTATATCAAATCTAAGACGAGGCTCGCCTTTAAATTTATATGCACCATGACTTGTGCCAATTGCAATAGCAAGTGAATCACAACCTGTTCTTGTAACAAATTCTACAGCTTCATTTACATCTGTATAATTTGCATCATCTGAAGATACATTTACATCATCTTCAACACCTGCAAGTTTTCCAAGCTCAGCCTCAACAGAAACTCCATGCATATGTGCATAGTCCACTACTTTTTTTGTAAGCGCAACATTTTCTTCAAAACTGTACTTAGAGCCATCAATCATTACTGATGTAAATCCACTATCTATACAGTCTTTACATATTTCAAAATCTGCACCATGATCTAAGTGAAGTGCTATAGGTATATCTTTACCTGCCTCTTTATTACACTCAATAGCTGCTTCTACTAATTTTTTTAAGTATATAGGATTTGCGTATTTTCTAGCCCCAGCTGATACCTGAAGTATAACTGGTGAATTACATTCATTTGCTGCCTCTACAATTCCTTGTACTATCTCCATATTATTAACATTAAATGCACCTATTGCATAACCGCCTTTTGCGGCTTTTTCAAACATTTCTCTTGTTGTAACAAGTCCCATAATATATCATACCTCTTTCTTTTTTTGATTAACTATATTTGTTTATCTATAGTTTCCTCTCTATTCTTATTTGCTTTCTTACCTTCTGAAATATTTTCTACTTCTTCCATTTTATCAGGATTTAATGCAGTATCTTCTGCAATTTCTTCTGGTTGTTTTATATCATTTAGTCCAGAAATCTCTATGCTTCTTTGTGAATGTATTGTAGGATAACCTGCCCCCATAACTACCGAAGCGGCTGCGCCTACTGCTACACCTGTTATTATATTTGTAGTTAAATCTGAATCATCTAGCTCTTCTTCTTCGATTTGAGTATCAATATTTTCATCTATTTCCTTTCTAAATTCTTCAGCTTTTTTTTCTACTTCTTTATCGTCTTTCGAATTTACATCACTTGTTAATGTCTTTTGATAATTATCAACAAGCTCTGCTGCTAAGGCATAATTCTTATTATCTATTGCATCTTGTATTGATTTTTCAATTGTATTTTTAACATCTGTTGCTGTTATTTCTAAAGCTTCATTAGATGAAACTATGCCATTTTCGGTTAAATCTTCCTTTTTGCTATCTACATGTTTTTCTCTTGCATATTCCTTTGATGTTACATTAGTAGATTTTCTACTTTTTCTTTCATCAACGTATCCAAACTCTCTATCTTCTATATCTGACTGCTGTTTTAGTTTTTCTTCCTGTCTTGCTAGCTCAATTGCATCTGGAGTCATTGCTTCTAACTGTTTATTTAGGTCTATATATTTTTTATTTAGGTCATCCATTTTGCCTAGCGCATCACTCTTAGCTACTCCCTCTAATGAATCAAGACTTTGAGCAAGTGAGTTAATTTCATCAAGTGTTGAATCAATTTCAGTATTAATACTGTCTATTTTTTCTTTTGAAGCTTCATGCTGCTTATTATTTTGCTTTTGATACTGACTTACTTCATATGACGAACTTTTTTCCATTTCTCCAATAGACTCAATTTTTTCACCTATATAACTTCCATGAGTAGAATTTTTAAACCAAAGTTCTGCTTTTGTTGCAACTTCCTTTAGCCTCATAAGCCTTAAAAAGTTTCTATCATCAGTATCTAGCTCTCCATCTTTTATATTCTGCCTTTCTATACTCATTTTAAGTTTGAAGTATTCTTTCATTGCCTTTTCATATATATATGCATACGCCTTTTGTGAATTAGTTAAGTCTTCATTTTCATATTTTGCCTCAATTTCTTCAGTAGATACTTCTTCTCCAAAATTTTCACTTATTTCAGCTTCTTCTTTCTTATCTTCTTCCTTAGTTGTTTCTTCATCATTTTTTATCATATCAGAAATAAGCATATCTTCATCAGATAAGTCTTCTTTTTTATCTTCCTTAGCTTTTATATCCTTACTTACTCTATCTTGAATAGTTTTATCCTCTTTTATATCTCTTACTAATAATTTATTAAATTCTTCTAAGAAATTTTGTTTTTTATCATTTGTCTTTTTTTCAAGTACTTCTAACAAAACTTCATTATTCTTATTTCTTCCCTTAACAACTATTTCTTCATTTAATAACTCTTGAAAATCCACTTTTGACATATATAGCAACTCCTTAAAAGAAATTTTAACATATAATACTTATTTTATCAATAACTATTTCATCATTTTTATATAAAAATAACTTACATAAGAGGTGCGCTTTGGCTTTTCTTTTATGTAAGTTTAAATTATATATATATTTATTAATCAAGAATACTATCTATTGCAGCTTCATCTAAAAATTCATCTGATGAAAGAAAATTCATTACTTTTTCTTTAAATGTTTCCTCTTTTGTTTTCTTTTTAATATTCTCTACACCTTCGGAAAAAGCCGTTAAATTCATAATTATTTTATCAAAAGATATTTCTGATTTTGCTTTTTCTAAAAAAACTCTATCAAGTAAAATACTATACTTTAAGCATATAGCCCCTTTTTCATATTCCCTCATTTTAGAGTATACAACTGCCATTTTATAACAAGCAAGCGGTGCTAAATCTACATCTAACCTTGCCACTTTATAATTTTCTATTGCATTTTGATATTTTCCTCTTTTTGTGTATATATTTCCTAAACTATAACATGCTCCATATGGTTTATTTGAAAGATTTACTGCTTTTATTAAATATTCCTCTGCCTCATCTACATATCCTCTTTCTAAGTTTATAACCGCTATATTGTAATTAAGTTCATATGAATCAGGATGATATTTTAAGGCATTTAAATATACATTTTCAGCATCACTGTATTTTCTTTGTGATGTATAACAAATTCCTAAAAGCTCTGCTGCATCATAAAAATCAGGTTTTATCTTATTGGCATTTGTAAGCATAACAGTTGCTGTATCAATTTTTCCTTCTTTTTCAAGTATTGTTCCTAAATGATAATATGCTAAATAATTATCTTTATCCTTTTCTATAGCTTTCATAAAGTTAGTAGTTGCCGCTTCATACTTTTTATCTATCTTATCACACAAGCCTAAAAATAGGTATATTTGTGAATCTTCTTCATTCGTTTCTAAGTACTTATTTATACATTTTCTAGCAGCGTTTGTATTTTTTTCATATATATACTTTTCTACTTTTGAATATATATTTGTCATATCAACTTCTTTATCTTTGTCAAATATATAATATACGATAAGTGGCAGTCCAAACATAGCTAAAGCTAGTATAACTTGTATGTACAAATATAATTTAACTGATTTTATGCTTGAATATATATATATCGATAAAGCACAAATAGATACAAGTATTGAGACTAAGTTAAATTTTGTATATCCATTTATGTATTTTCTGAAAAGTAGAAAAATTATAAAAGTTGCCGCGCATATGAGGCAAATTTTGTCTAATAACATAACCTTCCTCCAAGTAACATTATTATATAACACTAGAGGCTCTTTTGCAAGTATAAATTATTCTAATATGTATATTGTTAAATTAGTAATGTATATTATTATATAAAAATTCCCAAGTAGTAAAATCACTACTTGGGAATATAAAGTTATGAGTTACTTAATATAACCTACAGAAAAAGTCTGAATTCTATCATCACCTTTTTCTACAATATATATCTTTTCATCTTTACGGCCCTTACGAACTAAATATTTTGTGTAACATCTTTCTCCCTTTGTTAAAACAGGTATGTACTCTTCTTTAGTATCAATAACAAATACATATTCTCCTATCTTGCATATAAAGCTATTTTCGTCAAAGCCTTGTGAAAAATTATCAATATCCTTTTCTGCAACTTCTTTAAAAGATGAATCATATTTAATAACCGAAATAGGTTTGCCAGCTTTAAAGCCTATAATGTAGACATTAAATTCTTTATATATTTCTTCACTCTCATCAACTATTTCATTAGAAGAAAAGACTTTAAAATCATCAAGCATGTCATTCTCATAGATTTTTTCAAAGCTTGGCGAAACTTCATTTAGTGTTCTTCTATACAATATAGTATTATCCACTAAATACAAGCAACCCACTTCATCACTTACATAACCGATACATGTAATTTCAGATTTACACTGAAGTTTTTTGTGTGAATAACACCTATTTTTTATATCCCAATATATAGACGTTACGCCTATGCACTTATCATCTACAGTTTCTGAAATCACAATACAACTTTTTTCATAACTTACAGATGCATTGGGTGTAGTAGAAGTTAAAAGCTCAAAGCATTCCTTTTTCTCATTTAAGGCATAATAGTAAGCGTTATTTTCGCATTTTACCATTAAAATCGTGGCACATTTAGCTTCAATATTTTTAAGTACCTTAACCTCCTGTATTTTATCATTATCAGGTACAAAAATTTCAAGCCTTAACCTCTCATCATCTGACCAGGTCTTGCTTTTATTGTACAGTAGATCATTCATAATAGATATTTCACCATAAAACCATTTAGTAACAACATCGCAAGAGATTTTATTATTGCCAAACCATATTATGCTATAGCCCTCTACCTTCCTAACCTTTTCTCTGCATATATAGTTCTTATTTCCTTGCTTGTCAATAAGCCAGTAGTTATTGTGGCTGCTATTAAAAGCAAAGAAGACTCCATCTTCATAGGTTATATCATCAAATCCCTCTTCATGAGAAATAATGATACTTATCCTTTCGGAATCTACACGTATAACGCCGCATTTTTGGTTCACGCTATACTTAATATACGCTATTCCATCTTCATAGTATAAAATATTTTCAAATATTACGTCTTCCGGTAATTCACAAAAATTTGAATCACCGAACCAAAGCGCACGGTATGTACCGTTTACCTTAAAGAAACTTACAGAGTCTACTTCATTATCAACTGTGATAAAAATTACCTCATCTTCCAAATCAGGCTTCATAATAACAGTTGATGTGTTGCCAAGTGTTATTTCTCCAGTAGGAAGCCAAAAAATAAGTTTTTCCCCAAACTTCTCAATAGTGTTAGGTAATAATTTTTTAGTATTTGTCATAATATGCTCCTTTTTCTTTTTTTGTTGTTTTTCCTAGAATACTTATTTAAAATTAAAATTATTTTCCTCCTTATATTCATAATAGATTCTTAATTAATTTACGCATATATTATACCATTTTTAAGTAAACTTGTCAACCATATATATACATATATAATCAAATACAGTTAACTTATTTGCAAAAAATTCTCCAGTAGTAAAATTACTACCAGAGAATAAAAGTATAATATTAAACTTCTATGCGTTTTTCATCCTGATAAAAAATCTGAAATTCATTTTTTGCTTTGTTAATAAAATAAACTTGCTCTTTATCCCCAAATATGTCCATCTTATATTTAAATGAAAAGTCAGTTCCTTTAGTTACAACATTTGAAGAAAGAGATTTACTTATTATAAATATAGTATTTTTAGCCTTGCATATAAAGAAATCCTCTCTTATTCCTTTATGTACTTTGTCAAATTTACTTTTAATTACTTCTTTATCTTCACTGTTATACCCTACAACTAAGTTGGGCATGCCTGATTTAAAGCCAACAAAGTAATAACTAATCTCAGTATCTCCTCCTTTGTCATTACGATACATTTTAAAATCATCTGCATCTAAACCGCTACATAGTTCTTCAAAAATATTTACTTTATCTGCCTTTGCAACATATATGTGGCTTCCATCTACGCTATAATACTTTCTACCTACATCGCTTCTAGGAAGTTGAG
The DNA here is from genome assembly GCA_964642045.1 of uncultured Clostridiaceae bacterium. GTDB lineage: Bacteria > Bacillota > Clostridia > TANB77 > CAG-465 > RGIG5057. The sequence goes on from CAZXLZ010000027.1 coordinate 14,758, forward strand.
CTATAAACTTTATTTCTGACTTACATCCAAGTGAAAGCTTGTAATAATCTTCTCCTAAATAACTTTCTTTGTTATTACTCTTCCCTATAGCTACTAACCTAACGATTCTACCATCATCAGCATATTCTGTTATAATAATTTTTTTATTCCAAACCTCTACCCTGTCATTCTTAGGAGACATGTGTAGTCTCAATAACTGAACATCATCAGAGGATTTACCTACAAGTGCATAATAATGTTTATACTTTTCGCTGCACACTTTGATAATATTATTTCTTAAGGTTCCTATTATCAATTCTTTAATCTCAACAGACTCTATCTTTTCATCAAAGTCAAGTGATTTAGTAAAATCTTTATTAATTACTACTAGCCCACCATATGAAACATCATCCACTGCAATTTTAAAGTTATCTGAACCTATTTGCTCAACAATCTTACAGCAAATAAACCTGTCATAAAAATATACTTGATGACCTGTAACCTTTTTGCATTTTCGGTTACTTGAAAATATAAAACTGCCTTCTTCATTGAGAATATGGTATTTATTGATAGTTTCCACTTCATCATTTACAGTAGCATAAAACACGCCATTTTCAAAGTAAATCTCACCAAAATTACTTTCAGGCAAAATAACGTCTTTTATATACTTTGGTGAAACACACAAAACGCCATGCTTATTACCTACCGCATATTCTACATAAATTCCATCATCATAATGCATCTTAGGCTCGAAAGTATTTTTAAATTCAATATCATTTGGCATTTCAATGAGGTTTGAGTTATTAATAGCACGTAAATAGTTATTTTTCTTGATGAAGCAAACTTTTCTTTCACCTTCACTTAAGGTTATTATGCTAATTTCATCCTCAGGATTGCAAAATAAAACAAACTTAAATGGTTTAACCTCACCTACATGTAAAACAGAGCCTTCTAATTCCCGAATAAAAACACCATTTCCAATAGTAACATGACCACCGGGCTTAATTTTTTGAATTTCAATCATAATAATTTCTCCTTTTTAGTATGAGTTTTTAGTTTATGGATTTAAAATTTTTCCTCCTTATAATTATAACAGATTTTTAGCTAATTCTTTGGTGTATTATACCATTATAAAGCTTGATTGTCAAATATGTATTAATATATGATAACATAAATTAAATTAAAATATAATAGATTATTAAAATATAAAAT
>CAZXLZ010000028.1:0-15218 GCA_964642045.1 uncultured Clostridiaceae bacterium
ACAAGATTACAAGCTAAATTACTAATTTACATATAATATAAGACTCCTTTAAAAACAAAATTTGAAAATTAATTATTGATATAATATAACAAATAGAAAACAATTCAATAAAATATATTGTTTTCGACAAAATAAGACAAAACTAGACAACCATATTTCACACAAATTTTTAAATATATATCAATAAAAATGGAAGCAACTAACAAGTTACCTCCATTTTTATTTAGTATTTTTGTATGATTGAGTTTAAAAAACTTCGTAGTTCTGTTGCATTACTTAAACCAACATAATTATCTGCCCAATATATTTTGTATTTTTTTCCCATAAACCAATATTCATCTAGATTAAAATAAGTAGAATCTTCTTCATCATAATAGTACTCTAAAATATCTATATTCAATATCAAATCAGATACTGGCCCATGCAGCATAGTAAAATACATATGTGTACTTACATTTCCTGTATCTCTCCTGTTATTAATTTCGATTATTTCATTATAATACTCACTTCCATATTTAAAAACGTATGGAACTCCTTTATGATAATATATTATTTTTCTTGGAAGTGGCAAATCACTTAATTTTTTAGGTATACCATCTGCTGAATAAATATATAGTTCAAACTCAGTTATTTCAGTATTCACATTACTAATATTATAGTTATAAATATATTCATCATATCTTTCTTCATCTTCTTCTGTGTTATCTGCTACTATAACTTCTTCTCCAAGTACATACTTATTCTTTGGATGCTCTATAATATATATCGATATAAAATGATATGCAATAAATGCAACTATAATTATACAAATTATTATAATTACTGGCATAATTATTTTTTTATTCATATATTAAAATTTCTCCTATTTTGTATATTTACTCATTATATTTTGATGTTATATTTAAATATTCTTCTAAACAAAGACCACTATTATACACATCTGTTGCTATATCTACTCCTAAATACCTAATATGCCAAGGCTCGTATTTATAACCTGTTATAGCCTCTTTAGACTTAGGATACCTTATTATAAAGCCATATTTATGTGCATTATCAGCAAGCCACTTTCCCTCTTTAGTATCTCCAAACCAATCTTCAATATAATTTACATCCATAGCAAGACCTGTTTGATGCTCTGAATGTCCTGCTCTTGCAGAGAAGGTATCAGCTGCAGCTTGACCATAAGATGCTACATAGTTATTATATAAATTATATTGAGTATTATATGACCTAAATCCTGAAGAAATCCAAAAGTTCAATCCTTCTTTTGCAGCGGCAGCTTTCATATTATTAAATGCAGCCATTGTTTCGGCAGTTAGTCCACCTGGATTATAATCTCTTGGAAGACTATATGTTTTATTAGCTATAAGAATACCATTTACATATGTAAGATTAGTTGCTACTGTTCCCGGCTTTATAGCTTCTACTACATTTATAGGTACTACCTGTGATATTTCATATACAGCAGATTTAACAGTTAAATTTGCACTTCCAACTTTTAAAGCTTTAACTACAGTTCCTTCTACTACAGCAACTTCAGTATTATCTATTTCAAATACTACCTCTTTATTTTCAGCATCCTCTGGCTGAACAGAATATGTGATTTCAAAACTTGAACCTACATATAGATTTAATCCACCTGTATTTAAAACAATAGCCTTAACTGGATTAGAAACATGAACATTCACTTCTTTTACCACGTTTTCTACACAGATACTAACAGTAGCATCTCCAACATTTACACCCATTAAACTATTATTTTCAGAAACTTTTACTATTTCTTCATTTTCAGAAACTATTTTTACATCTTTTATTGTAGCATTATCTGGTTTTATCTCTACGCTTAATGATTTTTCCTCGCCTTTACCTATACCTATCACTCCCTCTACCAAATCATTAATTATAATATCTTTAGTTTCTATATGTGTGATAATGTATCCTAGAGCATCTTTATCATTATATGTTATTCGTATATTTCCAAGCTCATCTTTAGAAAGTTTAGATATCACCAAAGTACATGTCATGTCAGGATTTAAAGTATATACATCAAATGTATCATACTTTGATAAATATTTAGGAAGCTTCATATAAATTTCTGCAAAATTAGTATTACCTACATAAAGTGTATCATAAGTAGCAAGACTTTCTATTTCATCAAAGTTTCTTTTTTCCCTACAAATTTTAACCACATTTTTAGTTTTAACGTCCTCAGACATAAACACTACATTTTCGCCTTTGTAATTTACACTAAAAAGTATATTTTTCTCTTTTATAAGTTCTACATTCTTTTTACTTAAAAATACTTTTGGAAAATAACTAGTTATCTCATATACTTCAGTATCCCTTAACTTTGATAAATTGTTATATGTTATATAGTCAAATACAAGTTTAGCTATAAAAGTACTTAGAGCCACTAATAATATAAGTATTATAACTATAATTAATATTATTATTAAACCTTTTTTGTGTTTCTTATCAGATTTTTCTACTTTTTTCTTATTTTTAACTTTAACATCTTTAGTTACTTCTTTCATTTTTTCCACTTTAAAACTCTCCTTTTATCTAGATATAGTAAAACCAACCAAATAATATTTATTATCACCATAGCCTATACTATAGTTTGCGGTGCAAGAAAATTCTTTATCTAAAAATTTTTGTGTATACTCCACTTTAACTTTATGTATATCATTTTCTGATCCATATGATAAAATACTATATGAGTTTATATGAAATTTTTCCATATTTAGATCATTTAAATAAACATATCCATCATTACCGTCATTATAGCTTTCATTAAAAAGATAGTAATAAGCAGCTTTGTAATCTAATACGTTTATAATATTTTTACCATTATCATCTGTTATTATATCTATATACTTCTCTCTATTTTGAAGTATATACATATCTGTTATATATTTTTTTTGATCTTCTCTTAACACATCACCCGTTATATCAATTTCATAACTTGAAAGAAGCACACTTGCCACGCTTTCTATAAATGTATCTATATTATTCGTATTTGTTGATATAACGTTTGTTATCTTATCTCCTATTTTATCATCAAATCTTAGACTAAATATACTTATAGCTACAGCTACAACACATAAAGTTACACCTAGCACGCTAAATATTTTTTTCTTTTTCACAAATATCACCTATCTCAAGTATATTCATGAAACTATAAAATATTATTTTGTATAAGTTGTTATATTTTCTAAAATTACATTTTTTATACTACTTGGAATATTTATACCCTTTCCATATAGTGTAAGCTCATCATAAAGTTTTAAATTTCCTTCTTGGATAGTTAGAATAGATGCATAATCTATATTACTATTTATTCTGGCATCTTCTATACCAGGTATATATTCTAATAGCTTTTTTACTCTCTCTTCTTCAGTTATTCTATCATCATCTATAGAAACAAGAGTAAGATCAATTCTTGGATTTTTGGCAAGATTCATATTTAGTTCATCCTTAAATGTAGTTATATCGCTTTTTATTCTTGCCTCAGTTGCCTCAGAAATACTGTTTTTTGAACTATTAAAATCAAGAAATACTACAGAACTAAGTATTAGTATGATTATAATCATTATAACTAGCACTACTAAGCTTATACCACTTTTTTTATTCATCTATCACACCTCTATTTTGTTAGATTTTATCATAACTTTTAGTTATTTTCAATATAGTTATACTAATATATTTTGATATTAAATGTCAAAAATATATATTTCTTGACTTTAATTAAATTATATATTAAAATACGGATAAGCTTAAAAAATGTTTTCGGGAGGTGAAATTATAACAGTTTTTTAGTTAGCGCATGGGCTATATTTTTATATAGCTGACGAGGTCAGTAGTTTATCGAATTATATCAGCGGATACTACTTGCGGACATTATATGTTGTTCGTTATACATATTACAAAAATCAAAATCTATTATTGTAACAAAAGATATGTAAAACATATATAGGAGGTAATATTTTATGTGCGGAATAATTGGATACATAGGGAAAGAAGATGATGCCTGTTTAAAAGTTATTTCTGGATTAAAAAAATTAGAATACAGAGGTTATGATTCAGCAGGTATATATCTTATGTCTAAAGATAAAGATTCAGCTATGTATAAATCCGAAGGAAGAATAAGTAATTTAGAAGAATTACTTGATAAAAACGATACAAAATTTGAGGCCGCTATAGGTCATACTAGATGGGCGACTCACGGAGCGCCAAATAGCATAAATGCACATCCACACAAAGTTGGAAGTGTTTGTTTAGTACATAATGGAATAATAGAAAACTATATGGAGCTAAAAAATGTCTTAGAAGAAAAAGGATATAAATTTGAATCAGAAACAGATACAGCTGTCGCTTGTGGATATATAGACTACATTTTTAAAAACTCACCTACTCTAGATAAACTTGAAATTATAGCTAAGGCTTGTTCAAATTTCAGAGGTTCATTTGCCCTTTCTATAATATTTGATGATGATAAAGAAAATATATATGTAGCAAGAAAAGATAGTCCATTAATTATTGGTATCTCTGATGAAGGCAATTTTGCTGCTTCTGATATTTCTGCTATATTAGAATGCACAAATAAATTTGTAAAGCTAGAATCTAATGAGTTTGGAAAAATATCGAAAGATGATTATGTAGTAGTAAACGATAAATTAGAAAAGCAATATAAAGATATTAATATAGCAGATTGGTCATCTGAAGAATATAACAAGAATGGATATGAACATTTTATGCTAAAAGAAATGCATGAACAACCTAGAGCTACTCATAACTTATATAAAAAGTATCTATCAGAAGATAGTGATTTGCAAAAATTAGATTTATCTAAATATGATAAGATAGATATAGTTGCATGTGGAAGCGCCATGCATGCAGGGCTATGCCGGAAAGTATTTAATAGAAAATTTTGCAAAAATTCCTGTAAACGTTGAAATTGCATCAGAATATAGGTACAAAACCCCTATAATCAACGATAAAACTTTAGTTATAATAATTTCACAGTCAGGTGAAACAGCTGATAGTCTTGCTGCTCTTCGTATGGCAAAAGAAAATGGTGCAACAATTCTTGGAATTGTAAATGCTATAGGTTCCACTATTGCAAGAGAATCTGATATACTTATTTATACATATGCTGGTCCTGAAATTGCCGTTGCAACTACTAAAGGATATCTAACTCAGGTAGCAGTGCTTTCAATTATAGCTTTAAAACTAGCAAAAAAATATATGACTGATGAGATGATAAATGAAATAAAAGCTGATATGCAAAATGTATATAAATATATAGAAGAAGTTTTAGCTAAAACTGATGTTGCTAAAATGATTGCTAGCAGAATATGTGAAAATGAAGACTTATTCTTCATAGGTAGAGGTATAGATTACGCAACTTCTATGGAGGGCTCTTTAAAATTAAAAGAGATTTCATATATGCATTCTGAAGCCTACCCTGCTGGCGAACTTAAACATGGTACTATTTCTTTAATAGAAGATGGTATTCCTGTTATTGCGGTTGCAACAGATAAGAAATTAGTGGAGAAAACTATAAGTAATATAAAGGAGACTAAAGCAAGAGGTGCATATATAATATATATGGTATCAAAAGATTTAGATGTAAATGCCGATTTCTATGATGAAAAAATAGTTATCCCTTCTTCTTCTTCTTTCACCTCTCCTATGCTTGCAGTTACTATGATGCAGCTTATATCTTACTATACCGCTAAACTTAGAAACTGCGATATAGATAAACCTAAAAATTTAGCTAAATCAGTTACAGTAGAATAATATTATTAAAAACAATAGATACTTTGGTTTCTATTGTTTTTATGTTATCATTGACTTACTACATGCACTGTGATATAATAGATTCACAAATTTAAACCCTAATTTCAAAAAAAATTTTTAGGAGGAATTTTTTATATGGACGCAGTAGTAGAAATTAAGAAAGCCTATGCTGAAATCGTGAAAGGAATGGACGAAGATATCCTTTCAAAAGAATTCAAAAAAAATCAAGTTGTATCTCGTTTTCTTGCAAATTATCTTTTAAAATCCTTTGAAGGATACGGCTCACATGATATTGCACTTAAGTTCCTTGCTACACCTCATGGAAGCAGAATTTATAAAGGTAAGGCAAAAGATGAAAAGTCATATAAGTTTATAACCGAAGATAATACTATCACATTAGAAATTATTGATGAGGCATGTAAGTCGACTTTACCTAATGGAATTAAGCTCTTAGATAGAGAAACCGTAAAACCACCTTTCTTTGAAACTTATGAAGAGTTTACTTTTGGCCGCCCTAAACCTCAGATTAATTCACTTGAATTTGAAAAAGAAGCAAGACAGTTTATTGAAAACTATCTTATAAAAGAGCTTGCAGATTTGTACATATCCGTAAAAAAAGGCAGAATACTTTCAGGAGGTTATGCTCGAAATGGAATTGCTACACGTATTAGTGATGAGCATGTAGGTATAGAATTCGTTTTAACTGATATAGGATGTTTTCAGATATGTATAGATCCAAAAACACAAAAGCTTCTAACAAAACCTGTAAATTATACTAGACAAGCTATATCAGCAGCAAAAGAACTTGCTAAGGAATATCATCTGTTTAGGCTAGACTCACATGGGACTTTTGACGATACATCAGCAAAAAATCTATTACCTATGAGTAATTGTGAGACCGTTATATTTGAAGCAAGGATTAACTCAGATAACTATTAAAAATTTTACTTTTTAAGGAGGAAAAATAATATGTCTATTAGTTTTGAACGTGAAGACAGATGGGTAGAGTTGCAGACTTTTTCTGATAGCGAAGTGATTGAGTATTTGACTTCAAAGCTAAATAGCGATAAAAATCGTTTTAAGGTCGTAGCTAGTCCTAAGTTCTGTAATTGTGTTATGGCAAAGTTTGAAGATGTAAATTTTATTATTCATGCAGATTATACATGGATTGAACTTTCATTTGACAGAGCCGACACTGAAAAAATGGCCCATGTGATTGAAGAAATTACAAAGTGGGATAAATTTTCTAAGACAGAGAAAACATTTTATGTAGAAATTAATGAGGATAACTCTTGTACAATCATTTTTGAAAACGGGTATGCAACATGTGGAGATTACAGAAGACGCTTTGGCGATGATAAAATAAGAATTACTCCTTTTAAAAGTAATTCTTAGTATATCGTTTTAAAAAGTTTCAAATGTAGTTAAAAGCAAGACACAACTAAGATAACTATTAAAATTTTACTTTTTAAGGAGGAAAATTATTATGGCACCAAAAGATAGAGGAATGTATTCAGTAGAAGAAATTATAAAAGCTCGGGATGAAGCCTTAAAGGAAAGATCAGATAAGTCTAAAGAATATCAGGCAAATCTCGATAAGAAATCGCAGGAGTTCTTAGACGTCTTTATACCTGGAGTTTTCGATAAAATCGATAAAAACCAGGTACCTTCTAATGATGTTATTAAATTAAATATATTCACTACTCCTCATTCAATTAGTTATGAATGCTATAATGATTCAGGGACAACAAGTTTTAATGATGTTTCTACAGATTATAACTCAGAAATTGTATACAATGCCGTTTCGAGATTTAATCCTAATAAACATGCTTTTAAACTTTATGAATCTTATGCTGGTGAAGATTTATATTGTTGCCATTATACATTTTGCCAAAATTATGTTAACGCAGAAAAAGAGGAACATGAGGATAAAGTACTGACAGAAGATGCAAGACAGTTTATTTACCATTTCTTACTTCCTGAACTTGGCAATGTAGCATGCAATAACCCTGATTATAAAGAGGTGTTCTTAACTCTATTTATTACACCCTATGGAGCATTTTTTATAGGTAATGTACATGAAGAAAAGTTCTCTTCTGTCTTTGATAAGAAATCTAATGCTGAATTTGTACATTACAAACCTGAGGTTATAAGAAGAGCTGCTGAAATATGCAATAACGACAAAAGAAAACTTGAACCTGTAACTGCTAACATTTGTACATTAAGTATTAATGATAACACTGATGATACCTCTCAAAAATCAAATGACTTCGAATCACAAATGGAGAAAATTGTTTTTAAACTTGAACTTCCAAGTGAAGCCAAATAAGCTTTTTAAACAATAATGAAAAACATTTAAGAAAGGTAGTAAAAACACTATGAAAATAACTGACATAAAAATAAAGAAATTAACTCCTAATTCAAATACAAGAATGAGAGGCATTGCTTCTATAACTTTGGATAATGCACTTGTAGTGCATGATATCAAGATTATTGAAGGTACAGATAGACTATTTTTAGCTATGCCCAGTAGAAAAACTTCAAATGGAGAATTTCAGGACATAGTCCATCCTATTACCCCTGAAGCAAGAAAGATGATAGAGGAAAAAGTTATTGCAAAATATAAAGAAATTATTAGCAAAAAATAAATTTAAGACAATTAAGAAAAAATACAATCAGAGAAAAGGATTAATTTCCTTTTCTTTTTTTGTACATATGTTTTTATGTTTTCATTGATTTATGATATTCACTGTGATATAATACTTTTGCAAATTTATACCTTAATACTAAAAAATTTTTTAGGAGGATTTATATCTATGAAAGATAATGCTAAAACTAATCCATTTGATGCTCTTTTTAATATAAAAAAAGAGCGCTCCCTTATTGCTAATAGCAAAAAAAAGCAAAAATCAGAAGAATTTGAAAACTCAGTTAAAACCTTTGTAGACAAATATCTGGTTGACCTTTTTCTTTCTTTTGACCAAGAAAGACTTCCGTCAAAAACAAAGCTATTTGCGGAAGTATACTCTACTCCTCTTGGCTCTTACTTTAAATGTTATGATAAAGAAAATATCGTAACATTTGAAACTAGCAGTGAGTATACATCTGATGTAGTAAGTTATGCAGTCTCAAATTATCTGCCAAATATTAATATAAATCTTGATAAGTATAGTGATAATCCCAAAGAAAATGATACCTTTCATGCTATATTTTCGTATAACTTTATTAACCAAAAAAAATCAAAAGAAGAAAATATTAAAATTACTAAGGATGCTAATGTATTTGTCGAAAAATTCCTAATTCCTCAGTTTGAAAGTAAAATAAAAGAATTAGATGATAAAGAATACTATGATTTATCCATAGCATGCTTCTTCAACTGCTTCGGCGCATTCTTCTGCTATCAATTAACAAAAGATAGAAAAGGTGAACTCGTTACAGAAACTTCTATGGAACCTCTTTTGTATTCAAAAGAAGTTGTTATAAAAGCTGCTTCTCTTCCTTATTTTGATAATAAAGGTAAAGTATGTTCAAGTATATCAGATATCAAAAATTTATGCGAACGTATCAAAGGCACTATACATGAGTTTGGACGTGATTTTGGAGATAGCATCATAATTACTTTTACTCTAAAACACTAATTTACATATTATAACGCATATAAAATTATTTTACTATAATAAAGATGGAGGAACAATTATATGTCTATAAAAACAGAGCTTAAAGAAGAATATCTTAAATGCTTCAACGAGCAGTTAAGCATTAAAAGGAAAAATGAGGAAACTTTGGATGAACTTGCAAATGACTTTTTTTACACCCTTCTACTTCCACTTTTTAAAGTGATTGAAAGTATAACTAATAAATTCGAGGGTATCCGGTTTTATGCTGACAAATCTAGAATTAACTTTAGTTTAGTTAAATATTTCATACCACTCGATAAATCACCTGGCGGCGAAGAAATTTATCTTGGCTCATCAAATAAATATAACTATGATATTGTAAGGCATGTATTTTGCTATTCTAATTTTATAAAATTTGGAATAGAACCATCATACCATAATACTGACACATCTACAGGTATATTTACTGTTAGCAGAAACCGTGTGGAAGGCATATCTGTAGATGTCCCTAAATATGTAAGTGTCATATTTGATGATAACATGAAAAAAGTTATAAAAGGTGAATGTGAAAAAAGATCTTTAGCAAATGCAGATTTTTTGGCTACAGAATTTGTTAATAACCATCTGCTTGTTAAATTTAATAGCTTATTACATTATTTAAGAAATGATGATGATACTATAACTTTAACCTTTTATACAAACAGATTATGTAGCACATGCCACAGTCATATATCATATGATGAAACTTGTGAAAAGGACTTAGATGATCACTGCGGCTACACATATGATGTTTTACAAAAAGCATCTGAATGCAATATAATAAATAGCCCTTTAAAAGAGCTTGGTGATAAATCAAAAGTCTTTTTCATAAAATCGGATTATGATGAAGTGCAAAAAGCAGTAACATTTACACTTATGTCAGAAAAGAAAAAGGAGGCTTTAGATAATGAATTAAACTCATTTTTTGAAGATTTCTTAATTCCACTACTAATAAAGTCACATGAAAAAAATAAAGGTTCCTGTCCATCTGTCCATTTTTATTTCACTGATGAATTTGGTTTTTATTATTCTCCAAAGTTTAATTATAACGAAGGATTTGGTGCATGTGATTATGATTTTGCTTTTGTAAAAGAAGCTTCTAAAAATGCCTCAAAACATGACATAAAATCTGGTATACTTAATTACGAGGAATTTACTTTTATTGATTTGGCACCTAATAAACCTGCACGTTGTATCAGTTTTTGCGTTGATCTTCTTGAAGATTAACAAAAGTAATAAAATATGATTTTTTATACCCTAAACTTATAAAGTTTGGGGTATTTTTTAATATTATCATATTTAAGTTTACGTATTCCTTATATTATAACAAACTTTTTGTTGCATTATGTAAACATTTGTGATATAATAGTTTTGCAAATTTAGCAAAGCAAAAACTTTAATAAAATTTTTGGAGGAAAATCAAAATGAAGAAAAATACTCTGACTTTATCCGCAATGAAAGACTTTGTAGACGAAATTCGGGAAGAAACTGAATGTGCAAATGCTTTAAGAAATGAGGATATAGAACATGAACAGTGTATAGAAAAAAAACGTTCAGCAGGTCTTATTCTTGAGTTTTTAAGCCCTCAATTTGAAAAGTTATTTGAAGCTGATACAACAAACACTTATAAAATAGCTATACTTTGCTGCACTAGCCCGCTTGGCTTTGAATACTACAATTATAGTAATTATTCCCATAAAATTTATCTTGGAACAAGCACAGAATATACTGATGATGATTTTTTTAGATTAATTAATGAATTTTGGGAAGATTACTCCTCTACTGGAATAGAATATGAAAAAACAGTTTATGGTATTTTGTTTTCCAAGACATATTCTGAAGATATGATAGAAGAAAAATTTACATCAAAAGCAAAAAAATTTATTGATACATACTTAAACAATAAATTTAATGAAATACACAAAAACGAAAAAAAAGCTACATTAGAAATAACTCTTTATAGAATGGAAAATGCTGCCCATATCGAAACTGGTGATGGACATTTTAAAGAACTTTCTATGCCATATAATACTATCACACGTGTTTTAGACCATATAAGAGATGGTTATGCAAATAAGGATGGGGTATATAGAACAACTGCAACGTTTAGAGATGACTTAAAAGAGATAACCTTTAAGCGCACATTCTTAAAAGAAGAAAATATACTTAAAGATAAAGCAAGAGAATTTATCCAAAATACAGTCATTCCGTATATCAAAGATGCACATTCTCAAACTCCACATGTCCTTCCTTCTGTAAGCTTTCTTTTTGGTAAAAAAATTAGTTTTTGGCATTTAGGTACTTTTGACCAGAAATTAAGTAGCCAAAACTTCGGTTTTAACAATGAAGAGTATGATGTCGTAAAAATGGCAGCAGAAATATTACAAGCTGACTACTTCTCAATATCGGCAGATTATGATACTATCCTGCTTAACGGTTTAACATGTGAAGCTTTCAATAAAATAAGATTCTATATAGCTTCAACTGACGACTATCCTTTTTAAAGTAAGCATCACCTCCAATAATAATATTGGAGGTGATATTTATATATACAATTTGCAATATTACTATTTATATGATATAATTCCAAAGCGGTAAGATAAAAATAAAAATTTTAATAAATTTTTGGAGGTATAAAAATGGAAAATAACTGTATAAATTCTTCACAAAGCGTGACAAAAAAGCAGGCTTTAAGTAAAAAACAAAGAATTGAACGAGTAAAAAAGTTAATCTTTAATTTTCTTATACCAAAATGTGATGAATTATTCTTACATAATTTTTATAACCAATCTGATATTCAAATAATATGCTACTATACAAAGTCTGGCTTTGAATATTACAGTAATGCTATAGGTTACGAAAAACTTTCATATCTTGGAACAAGTAGTAGTTATACGTGTGATGATTTTAAGCTCGCCTCTTCTATTAATTCAAATGAGATGGCTAAGATCAATATATCTATAATTCAAAAAGATAATGCTTTTTTCTTTACTAAACATTATTCATGTCATGAAACCTCAACCTTGTTTAATAAAAAGGCTAAAGAATTTATTGATATACATCTAAATAAACAAATGGACTCATGCTATGCACTTAATGAAAGCCACTCTGTTGATATAACTCTAAACATTATGCATGATTATGGTCATCTTGAATATAAGGGCGTATTTTTAGGTGAAGTATTTGTTCCAAATACAATAATTCCTAATATACTTTCACTTATTAATGATGGCTATGCAAACAAAGACGAAGAGTATGTTACTAAAGCTGTACATGATAAATCGGCTAACCTAATTACATTTACACGTACTTATACTAAGTAATAATTAATTTGAACACCGGTTACAATTAACCAGTGTTCTTAATTTTATTATAACATTATTATAGGTCTTATTTCTTTTATTCCAAAATTATATTGTGCTAGAGTATGCTCTCTAGTTTCTTTTTTAAGTTCCTGTTAAGGTCGGAATCACCAGCTTTTTTTAATAATAACAATAAATTTATTATCATCATTATTATATACGTTATACAAAATTTTATATTAAAGTTCAATACTTTTAAAAATTTTTATATCTTTAAGCATCTTGATTTATGTAATCTTTTATGATATAATAGTTATGTAATTCATTAAAACCAAACTTTAATAACATTTGGAGGTATATAAAATGGCAAAAAAAGAAAGCTCAAAAATAGATTTTGCAATTTCACTTTCTAAAAAGGTTGATGCTGAAATATGCAAAATAGCCAAAAAGATTGAAGAAGAAAAAAATGATGCGAAAAGATTCTGCGAAAGCATGGTAAATGACTTTATCATACCAGAGTTTGATAAACTTATGTTAAAGTCTATAGGTGATGAAACCACATTCAGGATAACATTTTACTTAAGTCCATTTGGGTGTGAGTATTACATTGTTAGGAATTCTTTGGAAATCTATCTTGGCTCAAACGCTAATTATGGATGTAAAGAATTTAAAGAACTATCCAATAATCCTTCTATTTTGGATGATTTCAACATTAGTATTATTAAAGAAGAAACTGGATATTTTATCCAACTGCAAAAATCATACAGTACAAAGGAAATGACAAATACACGTAAACTGCAGGCATTAACATTTATCGATACAGTATTAAACCCTACCTTTAATGCGTTATATGAATCACAGCCTCAAGCTGGAATTAGCCTACATATTTGCTTAATTCATAACAACGGAATACTTGCACATAATGACGATTTTATTTGTAGTGTTACTAATGCATTAAGTATGAAGGACTGTATTATTAATGCTATAGACAATGGGTATGCAAATACAGAGGGAGTGTATGAAACAAAAGCTTGGTATCTTAGTAACGCTAATTTCATCATCTTCAGCAGAACATATTTTAAAGAAGATGAAATTCTGAAAGAAAAAGCTAGGGCATTTATAGAAAGTACTGTAAAGCCGTGTTTAAAGACTGCATATGAGTTAGAAAAATCCTGCTATCCATCTGTACGCTTTTTCTTAAAAGATAATCTGAAATTTTGGACTTTATCATACATTACAAAAAATGCGTCAAATAAAAATATGGGATTTGTAGATACTGATTACGAAATTGTAAAAAAGGCTGCAGAAATATCATATGACGAATATAAAATAAACTCTTCAATTGATACTAACATACGTAACATAACATTTGAAAAATTATTAAATTCTGAATTTGATGCTGTTATAAGTTTCTATTTAAAAAGCTTTAAGGACGACAAATAAAATTAAAGCTAAGCACCACTGATTTTTTTAATCAGTGGTGCTATTTTTTAATATATCTTCCCGCCTATTCTTTTATACTCTTCAAAAAGCTGTGCACATTCTTTGCTTTCTTTGAAAGTAACATCTATAACTTTCTTATCTATACATCCATTTTCAATAAATTTATATATATAATTATCTCTAAATCCTATTTTTTCTGCATCCTCTTTAGTTGCAAAATAATATACTTTAGAAATATTTGCCCATATAGCTGCGCTCATACACATAGGACAAGGATAACATGTTGTATATAGTATATAGTTACTTAGGTCATTAGTATTAAGTTTTTTACATGCCTCTCTTATAGCATTTACTTCCGCATGTGCAGTTGGATCATTATCTTTTAATACTGAATTTGATGAAACAGAGATTACATTTTCATCCTTATCTACGATAGCTGCACCAAAAGGTCCACCTACGCCTTCTAACATATTTTTTCTAGCTTTTTCTATACACTCTTCTAACATAAAATGTCCCCCTATTTCTTTTCAGTAAAGTTATCTTCTATAACCTTATATGTCCAGCCAGATGAACCTGTATACCAAGTCCAGCCACCTCTTCCCATATGTTCAGGATTAGAATATACATCTGCTGCTACGACAAATGGTTCTACGACATATACATCTACTTTTATTTTTAAATCAGAATGATATATTGGATTGATATATCTTAAAATTCTAATCGCATCATCTTTTCTTCCAAGTTCAAAATATGCTTTAGCAAGCCAAACTGCCGCATGAGTATACTGCCCACCATTTTCTCTTGTTCCTGGGACATACGCTTTTATATATCCAGGGTTATTTTTAGGCTTATCAAATGGCGGATAAAGAAGTTTTACTATTTGATGTTCATTATCTACTAAATACTTTTCTGCACTCTCCAAAGACTTATTTATCTCATCTTGCATATCAGGATAATCTTTTAAAGCTATTGCTGCCCATGCCTGAGATATAAGATCTATTTTGCACTCTTCATT
>CAZXLZ010000029.1:0-7158 GCA_964642045.1 uncultured Clostridiaceae bacterium
TAATTTGTGTCTTTTTATTTTCAAAACCGGTCACTTAATTTTACCATTTATATAACTATTTATTATTCATAATTTATATAGTATAATCTTTGTAATAATAATTTTTAGGAGGATTTATGATAGATAAGTTAAAAGGAAAATATGTGTTTTTTGATGTTGATGGTACTTTATCAGAATATAGACATAATGACAGACTATATGCAAGCGGGCGCTCTGATATTGGGTGCCAAACTCTTGAAGATTTACTTTTTGGTGATTTATTCAAAAAATCAAGACCACTTAAAACTATGCAAAAAATTGTTGAGGGTTTAGATAGTAATAAATTATTTATATTAGGAACAGTTGTATGTAATAATGAAGTAGAGCAAAAATATATATGGCTTAAAGAAAATTATCCTAGTATAAAAAGAGAAAATATTATATTTATTAGCTCTACTATGTTAAAACCTGATGTTATACTAGAGTATAGCAAACATTATAACATTAATTTAAAGGATATTGCTTTTGTAGATGATAGATTGGATGTGTTAAGGAAAGCAGAAGAGATGGGTATAACAGCTTATCATCCAAGTTCATTTACTGAGTAGATTGTATAGATAGGAGAATAGAAATGATAGAAAATATTAAATGGCTAGGTCATAGCACAGTTAAATTTTTAGGTGATACTGTTATATATGTTGATCCGTATAATATAAAGGAAAGCTTTAATGATGCGGATATTATATTTATAACTCACGATCATTATGATCATTTTTCAAAAGATGACATAGAAAAATGCAGGAAAACAGGTACAAAAATAGTTATAACAAGTGATTTATTAGAAGATGTAAAAAAGCTGGATTTTAAAAGTGATGAGATAATAGAGGTAGTCCCAAATAGTAGTTATAGTATGGGTAAAATAAAATTCTATACTGTGCCAGCATATAACATTAACAAAGAGTATCACAAAAAGGAATATAACTGGGTGGGATATATTATAGAAATTAATAATGTTAGATATTATATTGCTGGTGATACTGATATAACTGAGGAAAATAAAAAAGTTAAATGTGATGTAGCATTTTTACCAATAGGTGGAACTTTTACTATGGATTATAAAGAAGCAGCGATGCTTGCAAATGAAATAAAGCCTAAAATGGTTATACCTATTCATTATGGAATGATAGTTGGAAGTAAAGAGGATGGAAACAGTTTCAAAGAGCTTTTAAATAAAGATATAAAATGTGAGATTTTGTAATTAATGAAAATAAGATTTTTAAGACAGTAGAATAATATTGATTATATTGATTATTGTAATTAATAACTTGGATTAGATATGAAGTAATCACTTCTTTGGAAAAAGAGCTTTATTACACATTACTAAAAAATTTTAAAGATTTGTTATAACAAGAAAGAATAACAAAATAGGCAGTAACTAAGTTAGGTTACCGCCTATTTTTATTCTTTCTATTTAGTATTTTTGTAAGTTCTCATTTGGCTTTTCTTTTTCATATCTGCAAGTTCCCTTTTGATTCTTTTGGTACGTGCATATTCAAGTGAATTTTTATCTTTTCTACATTTTGAAATAAGAATTTGCTCACCATGGATAGCACGTACTATTTTCCTATCCGGTAAATATTTACAAGGACAATCTTTTTCATTGCAAAGCGAGCATTTAATAGCAGTCTTTAAGCAAGAAAAAAATGTAAATTCGGTCATTTTATTTCTCCTTTAACAATATATTTATGTTTTCCTTTTAGTATGCAGTGACTTTGATTTCATTGCTTCAAATTCCTTAAATGCAATTTTCTTCATAGATTTCCTTAAATTTTCATTAATCTTATGGACGCGAGCTGATATCTTTTCATCTTCTAATGGTGTGGTGTTATTAGAAGAGTTTACAATATCTACAGTTTGAAACGTTATTGCCATAATCTTTTTTCTCCTTTTAATTATATTTGGAATTTTTTATTTTACCTACAAAATTATACCATATTTTAGTGGTATTGTAAAATAAAAGATATTAATTTATTTGTATAGTTATATAAAATGTAATTAAATTTTAGCATAAGTATATAATTTGTAGAAAATTTATAGTATAATCTAGTCATAAAAAGTTTTAAGCTTTTACGGCAAGAGGTGTTTATATGGAAAATAAGTTAACCGAAGTTAATAATATATTTGATAATATTAAGGAACTTATAATAAATAGTAGAAATAGAGTATACAGTGCAGTTAATACTGAAATGATTAATTTATATTGGAACATAGGTAAAGCTATTATGGAAATTCAGCAGGGCGATGAAAGAGCAAGCTATGGTGATGCTGTTTTAGAAAAATTATCTGAAAAATTAACTAAAGAATTTGGTAAGGGCTTTTCTAAGAGAAATTTAGAAAGAATGAGAAAATTTTATATTTATTTTCCAATTGCGACAACAGTGTCGCCGCAATTAAGTTGGTCACATTATCTTGTACTTCTAAAAATTGATGAAGAACCAAAAAGACAGTTTTATATAAATGAAACAATCAATTCTAAATGGAGTGTTAGAGAACTTGAGAGGCAGAAAGATTCATTATTATATGAAAGACTTATTCTTTCTGCTGACAAAGAAAAAATATTAGAACTTTCAGAGAAAGGGCAAGTTTTAAGAGAAAGTAAGGATTTAGTAAAGGATCCATTTGTATTAGAGTTTTTAGATATAAAAGAAAATACAGATTATTTAGAAAGCGATTTAGAAAAGAATATATTAGAGCATCTAAAAGAATTTTTATTAGAGTTAGGTAAGGGCTTTAGTTATGTAGGAAATCAGGTAAGATTAACTCTTGATGATGAACATTTTTATCCAGATCTTGTTTTTTATAATAGGCTTTTGAAATGCTTTGTTATAATTGATCTCAAAATAGGTAAGGTAACTCATCAAGATATTGGACAAATGCAAATGTACGTTAATTATTATGATAGAGAAATAAAAAGTAATGATGAAAATCAGACATTGGGAATACTACTATCAACAAACAAAAATGAAACAGTTGTAAAATATACTCTTCCAGAGGATAACAATACAATTTTTTCATCAGAGTATAAATTACATATGCCGACAGAACAAGAATTAATAACTGCTATTGAAGAGGAAAAGAAAAATTTTGAACTTGGTAAATAGTTTTAATTATGTAATAAAAAAAGGAGGACATAATGAATTTTGATGATGATATAAATAGATATGATACTAATAGTTTAAAGTATGATTTTAAATCTGACAAAAATAAACCTGATGATGTATATCCTATGTGGGTAGCAGATATGGATTTTAAATGTTGTGATGAAATCTTAAAAGATATGCATAAAAGGATTGATCATGGAATTTTTGGGTATTCAAAAAATGATGAAAAGTATTTTAATGCTATTTATAAATGGTATAAGAATAATTTTAATATAGAGCTAAGTGAGGACTGGCTTATAACTACTCCAGGAGTAGTGTTTGCACTAGCAACAGCTGTTAAAACCTTGACAGAAGAAAATGATTATGTACTTATTAATAATCCTGTATATTATCCTTTTACAGAAGTAGCTGAGGATAATAACAGAAAGATTATAAGTAGTGATTTAATATTAAAGAATGAACATTATGAAATTGACTTTGAGGATTTTGAAAATAAAATTAGAAAGTATAATATAAAGTTATTTTTGCTATGTTCTCCTCATAACCCTGTTGGTAGAGTTTGGAATAAGGGTGAGCTAGATAGAATTATAGAAATATGTAAAAGATATAATGTATTTATTGTTTGCGATGAAATTCACAGTGACTTTGTATGGAAGAAAAATCATACATGTATATTAAATTATGAAGATTATAAAGAAAATATAATTTTATGTACTGCTCCAACAAAAACTTTTAATCTAGCAGGCTTGCAAGTTTCTAATATATTTATACCAAATGAGGAAATAAGGCATAAATTTCAGCTAGAGTTATGGAATACAGGATATAGCCTTATAAACATAATGGGGCTTGTTGCATGCACGTCAGCATATGAAAAAGGTAAGAGGTGGCTAGATGAATTAAAGGAGTATTTGATAGATAATATAGATTATGTTGATAAATTTTTAAAAGAGAGACTTCCTAAAATTAAATTGATTTATCCTGAAGGAACATATCTTTTATGGTTGGATTTTAGAAAACTAAATCTATCTGATGACAAAATTGAGGAGATAATGATTAAAGAAGCAAAATTATGGTTAGATAGTGGAAAAATGTTTGGAAGTTCTGGAGAAGGATTTCAAAGATTAAATATTGCACTTCCAAGAGTTAAATTAGAAACTGCTATGAAACAGTTAGAAAGAGCTTTTAAGGATTTTTAAAAAGGAGAAAATATGTATAGTTTATATGAATTAGTAAAGTACATTTCTTTAGATGATATTCCTAGTTCTTGGAAAAATTGTTATGAAGATATAACAAAAAAGTATTATGATAATTGGCTTGATAAGTATAACTTTGATTTGATTTTGTCATATTATGAATTTGATGATAATTTTAAAGAAAGATTTTTTAAGGAAATAAATTTATTAAAAAAAGCAAGCAAGCTAAATTTTATTTGTTATATAATGTACTATATTTTATTCTTAGCAGATTTTAAGAATTATTATAATATATGGTCTTGGAAATCAACCAAAAATGTATTTAAGAATAATGGTAGCTATATGATTAATGTAGTCTCTTTACTTTGTGGATATGAATTTCATATAAAAAATATGGAGCTTAGGAATTTCGATGACAAACAGATAGAGATGCAGAAATATAATATAAGATTAACGTGCACAAATGATACTACTAGATATAATATTGACGGTATAAGATTTAGCCAGATGATTTGGGGTTCTTTCTTTATGAAAGGAAATCTAATCCAGGTTGGAAGATTACAATACGAAATTGGTGTGCTGAATTTTGATAAGCTAGATAAATACTTTAAGGAAAAACATAAATATATTTATATACATATTCCAAGAGATAATAATTTAAGTGAAGATGATGTTAATGATTCACTTAATAGAGCTGTTATAGATATCAAAAGATTTTATCCTAGTTACAGGAATGAAAAACTTGCTTTTTTTACAAATACATGGCTTTTAAGTCCTGAGCTTAAGTATATTTTAGCAGTAGATAGCAATATAATGAAGTTTCAAAATAGATTTAAAATTATTGAATATGAAGAGTGTACAAAAGATTTCTTAAATTTTGTTTTTGATATTGGTATAGAAAATGTAGAGTACGAAAATTTGAAAGAAGAAACAACGCTTCAAAAAGGACTTAAGAAAAAACTAATAAACGGTGATAAATTGCACTTGGGGCTGGGTATCTTAAATAATAATTTTCTTAGAGAAGGAGAATTAACATGAATATAAATATTAATAAAGTAAAAATAATAGTAACTGTTCCAAAAGAAAATGTAGATGAAGTAAGAAATGAGATTTGCAAGGCAGGCGCTGGAATAATTGGAAATTATACTTATTGCTCAATGTCTACTAAATGCATAGGGACGTTTAAACCTAATGATGAAGCCAGCCCATATATTGGTGAGAATAATAAATTAGAATTTGTAGAAGAGGAAAAATTGGAAGTAGTTTGTGATGTAAATAATGTTAAAAGTGTTATTTTAAGATTAAGGAAGGTTCATCCTTATGAAGAGCCAGCTATTGATATTGTTCCACTTTTAGATGAAGATAGTTTTAATTAGAGTAAATGGGGGATATAGTATGAATAATATAGAGTATATTAGTGATGCTTATACTAAAGATGGTTTAAAACTACCTATGGTTCATTTTGAAAGTAATGAAAAGGATATATGTGTTATTTGTATTCATGGTATGTGTGGTTCAATTATAGATAATTACTTTGCTACAGTTTGGGGAAAGTTATTATCTGAAAATGGTATCGGCTTTATATATGAACATAATAGAGGACACTCCATTGAAAATGATATTGTTATGAAAGATGGTTCTTTTAAAAGATGTGGCACTATGTATGAAATATTTGAAGAATGCATATATGATATAGATTTAGCAATAGATGTGGCAAAAAATAAAGGATATAAAAGAATTATATTATTAGGGCATAGTTATGGATGTAATAAGGTAATTTACTATTATTACAAAAAGAAACCTGGTATTTTAGGAATAATACTTGCTAGTGCTCCAGATATGGTGGGTTCACATTTACTGGCTGAGGGCGAAGATTATAAAGAACTGCTTAAAGAGGCAAAAGTAAATATAGATAATAATGAACCTGACAAATTGCTTCATAAAATGATTGAAGACTATATGTATATGAGCTCTGGCACTTATTATAACTGGTATAATGAAAATTCTACATTAGATAACTTACCTGTGATTTCTAATAAAAAGAATTGGGAACAATTTGA
This sequence comes from uncultured Clostridiaceae bacterium, assembly GCA_964642045.1. GTDB lineage: Bacteria > Bacillota > Clostridia > TANB77 > CAG-465 > RGIG5057. The sequence goes on from CAZXLZ010000029.1 coordinate 6,394, forward strand.
GACTATAGACGTTCCAATTCTAACTTTTTCAGGGTCTAATGAGGAAGATTATTATTTACACTTAGATTTATTAAGAGAAAAGGCATTAAATTGCAAGGATTTTGAGTATGAAATAATTGAAAATACAGGCCATACATATGGTACAAAAGAAAAAGATATTGGTAATTTAATTCTTCATTGGATAGAAAATAGATTTTAAAACATATAAAATAGAGAGAACCTTTAATATAAAAGATTCTCTCTTTAATAATTTATTTTTTAATTCTTTCTTGTATTTAAATATAAAACAGAACATTGTATGAGCTTTTTCTCAGAGATTTTTTCCTTTTCTTACTTGTTAAAACTACATCGCCATCTTTGTTTATTTTTATAGTATCACCCTTATTAATTTCAGCGATATCTGCTTTTCTGCCAATTGATAAAGTGCCATGGCGGTGGGCTTTATAAAAAAAAGGAAGTCGCCAATTTACAACATGCTGCTTGCTGTAACTATTTTGAAATCCATCCTCTAATATAACTTTGCATAATGTTACAGCAACTCTGCCTTTCTCAAAATAAACAAAAACATCCAAGTGTTTTTCTTTTTTCATATCTTTTTTCCTTTCTGCTTAATCATGCACTTGTAATATCGAATATTAATCTATTACATTATACTATAATTTACATAAATATGCAAGAGGCTTTATAAAAAATAATGAATTTCCAAAAAAAACATATTATATTTGATTTTTGGTAGTGATTGTGTTAAAATATCACTAGCTTATT
>CAZXLZ010000029.1:7258-15172 GCA_964642045.1 uncultured Clostridiaceae bacterium
TACTAAGTATATACTAAATAATTATTTTAGAGGAGGAATAGCGATGTTTACGTTGGTAAGAGTTCCTAAAGATTGGGCAAACAAAGGTCTTTATCACACGCGGCAAAATGGTGATCTGGTTCAGGAACTTTATATAAGAGATGCTGATCTTGTCTATGAAGTGACAGAACATAATAATTGTTTTGGGCAGAAGTGGGCATTCTTTATTATTGAATGTAAAGAGTTGGATAATATAAGATGCGGGGAAGCATCTTATACTATAGCTGATTATCGGACAGACGATAAAATTTATTATGATGCTGTTTATATTAGTGAGATGTGCGAAGAATTTCTTAAGCAGAAAAAGCCATTACCTAGCAAACTCGAAAATTTACTTTCTGATTGTTTGCCAAGAGTGTTTGAGGGAGTAATTCAGTGGGACTCAAATGGATATGATAGTGCGGCAATATGGAGCTATTACGAATGGATACTTAAACATATAGGAAAGAAAGCTAGTGATTTTGCTGAGCAATCCAAAATTGACAAGTTCTTTAAAGAAATGTGTTATATTCACGATATTTGGCAGCTTTCTAAAATGCTTTCTAGTGAAGCTTTTTTGGTTAGCTCTGAGATATTAGAAAACGTTGAGAAAAGTAAAAAAGAAGTGGAAGAAACTATTAAAATTGTCAAAGAGTTAATTTCAAAAAAGAGTTATAAAGATATAACATACACTGCTGGCAGGATGCCTATTGTAACTTTTGATGTTAAAAATACTCCTTGTGGTAATATTAGTATTCGTATAAATCTCGAGAATGGTTTTAGTGTTAGAATGGCAATGGATTACAATTGTGGTTGTACATTATGCTGTCATAATATAAGCAAAGAATGTGAAGAATTTGAAGATAAATTTAGACAGGAGCTATGTCACTGTAACTAATATCTGTAACATATCATTAAAAGCTAATAATCTATAACAAAAAATAACTTACTTCCTATATAGGTTAGTAAGTTATTTTTTTGGAACCATAATAGATTTTGTGTGTGACATAAAAATATGCTATAGCCTGCTTGCAAGTTAAGAGTCAGCATTTATTTTTATAGGATGTTACAGCGACTTTGCCTTTTTCATAATATACAAATACTTTCAGATATTTTTCTTTTTTCATATCTTTATTACTTTCTGCTTAATCATGCACTTGTAATATTGAATATTAACCTATTATATCATACAATAATCTACATAAATATACAAGAGGCTTTATAAAAAAATAATACTGAATTAGCTAACCTCCATAATGAATTTCCAAAAAATCATATTATATTTGATTTTTGCTAGTGATTATGTTAAAATATCACTAGCTTATTTACTAAGTATATACTAAATAATTATTTTAGAGGAGGAATAGCGATGTTTACGTTGTTAAGAGTTCCTAAAGCTTGGGCAAACAAAGGTCTTTATCACACACGGCAAAATGGTGATTTTGTTCAGGAACTTTTTAGAAGAGATGCGGATCTTGTCTATGAAGTGACAGAACATAATAATTGTTTTTGGCAGAAGTGGGCATTCTTTATTATTGAATGTGAAAATTTTGATAATATAAGGTGCGGGGAAGCTTCTCAAACTATAACTGATTATCGTGATGACGATGAAATCCATTACGATGCAGTTTATGTTAGTGAGATGTGCGAAGTACTTCTTAAGCAAGAAAAGCCATTACCCAGTAAACTCGAAAATTTACTGTCTGATTATTTGCCGAGATTTTTTTCGAGAGTAATCCAGTGGGAATCCAAAGGATATGATAGTGCAGCAACATGGAGATATTACGAATGGATACTTAAACATATAGGTAAAAAAGCTAATGATTTTGCTCAGCAATCTACAATTGACAATTTCTTTAAAGAAATGTGCGATATTCACGATGTTTGGCAAATATCCAGAATGCTTCCTAGTGAAGCTCTTTTGGTTAGTCCTGAGATATTAGAAAACGTTGAGAAAAGTAAAAAAGAAGTGGAAGAAACCATTGAAATTGCCAAAGAGTTGATTTCAAAAAAGAGCCGTGAAGATATAAAATACACTGTTGGTGGTATACCTATGGTATCTTGCTATGCCAAAAATACACCTTGTGGTGATATTGGTGTTCATATCAATCTCGAATATGAATTTTTTGTTAAAATGGTAATGGGGAATAATAGAAGTTATACATCATGCCGTCTTGACATAAGCAAAGAATGTAAAGAATTTGAAAAGAACTTTAGACGGAAGCACTGATTATTTTCTCAAATAAAAGTATATGCCAGCATTGGGCTATGTTACTGTGAACGAAGATCTTTAACATAACATTAAAAACTAATAATCTATAAGAAAAAATAACTTACTGCCTATATAGGTTAGTAAGTTATTTTTTATGGAACGATAATAGATTTTGTGTGTCACATAAAAATATGTTGTAGCCTGCTTGAAAGTTAAGAATCAGAATTGAAAAAGAATGTTGTATATTCATTGTTTTAATAAAGACCATTAGACTTTATGAGTATCTATCACTTCTTTTTTAGCAGAAAGTTTTATCCGTTTTAGTACTTAATAACTTTAAAACCTTCCATTCGTAAATAACTAATGAAAGATTTTATATTCTTTTTAGTTCCTTTTAAATAGAGTTTATACTTATCTTTAAAAAAACCTAAATCTTCATCACAAATTTTACACTCAATATTAAATTTCCTGTAATTCGAAATATAATCCCATGACGGCCAGGTAAGTTTTGAATCTTTTCCTATAGCTTTTACATACTTTTCCATAAATAATCCTCCTAAAATAATATTTTAAAAGACTATAATGCTCCAAAATTTAACTAAGAGCACTAAAAATATTTTAACTTCATATAGTATAGCATAAATTCTAGTTTATGTCAAATGTATATTACTTGCTTCTTTGAAATATATGAGCTTATAATAATTATGTGCTATGGTGACAATGAATAAAAAAGATACTCAATATATAAAAAAATTATACAAATGAAGACGTGGCAGAGAAGCAGTCACGGAACTCTTTATATGCAATGCAAAATTAATTTCTTTTTTAATAAGAGAATATTTTAGTTTATCTACGTATATAATAAGGTTATTGCTTTCTTTGAGAAAATAACAAAATACCTAGAATCCTTAATTAGATTCTAGGTCATATGAATTACTTGGAGCTTCAAAAGTTTTCTAAGTACCACTAAATACATTTATAACATATTTTAATATTTCTTACTACTTGTTATGAAACTTTTTCTGCATATATTCTTTTAACTTTTTCTATTCTATTTTCTCTTTCTTTTTTTGTAGCAAATGAGCTTATATATATGTCTGATTTGACACATGTAGGAATACTTAATTTTATACAAACATTTCGTTTGGCAAAAGTAGTGAAAACAATATTGGCAGACAATTTTTTTGAGTAACCCGTAAGAAGTACTTTTGTAAGTCCATTAGGAATAAAATCAAAAGAAACATTAGCTTCTACATTTTCGCCATTTATAATATCCGCAGTTATATCTTCTTTATATTCCCAATTTGTCGCTATTAAAGTATTTTCTTTAGTAGCATCAATAAGAAACTGTAGATATAATTGATGTGCTTCTTCAAATGGATAAAAAGTTCCTTTGGCTGTTGTTACTCCTTTTTTTGTTACTTTTACTACTTGATTGCTACTTGTGCCAAGTTGTTTTTCACTTTTATCTAAATAACCAATTACAAATAATTCATCATTCGTGTTTATAGGTTTCCCAGATAAAATATTTACAAAAGCCATCTTTTCATCAGACCGAGCAACCCACCAATCAGTAATTGTGGACTTTTTTGTTAAAAGATACATATATTTTTCTCTCCTTAAAATAATTATTTCTTTAAAATAGGGTACCAAAATTTTACATAATAATTTTAGCATTTTACCTTTCACTTTGCAAGTTTTTTAATAAAAAAGTACAAAAGTAATTAAAAAAATGACATTCTTGTTATATTATAGTATAATAACTATGATATTTGAACTTATATCTAATGAAGGGAGATTTTATATGGAAATTAAATCAAAAGGAAATTTTATAAATGGTAAATGGATTTTGAGTAATAGTAATCTTTTTAGTTCATACTCACCTGTAAATGAAGAATTATTATGGAACGGTTATATTTCTACACAAGAGGATGTGAAATATGCTGTAGAAAGTGCTAAACATGCTTTTGAATTATGGTCTCAATTAGAGATTGAAAAAAGAATAAATTATATAAAGAAATATATCAACATAGTTGAAGCAAATAAAGAAATTTTAGCAGAATGTATTTCAAATGAAGTTGGAAAACCTTATTGGGAATCTTTAACAGAAGTAAATTCAATAATTGGAAAATTAGAGCCTTGTATTGAAGCGTATAATTTGAGAAATAAAACTATTATTAGACAGCAAAATGATGGTTCAAAGAGTGTAACAAGATTTAAACCTCATGGAGCTGTTGGTATTATAGGGCCTTATAACTTTCCTGCACATATGCCTAATGGTCATATTATGGCTGCTTTAATTGCTGGAAATACCGTTGTTTTAAAACCAAGTGAGAAAGTACCTTTAGTTAGTGAAAAAGTTATGGAATTTTGGGAGGAAGCAGGATTACCTAATGGAGTTATAAATATGGTACAAGGCGATAAAACAACAAGCGAGTACTTGTGCTTAAATGATGATGTAAAGGGGATATTCTTTACTGGAAGTAAGAAAGCAGGTCATAATATTGAAGAATTATGCTTACACAAAAAAATATGTGTCCTAGAAATGGGGGGAATAGTCCTTACATTGTATGGGATACCAATAATATAGATAGTGCCGTTGTTACAGTTATTCAATCTTCTTTCATAACATCTGGTCAAAGATGTTCAACTGCAAGAAGATTAATATTACCTAAAAATAAATTTGGAGATGTTTTCATAAATAGATTGGTTGAAATAAGTAAGAAAATAAAAGTTGGTAAACCAAAAGATGAACCTCAAGTATTTATGGGTGCTTTGAAATCAAAGGAATTAGTAGATAATATTATAAATAAACAAGAACAGCTAGTAAATAAAGGTGGAAATATTCTATTAGAGAGTACAAGACTACAAGAGTTAGGTAGTGCATTTATTACACCAGGAATAATTGATGTTACAAATATAAAAGAAAAAATCGACGAAGAAATAATAGGACCATTTTTACAAGTAACCAGAGTAAAAACATTTGAAGAAGCAATTGAAAAAGCAAATGATTCTTGTTATGGTTTAGCAGCAGGAATTATTACGGAAGATGAGAATTTGTATAAATTGTTTGAAAATAAAATTCAAGCGGGGATTATTAGTTGGAATAAACAATTAACTGGAGCAAGTAAATTTGCACCATTTGGTGGAATTAAAGATAGTGGAAATTATAGACCTAGTGGATTTTTAGCAACAGACTATTGTGTTTATTCTACTGCTGCAACTGAGATTGCGAAAGTTCAAGATATAACAAAATTACCTAATGGAATTATTTTATAATTCTATTTAAAATGTATTGTAATTCCTATATAAGAATTTATGAGTGGGTATAAATTCAGTTTCGGCTAGACACAACTTTTACTCCCATATTAGATAAATATAAAAAGAGGATAAAATCATTTTTATAATTTTTTCTCTTTAAGGTGTTATAATTTTGAGCAGTTACGAAATAGGTATTCAAAAAAATAGTATACTTTTTTAGATTCGTATATAATTCAATTTATTGTCCTTACTTTAACATAAATTTCTTACTTTATAAATACTTTTTGCTCAAAAAATAAATTAATAGGAACTAAATGAAATAATCACTTAGTTCCTATTAATTTTAAGTATCAAATCAAACTTTTAATTCTTTGAGATTAACTAGTTTATCTTTGCACCAATCTTGATAGACATCTCCATTTTGCGTCATTGTAAAGTCAAATGTTCTCTTTACACAATTTTTCCAGTACTTTGGAAATTGCTCTTTAGAAATATAAATTTTAAAAGAAACAGTATAATTATAGCTTTTTACAAATCTTTCTAAGATATAGCCACCAGTAGAACAAATTGTCTTTTTTCTTTCAAATCCTTGAGCTAACAATACCGAAAAAACATCGTTTAAAAAATCTGGATCTACATATGAATTTTCGTAATTAATACCTTTTTTTCCAATTGAAGCATCTTCCTGAAGTGTCGAAATAAGAATTTCTTTAACACCATATTCGAAAGATGTTGCTATATACTCAATTATCTTTTGTGAACTATCAAGTCCGCCTTTTACACAAACTGGTGTAAGCGTTATCTTATTTCTCTCAGTAAGTTCTTTAATATCATTCATAGATAAAATGTTAGCATTCTTTTTTGGGTTGAGAATACTACGGTTTTCTTCATCTGAGATTGCATGTCTGCTAATATAGAGTTTAAATCTGTTTTCTTTTATCTTGTCAAGGGTGTTTTTTTCCATAGTTCCATTCGTAACAATTATTATCTCTTTAAATTTTCTATAGAATTTGATAATGTCATCAAGATAAAAAATAGGTTCACCACCTCCAATAAAAATGGTATTTACATATCGGTTCATCAAATCTAAATTAGATAAAATTCTATTTAGATTACGTTTCTGACACTTTTCATTGAAAGACGTATTTCTACAAAATTTACAATTGCAATTGCACTTCATTCCAAGTTCCAAATATATAAAACTTTTGAAAGTAACAGTTCCCAGTGCATTATTGTAAGTATCCAAATTTCTCCAACTATCAAAATTTAGATCTGGAAAATCAATAATTCCAAAGTTATTATCCATATGTTTATCAAAAAATGAAATGTGTGAGCCTAATAATTTTCCCAATTTATTATTTAATTCGAATTTTTCAAAACTGCAATTTGAAAAACGTATCATTTTCAATAATTCTATCGGAAAATTACTAAGTGTAAGGCTTTGGTAAACTTTTCCTTTAACACGTCCTTGAAAAAAATTTAACTTATCAAAATTATCGAAATCTCTACATACAAGCTCATATAATCTTGTAATCGTTCCATCATCAAATTCTTTGAGAAGTTCTTCGCACTGCTTAACAAGGTTTGCTATCTGAGTTGGCACAATAAAAGTGCATTTCCTCTGGATTGATTCCTGTATTAGTTGAAATAACTTATGTGACGAAATGCGAATAAAACGATTTGCCCTAAGTGTTGTAAGGTCAATATCACAATCATCCCAATATTCTGCTGGTTTATTACTATAACTTTCGTCTAAAAGGATAGCACCCATTGATTCATTATTGAAGTATCCTTTATTACAATCTGAGATGTTAATTTTTATACCTGTATTCCGAAGATTTGCATCAGTGATATAAAAACCATGCCACTCGCTCTCATCAATATAACTTAAATCAACATTTTCAAAATTACACTTTTCAATAGTATGTACCTCAAGCTTTTTTGGATTAAACCGTATACCTGTGTTACTAAGATTTGTGTTGTAAAAAATAGCACCTTCCCAAAATTCAGGCTTAAGCTTACTTAAGTCTAAATGTGATAAGTCTATATTTGAAAAGTCGCTTATTTTCCGCTCTACTACAGCAGTTTCTTGTGTAATCTCATTTAAATCACTAATTTTCTTCATTTTTATCCTCCGTAATAATTATTATTTTTGAGTTAAAACCCCAGAACTTTGCTATTTGTAATGCACTTATTATAACATAAAAATATTGAACTATCAATGTTTTTTTCACTTTTATTCCCAAAATCAAAAAAATAAGCCGATATTTAAATCGACTTATATATGTGAAATGATATTCATTTTGTTGGCCGAACTACTTATATCAATACTTTTAAGTAGTTTAATTAAAACGCGTTATGGAGCTCCTAGGCAGAATTGAACTGCCGACCTACAGGTTACGAATCTGTTGCTCTACCAACTG
>CAZXLZ010000030.1:0-14500 GCA_964642045.1 uncultured Clostridiaceae bacterium
TTTATATATACTTGATGAACCAACGACAGGTCTTCATATGGCTGATGTTCATAACTTAATAACTATGTTAAATAGGCTTGCTGATAATAAAAATACAATAATAATAATTGAGCATAATTTAGATGTAATAAAATCTGCTGATTATATAGTAGATTTAGAACCAGAAGGTGGAGAAGGTGGTGGAACATTAGTTGCGACAGGAACACCAGAGGAAGTAGCAAAAGAGAAAAATAGTTATACAGGACAGTTTTTAAAGAAAATATTAAAAAAGTAGTATAAATAGAAGATAAGATGTAATAAAAAGCATAAAGACTTTTTACATCTTATTTTTATTTTACAGGAAAAATCAATTTAAAAATATATAATAAATTAATGTTTGCTTGTATTTTAAATTTTATATAATTATTCAAATACCAATAATTTTATGGTAACTTTTGATATAAAATGTACCTAAAATAATAAAAATGTTGCAAAAGTATAAAATGTGTGATATAATTATTATGTAAAATTGTATTTTACCAAAATTTAAAAAAATGGAGGGTATCAGTACTATGACTAGTATGAGATTTTTTGAAAAGGAAGCAAAGAGGTACAAAACCTTATACGTGGTAACAAGCGCAGTTCTTGGCATCGTATTAACCATTCTACTTTCTATTGCTTTTTGCTCTTTGTTTCGGCATAGCAATATAGATAGGCGCTCAGAAGAATATAAGTCGGCGATCAAGATTGCTGAAGAGGTTTGGCAGGAGTCTAAGAGTCTAATATTTTCGGAAGATACCATCACTATAACTAGAGATGGAATTGAATATGAAGTAACGGTAGATTCCGTTAGTTTTGTGTTGGACGAGTATGACTCCAAATTAAGTGGAATTTTGGTAGATGATAGTTTGCAGTTTTCTGTAGAATCTAACACACCAAATAAAGTTACATATTTATCATTGATTTTATCGGTTCTTATTGTTTTGATTGCAATTTTAATTATGCTAAACTGTACTATTAGAAGGCCTTATGCTAAACTGTGCTATTAGAAGGGCTTATTAAGTTTAAAGAACTCAGGTAAATTTTTACCTGAGTTCTTTGTTTGTTTTGGGTAGTTTTTCTTTTTATTTATGTTGACATTTTTTCAAATTCATTATATATTAATTAATAATATTTGAGGTGTTATAAATGGATAGTGCAAAAGATAAAAAGAAAGTTAGAAGCGTAGATAGAGTTAACAAATTTGTAAACAAAGTAAACGATGATAAGCTTAAGAAAAAAGTAGATAATATAGAAAATAGTAGTACAAAAAGAGATAGAAAGGTTAAGGAAAAAAAGAGAAAGAAAATAGTAGTTTTACTTATAGTCATAGCTTCTCTTATAATTATATCTACAGTATTTGTAAATGTATTTTTAGATACTGAAAGTATGAAAGTAGAGAGAGAATATACTAAAAATATAGCACTTTTAAAGAAACAATTGAAGAAGGTAGTTAAATCAAATACATCAGATAGAGAGTCACTTCATATTAATTCTACTATAAAAATAATAGAGGATACTAGAGATAATTTTGAATTTGAAATAGAAGATGTATTGTCAGAATATAAAAATGAATATACAAGAAATACTATAGGTATAGTAAATGAAAGATTAGTGTATATGGGTGATGATTATAATCTTATGAAGATTGCTGCAAGTAAAGGAATTGAATGTGATTATAGTACTCTTGGGTATATACTTAGTGATGACACGACTTACTATGAAGTTAATGAGGAAACTGGAACTTTAGAAAAGTATTTAGGATATAGGACTATGGTTGTTGTTCCTAGTATATTAAATGGAATTAAGATAAATGAAATTGGTAACTATGCTTTTGAAAGCTCGAATTTATCTGTAGTGGTAATTCCTGATAGTATAACTAAAATTGGGGATAGAGCATTTGCGGATAATGATATATTTTATTTAAAATTACCTGAAAATATAGAAAGTATAGGAAGATATGCATTTTTTCAAAATAGAATAAGTGATATTGCACTTAGTGAAAAAGTAAAAAAAGTGGATGAATTTGCATTCGCATGCAATGAAATAGAAAGATTACAGATTAATTCAAATGATACAAAAATTGGTGGTGGATGTTTTAATCAAAATAAGGTAAAAGGCGAAAGTGCATACGTATATAATTATCTAGATGGACAGCTATATAGCGTAGCTTCTTATGCTGGTAATGATAAAAATATAAATATAAAAGATGGAATAGTTAAAATTGAAAATTATGCTTTTTATAGATTTAATCTTGGCTCACATGTAAAACAAGAAATAAATAGTGTAACTCTTCCTAATAGTTTAAAATTAATTGGAAATTATGCATTTTCTAATAATAATATTACTAATATAAATATACCAAATTCAGTTATATATATTGGAAAATCAGCATTTAAGAATAACAAAATTTCAAATCTTAATATACAAAATATGGATTCTATGTTTTTAGGTATAGAGTGCTTTAATGATAATGAGTTATCTGATGAGCAATCATACATTATTACTAATAATCCAGTTATAGATAGTAGTTTTGATATGGATTATGATGATGGTAAAATTCTTAATAATATATCTGAATTTGATACTTCTAATAAAAGAACACTTGTTAGTTATGGTGGTAAAAATAGAAGTAAGCTTCTAATACCATACAGTATACAAACTATATCTGATTATGCATTATCTGATCTTGGTATAAACGAAATAGTAATATCTGGTAGTGTGGAAGAAATAGGAAATATGGCATTTGCTAGAAATAATATTAGTTATATCGAACTACCAGAATCAGTAAATAAGGTTGGATATAATGCATTTGCAAATAATAATATTTCTACTATAAAAGTAAAGGGCAAGGAAAGTATACCTGAAGATTTTGATCAAACATTTAAATATATTACTGAAAACATAGTTTTTGAATAATGGAAAAATTTAACTTTAATAAGACTTAAGCTGAGTATTGTTTTTTATGCTATAATTTTGTATAATTATGCTTAAGTCTTAGAAAGGAAAAATAATATGAAAAAGATATTTTTAGCTGTCATTATGTTTTGTATTATGTTTTTCACATTCTCATATATGTGTTATGCAGATGGAATTGATACAAATAAATCATATAAAGCTAAGGTTATAAAAACGGATGGTGTTTATCAAGAAGATTATAAATATCAAAAAGTAACAATTAAAATGTTAAACAGCGATTTTAAAGATAATGAATATAATATAGAATATACTCTAAAGGTTTTAGATACAGCAGAGCTAAAACCTTTAGATGTGGGGGATAAAGTATTTGTTGTTTTTGCACAAAGTGACGATGGATATGTACCATCTATTTCAGATGTATACAGAATTCCATATCTATTATTTATAGTAATTTTATTTATAATATTACTTTTAGTAATAGGTAAATTTCAGGGATTTAAAACAATAATTGCACTTTTAGTTACAATAGCAATAATATTTGGTATAATGATACCACAAATAATGAAAGGAAAAAGTGCGATTGGGGCTTCTATTATAACATCAATAGTTATAACAATAATAAGTTTGATTTTAGTTGCAGGATTTACTAGAAAATCATTAATTGCAATACTTGGAACTATATTCGGTGTTATCGTAGCTGGAATATTATCTACCATAATATCAAAACTTGGCGATATTACTGGACTTGCAGACTGTGAGGCTCATATGTTAGTATATGTTTCACAAACTATGCAAATTGATATAAATGGAATGCTCTTTGCTGGAATATTAATAGGCTCTGTTGGAGCTACAATGGATGTTGCAATGAGTATATCTTCTTCAATGACAGAAATACTTGAAAAGGTGCCAAATATCAGTATTAAAGAATTAATAAAATCAGGTATGAATGTGGGTAAAGATGCAATGGGAACAATGTCAAATACTCTTATATTTGCATATGTTGGAGAATCTCTTATTTTAATAATTTTACTTATAAACACAGGGACAAATTTAATTGATATTATAAATTCTGATCAAATAGCAACTGAAATAGTAAGGGGACTTTGCTCTACAATAGGCATGATATCAGCTATACCAATTACAGCGTGTATGTTCGGTATGCTTAGTAAATATTTCCCAAAAAAGAAAAGCTTAGCACAAGAAATTTTAGAAAAGAATATGTATAAATGATATGAAATCAAGCTAAAAATAAAAAAATATATAAAAATATCATCTTGATATAAAATACAAATAGTATTTTGTCAAGGTGATATTTTTAAAATTGATACTATAATGATTCAATATTATTTCTTGTAACAGAAATGAAATAATTTAACATTGCTATTATAGTATCTTGGAAATAAATGTATAAATTTAATATATAATATACAAATTTATATTTTTATGGTATAATACCCATGTTAATTATCTAAAAAAATTTAGGAGAAATAAAATGAATAGAATAATTAAATTAATTAGTATAGGAATAATAGTAGTTTTAATTACTATTTTAGGTATAAATATTGTATATGCAGCGTTATATAAATCTAAAGGTGATGTGATACCACTTGCAACTATTGAATATAATGCAAAAGATAATGCAGCTGCATTTCCAGAAAGCTATAGAGATGCCATAAATGAGCTAAAGAAAGCACATCCTAACTGGACATTTATGGCTGTTTATACAAATCTTGATTGGAAAGATAGTATTATACATGAAAGCTTTGATGTTAATATGGGAATAAGCTTAGTTCCAATGAATTATGCAGCTGAATGGAAAAAGGATGGGAAAAATTACTTCCAAGATGGATCATGGGTAACAGCTTCAAAAGAGGCAGTAGCATACGCAATGGATCCAAGAAATTATTTAACAGAAGCAGGAATATTTCAATTTGAGTCTTTGAGTGCAATAGAAGGCGTACATACTGTGGAAGCTGTGGAAAAAGTTTTAAAAGGAACAGATCTTGAAACTAAATATGTTAAAAACGAATCAGGTAAACAAGTAATTGACTATCCAACATATATAAGTACTAGTAATGTAGCAGTAAAGATGACAAAAACATATGCACAGGTTATTTATGAAGCAGGCTTTGAAAGTGGAGTAAGTCCTATACATATAGCAACAAGGATAATTCAAGAAACAGGAGGAAAATTTGCTAATGGTTCAATATGTGGAATAAATCCTGGTTATGTAGGATATTATAACTTTTTTAACATAGGTGCAACTCCTGGTGCAGATGGAAATAGTGCTGTAACTAATGGACTTATAACTGCCAAAAATAATGGTTGGGATAGTCCTGAAAAATCAATTAAAGCAGGAGCGTTAACTCTATATAATAGTTATATAAAGTATGGACAAGATACCATATATTTTCAAAAATTTGATGTTTCTAATTCAAAGGGAAATGCAACAATGCTTTATGCATCTCAGTATATGACAAATATACTAGCACCTGTTAGTGAAGCTAAGCTTACATATGATGCTTATTCTTCACTAGGAATAGTAGATGCAGGATTTGTATTTTATATACCAGTTTATAAAAACAGGACAAAAGAGAATGCTCCAAGACCTGGACAAACTATAGATGAGAATAATATAGAAAATGATAATGAGCAAAAACCAGCAGCTCCTGTAAGTGTAAAATCTATTTCCGTATCTAAATCAACATATAGAGTAGCAAAGGGAAGCTCTGTTAACATACCTGTTATAGTTTTGCCAGAGAATGCAGCCAACAAAAAATATACAGTAGCAGTTGAAAATAAAGATATAGTAAAAGCAGAACAGAATAAAATAACAGCACTAAAAGAAGGAAAAACAAAGGTTACGTTTAAAACAGAAGATGGTGCACATACAGTAAGTATAACTGTAACTGTAGTAGAAAAAGAAGATTTTAAATTATCAAGTAGTCTAAAGGTTACAGAAGATAATCAAATAGTAGATATACATAGCGAAACTTCAGCTAGTGATATACTTAGCAATATTGAGGTGACAGATTCAATTAAAGTAGAAATTAGAAGTAGAAATGGTGGAGAAGTTTTAACTGGAAGCAAAAAGGTTGGAACAGGAACAACTGTAACTCTTAGCACATCTGATGGAGAAGTAATTCAAAGTTATGTAATAATTGTAAAAGGCGATGTAAATGGTGATGGAGCAGTATCAGCATCAGATTATGTTATAATAAAGAATTCTATAATGGGATCTGTAAATCTTGATAAATCTCAAAGATTAGGTGCAGATGCAAATGCAGATGGAGAAGTATCAGCATTAGATTATGTTCTCATAAAAAATCATATAATGGGAATAAGTAAACTTTATTAATTTTAGAGGTGAAAAATGAATAGTATATTAAATAAAATAATAATAACTTTTGGAATTGTTGTAGCAGCTATAATTATGATTAATACTTGCTACGGAGCTTCAATAGGACTTTCTGTTACATATAGTACAGTCACAGTAGGAGAAAGTACAAGACTTACAATAACAGGAAATGATGCAATAGGTAAGGTAAATATTACATCATCTAATCCAAATGTTGTATCTGTAAGTGCAGATTCTGCTTGGCTTGAAGGTAGTACAACTGTTACCCTTACAACAAAGTCAGTTGGTTCTGCTGTTATAACTGTATCAGGAAAACTATCTAATAGTTCAGGAAGTGCAGAAAATTTGCTTTCAAATTCAATAACTATTAATTCAAAGGCAGTCTATATAGATACAAGAAGTAGTAATAACAGATTATCTGGAATATCGGTTACGGGTCAAAGTTTAGTTCAAGAATTTGATCCTGAAGAGTTAAATTATTCTGTTAGGGTAAGTCATGATGTAACAAGTATAGAAGTTACAGCATCACCAGAAGATGCTGCAGCATCATATGAAGTTACTGGAAATAGTGATTTTCATTATGGCGATGATAACATGGTAACTATCACAGTAACAGCAGAAAATGGTGCTACTAGAATGTATAAACTTTGGGTTACAAGAGCTAAAAATCCTGATGATATTAATACAAATTTATCAGAAATTATTATTGAGAATGCTAATATGAAAGAAGAATTTTCTAAAGAAAAAACTACATATATTTTAGATGATATATCTAATGAGATAAGTAGTTTAAAAATAAAAGCTGTGCCTGAGATTGATGGAGCAAAGGTAGAAATAATAGGAAATGAAAAACTTAAGATTGGAACTAATAAAATAATAATAAAAGTTATATCAAAAGATGAAAGTGAAACAAAGGAGTATCAGATTATAGTATATAAAT
This sequence comes from uncultured Clostridiaceae bacterium, assembly GCA_964642045.1. Classification (GTDB taxonomy): domain Bacteria; phylum Bacillota; class Clostridia; order TANB77; family CAG-465; genus RGIG5057. The sequence continues at coordinate 7,236 of CAZXLZ010000030.1, forward strand.
CAGATGAGATGCTTAGTCTAGCAAAAGTTGAAGAACCTGAAGAAAATTTAAGTCTATTTGGAAAAATAAAGAAAAATTATATACTTGTTGTTGTATCAGCGATTGCTATAATAGAACTTATAATAATAATTGCTATGGCTATTAGTAAAAAAGCTGCAGAAAGTTTTGAAAATGGATTTAAAAACACTAACGCTACATTAAGTAAAGAAGATTCTGAAGATGAAAATACTACTAAAACTTCAGGAAGAAGAAGTAGAAGAGATATAGAGTAGCAAGAAAATTTATTTAATATTGTTTAATTCTAACATGCAAAAAAACTAATGCATGTTAGAATTTTTATTTCATATATTTTAATATGGTGATAAATAATGGAAAACATATTAGATAAAATTGAAAGTGTAGTATTTGGTCTGCCGCTTATATTACTTCTTTTGTACATACATATATATTTTACATTTAAATTGAAATTCCCACAATTTAAAATATTTAAAGCTCTAAAGAATATGATTTTTACCAAGGGCAGGAATAAAAATTCATCTATAACACCGTTTAAGTCATTAATGACAGTTCTTGCTGGAACTTTAGGAACAGGAAATATAATAGGTATAGCATCAGCAATAATTATAGGTGGAGTTGGAAGCTTATTTTGGATATTTATATCAGGTGTTTTAGCTATTGGAACAAAATACGCAGAAACATACATAGTTTTAAGGTATAGAAAAAGAAAAAATGGTAAATACGTAGGTGGAGCTATGTATATCCTAGATGAAATATTAGATAAAAAGAAGCTTGCATATATTTTTGCAATTTTTCTTGTAATATCAACTTTGTGCATGGGCGCTATGATGCAATCCAATTCTATAATTTCAACATGTGCAGGTAGTATTAATGTAGATAAAAAAGTAATAGCGGTTGTTATAACAATCCTTTCAGGATATATAATATTTGGAAATGAAAAAAGAATAGCAAAGGTAAGTAGTATTCTTGTTCCTTTTGCTACATTAATATATCTAATATGTTCAGTAATGCTTTTATTTATCTTTAGAGCAAATATAATACCTGCTATAAAACTAATTATATCTGATGCACTAAACTTTAAAGCTGCATTCGGAGGAGCAGTTGGTATGGGAATAATTATCTCTGTTAAAGAAGGGTTAAGTAAGGGGTTATTTACTAATGAGGCCGGAATTGGCACTTCGCCACTATTTGATGTAAATGTAGAAACAGAGGATATAAAAGGGCAAAGTTTAATCTCAGCATCCAGTGTATTTATAGATACCGTAGTTCTTTGTACAATTACTGGTATTATATTTGTTGCAAGTAATATGTATATTGGAATAACTAATCCTGATACTTTATCTATCACAGTATTTAATATTATACCTTATGGAAAAGAAATGCTTTCATTCTTTCTTGCAATATTTGCATTTTCAACAATTCCATGTTCATGTTATTATGGGTGGAGTGGTATAAATTACATTTTCGAATCAAAAAAGATATATGAAATTATGTATAAAATAATATATTTAATTTTTGTATTTATAGGTGCAAACACATCACTAGATATAGTTTGGAAATTATCTACAATAGCAAATGTATTTTTAATGCTTCCAAACATTTATATGTTATATCGTTTAAGGAAAGATATAGAGTAAAAAAATTATAATTTATTTTTTGTAAATTATAAATTGTTTTGTGGAATTTAAATGTAGAGATTAAAATTATAAATAATTAAAATTGTTATATGTGCATATAAAAAACGTGAGATGAATAAATCTCACGTTAGTCTTTTTAGAGGAAATACTCATTTTTACTGAGCATTTAAAAGCCCCAAAACATCAGGACGGTTTCTCTCAGTTGCCTCCTTAAGAAGTTTTTCCGGAGAAAGTCCTGCTTTTAGCAGTTTCTCAAATAAATCTATGTGATTTGCCTCGTCAAAGGCAAAATCTACAAGGTTTCTTGGATATGTAGAGCGTTCAAGTGTGAAACCATTGGAAATAGCAGAGGATATTAGTCCTATAATATCTTTTACTCCACATTTTTTGTCATAAAATTCTCTAAGTTTGCGATGCAGGCGATATTCATAAGCTTTGTTCTTGCTATGACCAAACTTTTTCAGTTGTTCTACAAGCTTATACTGTCCGCTTTCATCAGCTATGAGTAAAAGTTCATCATTGATAAAACTTCCATTGGCGCCTTCATCAATAAGGATTGCCATAACTTTAAAAATTTCATCGGCTTCAAAATCACGTGTGGGATTATTAAAGTGTGTTATAATATCGTCTGCAAAGGAGTTAAGTAACTTTGTCTTCATTTCGCTGCTAAGAAAAGTAAACATTTTTGATACCTCCATATTATTTAACAAACATAATTATATTTTTGCCATACACTAATATATTTACATTTATGTATTTTATTAAATCATGTTATTATTATACCACATATATATTTTTATGTCAATTTGCTAAAAATATGAAACTAAGAAACTAACGATTAGTATATATTATCTTGATTGAATATACATGTATATTATTTTATAAATGGAATATAGCATACATAATTTAATTAACTTTAAGTAAGTTAATAAAAAATAAAATAAAAGTATTGATTTTACGGTAAAAAGATAGTATAATACTTATACTAGAATATATTAAGATTAAGAGAGCTTTGAAAAGAGCTCTCTTAAGTATTGTATATAGTATAGGGGGGATTAGTATTTCAAATAAAGTTTTGTTAAATATTGAAAGTTTATGTGAAGAAAAAATAAAAGAAAAAGGTTTTGAATTAGAATATGTTGAAATGGTAAAAGAAAATTCAAATGACATTCTAAGAGTAGTAATAGATAAAGAAAATTATGATATATCATCAGAAGATTGTGAAATCATAAGTAGATACATAGAAGACGATGTTGATAAAATGATGAAAGATAAAGAATATGTACTAGAAGTTTCATCAGCAGGTCTCGAAAAAGCTTTAAAAAATATACATTTATTTAAAAAATATGTAGAAAAAAGAGCTTTTATTAGACTATTTAAGAAAACTAAATTATCAGATAGTTATAATGAAAAAGAATTTGAAGCTATAATATATAATGTAGATGAAGAAAATGGTAATATATCATTAAAAATGGATAATGGAGAAGTTGTAAAAATCAATTTTGAAGATATAGCATCAGCACATACTGTTTTTGATTTTGAAACTTTTTTTAGAGAATCTAAATAAAAAGTTTTATATATTTTGAAAGGTGGAATAAATAATATGAAGAGTGAAAAAATTAGTGCAAAGGAACTTTTGAAAGCTATAGATGAGCTTTATATGGAAAAAGGAATAACTAAGGAATATTTAATAGAATCTTTAAAACTAGCTTTAGAAGCAGCATATAGAAAGAATTATGATTCAGAAGAAACAATAGTTGTTGATATAAACGAAGAAAAGGGAGATGTAAAGGTTTTAGCAGTAAAAACTGTTGTGGAAAATGTTGAAAATCCTTCTTTAGAAATATCTCTTGCTGAAGCAAAAACTATATCAAAAAGAGCAAAGGTAGGGCAGGAAATAAATATAGAAGTTACACCTAAAAACTTTGGAAGAATTGCTGCTGCAGCAGGAAAACAAATTATAGTTCAAAGACTTAGAGAAGCTGAAAGAGACTTAGTATTTTCACAGTATAGTGATAAAGAAGGTCAAATAGTTGTAGGTACTGTTGAAAGAACAGATAAATTCGGAATTATAGTAGACCTTGGTAAAGTTGAAGCATTAGTTCCTGAAAAAGAACAAGTAAAAAGAGAAATATTTAATTCTCATGATAAGATAAGAGCATATGTATTAAGTGTAACAGCAAATGGAAAATATGGACCACAAGTGGTACTATCAAGAAAAGATCCAAACTTTGTAAAAAAATTATTTGAACTTGAAGTGCCAGAAGTTGCAGAAGGACTTGTTGAGATAAAAGCTGTTGCTCGTGAGGCTGGAAGCAGAACAAAAATAGCTGTTTGGTCAAATGATGAAAATATAGATCCAGTAGGTTCTTGTGTTGGTAAAAAAGGTATGAGAATAACTCCTATAATAGAAGAATTATTTGGAGAAAAAATAGATGTTGTACCATATAGTGATGATCTTCCAAGTTTCATTATAAATGCACTAGCACCGGCAGAAGTTCTAGCTATAGATATAAACGATGATGAAAAAATAGCAACAGTAGTAGTTCCTGATGAAGCACTTTCTTATGCAATAGGTGCTGGTGGTCAGAATGTAAGACTTGCAGCAATACTTACTGGTTGGAAAATAGATATAAATACAGAATCAGATATTAAAGAAAATATAGTAGAATAATTATTTAAGAAAAGAGGAACACATTTGATAAAAATAAGATGCTGCGTGCTTTGTAAGTCCAGAAAAAATAAATCTGAATTATTAAGAATTGTAGCTCATGAAAATGGAAATGCTATATTAGATGAAAGTCAGAATATAAATAAAAGAGGAATATATCTTTGTAAAAATAAAGAATGTATAGAAAGATATATAAAAGCTATAAAAAAGGGAAAAATAAATTTAAAAATAAAAGTTAATTTAGAATCATTAACAGCATTATTAGAATCATTAGAAGTAGGGATGGGGGAGTAAATTTGGAAAAAATTAAAGTATATGAACTTGCTAAAAACCTTAATTTATCTAATCAGGAAATTATAGAAAAATTAGATAAAGTTGGAATAAAAGTAAAGTCTCATTTGTCTTCAATAACTAAAGAAGAATACGATAAATTCATTAAAAGTAATTTAAAGAATGATAATGAATCAAAAAATGTTCAAAAGCAGCCAAAAAAGGTAGAAGATCAACCACATATCATAAGGAGAAATGTTAAAGTTATAAATACGACAGATGATAAAAAAGAAATAGAAGAAATAACTACTAATATAAGTGGAGATATAAAAAAGAATAAGCAAGTTATATCTACTAAGAGTGAGATGCCAAGAAGGGATAATAACTATCAGTCATCTAAAAATATGGGCATGTCAAGAACAGGTGGATATTCTAGAAATACTTTTGGCAGAAATAACAGAAATACATCTGTTGTTGTAACAAGAAATGGGAAGGTGGTTGAACCTATAACTGCTCCAAAAGAAAATATTATAGAAGATAAAAATGTAACAAGAAATATAGAAATAGAAAGAAAAGAAGAAAATTTAATAAATAATGATTCTAAGATAAATTATGAAAGTGAAAACAAAGAAAGTATCCAAAAAAGAACAAGAGAGCTTAATGATAAGAGTCATCAAAATGATGATAGAAGACAGGATGGTAATGGATATAATAGTCAAAATGTAGATAGAAGAAATTATAATAATTATAACAGCCCAAATGGAGACAGAAGACAGTACAATAATTATAACAGCTTAAATGGAGATAGAAGACAAAATAACAATTATAATGGTTCATATCCAGATAGAAGAAAATACAATAACTACAATAGTCCAAATGGAGATAGAAGACAAAATAATAATTATGTAAGTCCAAATGGAGATAGAAGACAAAGTAATAATTATGTAAGTCCAAATGGAGACAGAAGATCATTTAATCAAAATTCACAAGGATTTTCTAGAAGACCACAAATGAGTCAGGTTGATAGGTTTGTAAAATCTCAAGCAGATAATTTCCAAGAAACAAAAGAAACAAGAGATTATTCAGCTACCCTTATTGATAAAAAGAAATATAATAATTCCAATAATAATGTAGATGGTTCTAAAAAAGAGAAACTTAATAAAAATGAATTAAGAGAAAAACATGCAAGAGTAGCTACTGGTAAACTTAGAGGACTTACAGTAAATGAAGACCAAATGCTTGATCTTTATGAAAGAGACTCAGATTCAGTAAGAAAATATGGAAAGAAGAAAAAAGAGAAAAAAGATGGAAGCAGTCAAAACATTAAAATTGTTCCTCTAACAGAAGTAAAACTTCCAGATCTTATGACAGTTAAAGAATTTGCTGAGACAATAAAGAAACAAGCGTCTGAGGTTATAAAGAAACTATTTGGACTTGGAATAATGGCTACTATAAATCAAGAAATAGATTTTGATACAGCATTTCTAGTTGCTAGTGAGTTTGGCATAAACGCTGAAAAAGAGGTTATAGTAACAGAAGAAGATATACTATTTGATGAAAGCGTTGATAAAGAGGAAGATTTAGAGCCAAGACCACCAATAGTTGTTGTTATGGGACACGTTGACCATGGTAAAACTTCACTCCTAGATAGAATAAGAAAAACAAATGTAATTTCAGGTGAAGCTGGTGGTATTACTCAGCATATAGGTGCATACAAAGTTGAAATAAACGGAAAAGAAATATGTTTCTTAGATACTCCAGGACATGAAGCATTTACTGCTATGAGAGCAAGAGGTGCTCAAATAACAGATATTGCAATTATTGTGGTGGCAGCAGATGATGGAATTAAACCTCAAACAATTGAGGCTATAAATCATGCTAAAGCAGCAAATGTAAGCATTATCGTTGCAATAAATAAAATAGATAAACCAGGTGCAAATGTAGATAGAGTAAAGCAAGAACTTTTAGAAGTTGGACTTATACCTGAAGAATGGGGTGGAGACACTATATGTGTTCCAATATCTGCTATGACTGGTGAAGGTGTTGATAATCTTTTAGAGATGATTATTTTAACAGCTGAGATGAAAGATTTAAGGGCTAACCCTAATAAGCAATCAAAAGGTACAGTTATTGAAGCAAGACTTGATAAAAATATTGGTACAGTAGCTTCACTTCTTGTACAAAGAGGACAGCTTAATGTTGGTGATACCATAGTTGTTGGAGACATGATTGGTAAGATTCGTGCTATGAAAGATGACAAGGGTAGAAAAGTAAAACTTGCAGGTCCATCTACGCCAGTTGAAGTTATCGGTCTTGGAGAGGTGCCTCAAACAGGTGATGTTTTCTATGAAGTAGAAAATGAAAAGGTTGCAAAGCAGCTTGTTGAAAAAAGAAAAGCAAATATTCGTAGGAATCTTATAAAACAAAGTTCAAAGGTAACTTTAGATGAACTATTTGGACAGATAAAAGAAGGGCAGATAAAAGACCTAAATATTGTGCTTAAGACTGATGTACAAGGAACTTTAGAAGCTCTAAAAGATTCTCTTGAAAAGATTAAAAATGATGAAGTACAAGTAAAAGTTATACATGCTGCAACAGGAGCTATAAAAGAAAGTGATGTAACCTTAGCTAGCGTTTCTAATGCAATTATAATAGGATTTAATGTAAGA
>CAZXLZ010000031.1:0-13596 GCA_964642045.1 uncultured Clostridiaceae bacterium
ATAATTTAAGAAAAGCTGCTAAAATGAGCCAAGAAAAATTGGCAGAAAAAATGGAGGTAACAAGGCAAAGTGTATCAAAATGGGAGAATGGTGAAAGTTATCCAGAAATGGAAAAAATAATGAAATTATGTGGTATTTTTCATTGCAAAATAAATGATTTGGTACATGAAGATATGGTAGATATAGATTCATTAGATGAAGATATAAAAATGAGTGTAGTTAAATTTAAAAAAGAAAAACAAAAAAAGATAAAAGGAATAAGCAAGGCAATTTATATACTTGCAAGAATCGGAAAAATCATTACAACTGTGGCGGTTCCAATTATAGTTTTACTACTAATAGTTACACCTATATTTATAAATAATATAGAGCTTAGAGATGATACTATTTTATTTAAAGGAACAAAAATAGATGATAGAATAGTTATAACAGAAGAAAAGACTGAAAATGGAGCAACTTTAAGATTGAAAATAAATGATGCAGTCGTAGCAAACGAAACAAATCAAAATACAATTTTAAAAATGAAAAGTGTATTAGAAAATAATTCTAAAGCACAAATAGTAGCTTTCCTAGAGCTAGGATTTGTATGCTTGATTGTTTGTTTAATACTATATAGAATGACATTAAGTAGGTTAGAAAAATTGTTTATAAATATAAATCAAGGTGATACTCCATTTACGTTAGAAAATGTTAGATATATAAAGCAAATAGCAAAACTTATGATTGTAGTACTAGTTTTACCAACATGCGGAGGAATGATATTTGAAAAGGTATTAGCAAATGATTTAGATGTCGGATTTGAATTATTTGATATAGTACAAATCTTGTTTTTATTTGGAATATCATATATATTTGAATATGGATATGAATTACAATTAGATTCAAAAGGGAAGATGTATGGCGATGAAAATGAATAAAAAATGGTTTATAGAAGAACTATCTAAACAAACAAGATATGATGAAAGAAAATGCATTTTAATAAATGATGTTATAGCAAATCACTTTATATTTGGAAAAAAGAATAAAGAAAAAATAATCGAAGATTTACAGGTTAAGATTAGCCTAAGCGAAGATGATGCAGAAAATATATATGATATTGCAATTAAAATAATTATTAAGGAAATGAAAAATAAGTTAAAACATCCTTTTAAAAGTCAGGATTAATTACATAGTAGGAATTTGAGATATAATTCCTATTTTTTTATGTACTAGATAAGTAGTAATTTATTAGTATATATAAAAATTATACAAAAATACTTTAGCAAAATTTTAAACTTAATGTTATTTGCATGAAAATATAGTGAAGGTTATAAAATCATGTCTCAAATGTTAGAATAATATGTTAATGCTTGAAAATATGCAGTGAATATGATAAAATATATGCATAAAAACATGTAGGTTATTCTAAAATAATTATTTTACAAGGAGGAATTATGAAAGAAAAGATGTATTATTATGATTGGATGTTTAGTAAAAGTGATGAAAATTTTAATCGGTTAATGGTAAAAGCAATACTTATTTTTTTTGTTGGTGTATCAATTATCAGCAGTTTTATTTATTACAATATCATAAAGCACGATTGTGGTGGAAATGTAGAAGCATATTATGAAGAAGTATATTATGAATGTGGTTATGAATATCTTGATGAGATTGCTGATAATGTTATAGGAAAAGATGGAATTAATTTAGCTGAAATACCTGAAGATGTTGTTAAATATGAAATTAATTATAAAGATGATGAAATCATATTTAAGTACAGTTTTGATAATAATAAAGAAAAAATATATGCAACTTCTGCAAGTATGACAGTAACATTATCAAAAGACTTTGAAGTCTTAAGTAAAGATCCCAACTTTTCTTCAAAGGATGAGTATGTAAAAACTCATAAATCAGGTTTGTATTTTATTGTTATTTTGTATGCACTTTGTACTTGTATGGTATTGGGTTTGGTAAGTTTTATTGTGATTTTAGTTGCGATTCCAATCTCTAAGTTACATAAGAAAATAGATATGAAAAATAATCTTTAAATACCTAAAATTTTAAAGTTTGAAAGGAGTTTATTATGTTACACATTTTAGATGAAAAATCATGGAAACGGGCTCTTGAAAGAGATAAGAAATTAAAGGAGCTAGCTAAAAAAGCTGGCATAGAAAACAATTTTGAAAGAGCAAAGGAGCTTAATGGTTGTTTTGCTTTGAATTGTGGCGATGGTGTTGTAAATTCTGAAGCTGAGCGTGATCTTGCTAGGTATATGTTTTGTAGGTATGATGAAGACTCGGATAGCTTAAATGCAGCTTTACAAGGAAGAATATTAGCAGCACGTGCAGCTGGTATTGGAATAAATGATCTTTAAGCTTATATAAAGAGCCAAAGTAATGGCATCTGTTTAAACCTTTATATTCATTAGAATATAGAGGTTTAATATTTTTATGCAATAATTTAACTATATATTTTAATAACTATTAATTTACAATATACATAAAAACTTGCATTTTTATGTATATTATGATATAATTTTTTACAGTACAAATGCAAAGTGCTAAATAGCTATAAGTAGCTATTTAGATTAATAATTATTAATTAATCAAATTATTTGGGAGGAATATTTATGAAACGGTTATTTAAAAGAATAATTAATTGTTTTTCTAAATTTTTTAGCGATATGTGTTGGGAAGAAAAATTGATAATCTCTATTAGTGTATTTTTAGGTATCCTTCTAGGAGTTATATTTTTTACATCTGTTGATATAGTACCTGCTACTGCCTCAGATTATGAAATATTTTATGGATATTCGGAAGAAATTCATAAAAGTCCTGAAACTTTGCTTGACATGATTTTTGATGAAAAATGTAGTGCATCAGTCATAGATAATGAGAAAGTAATCAGAGTTTACTTTGAAGATGATGAGTGTAAATTAGTTGTAGAATATAATAAAGATTTTGAGATAGTTTCATCATCAGAGGTAGATAAAGCTAGCCACTGGTTACCTTTGTTAATTTTTAGTATAGTAATATCTATTCTTGGGGCATTCGCGTCATATTTCATGTTAGCTTTATGGATAGTATCAATTGAAGGAATAATAGAATATATTAAAGAAAAATTAAAAAAAAATAATTCAAAGTCTATAAAATAATTTAAGTTAAAAATTGGTAGTTATATTTTAGCTACCAATTTTTATTATGCTTTAGCTTTGTGAAGCTAAACAAAATATATCAAATTTTATAGAATATTTAAAGTGAAAAGTACACTTATGATATTCGATAAATTTTTTTATTTAAAATATAAAACAGCATGCCATTATAATGCTAAAACAAGCCACTCACTTAACAGTTTGCTTTAATTATATAACAATTTGTATAATACAAAAATATAACCATTAAATCTTGCTTTTTTATATATATTATGATATAATTACTTGCAGTACAATAAGCAAAGTACAAAATAGCTATAAATAGCTATGAAGAATAATAATTATTAATTAATCAAATTATTTGGGAGGAATATTTATGAAACGGTTATTTAAAAGCATAATTGATTGGGTTTCTAACATGGAGTGGGAAGAAAAAGTTGCAGGATGTATTAGTGTACTTTTAGGTATCTTTGTGGTAGTTATACTATTTACGACTGCTGATATAGTACCTGCTACATCTTCAGATTATGAAATACTTTATGGATATTCTGAAGAACTTCATAATAGTCCTGAAACATTGACTGAAATGCTATTTGATGGGAAATGCAGCGTAACAGGTGCTGATGATGAGGAAGTAATAATAATTGAATTTGAAAATGATGAATGTAAATTATATGTAAAATATAATAGAGACTTTGAAATAATTTCATCATCTGAAGTAGATAAATATATTCATTGGTCATTCGTATTAATTTTTAGTATATTATGCTTTATTGTGGTGTGGTTCATTGCGTATTTAATATTACTTATATTAATAGTAGCAATGGAATATTTAATTGATTATATTAAGGATAAATTATTAAAAATTGCCCAAAAGTTTAAAAAATAACTTAAGTTAAAAATTGGTAGTTATATTTTAGCTACCAATTTTTGTTATAAAAAAGAATAAGCTTCTTTTAAGTAAAATAACTACCTTGACTTTTTTAGTCAAGGTAGTTTGATATAGGGTATTAAATATTGCCTTCATCTATAAAGTGTGGACATACGTTATCTGAATCTTTATCGATATTGCACTCTCCAGGACACAGCAAACTCGATGTCATTTTACAATCATTATCACATTTCCATCTTTCAGGTATTGTATCAGCTTGTCTAAAAGTAAATGCAAGAAGCGTTTCTACGGCCTCTTTAAATTCTTCAGCGCTTACACATGAATGATATGAAGAAAGCCGGTTATCTTGAGGGATTGAATGCTTTAAAAATTCTCTTACTTTAACACATGCTTCTTTTGTTCCTCCTTCCATATAATCATTGTTCTCTAAGCAAAATTCTAACATGTCCCTTTTCATAGTTTTCCTCCTAATAATATTAATATTAAGGTATATGGCGATTTGTTATACATTATATATTACGAGATGCTAAAAGTAAAGATATAAATCGATTTTTTGATGTGCTTGAAAAAAAAGAGTATATGTAGTACAATTTCTTCTAGGTGAAAGAGATGCCATTTATAGTTAAAGAGATAGTGCTCTTATTTTTTATATACTCTGTAATAGGGTGGCTTATGGAAACAGTAGTCACTTTTATAGATAACAAAAAGTTAGTAAATAGAGGTTTTTTAATAGGTCCTTATTGCCCAATATATGGATTTGCCTGCATATCAATAATAATATTTTTAAATAAATATATGGATGACAAGGTCGCTATGTTTGTTTTTGCGTGCGTAATATGCAGCGTTTTAGAATATATAACTAGTTTTTTGATGGAGAAGATGTTTAAAGCTAGATGGTGGGATTATTCTAATAAAAAATTTAATATAAATGGAAGAATATGTCTTGGGAATTCTATAATATTTGGGGCACTTGCACTTATAATAATGTATCTTATAAATCCATTTTTTGTATCGTTTATAGAAAAAATGCCAAATCTTTTAGTAACTATACTTTCGTATGTAATAGTGGTAGTTATATTCTCTGACTTTGTTTTTTCTATGATTATAATGAATAAGATAAAGAATATTTCATTTGAAGTTAAAAAGGATAATACTTATGAGATAACTAAGAAAGTAAAAGAAATACTTGCATCAGGAAATATATTTGTTAAGCGTGTAAACAGTGCATTCCCAAACTTAAAATCTACACTTAAGTCAAAAAGAGAAGAGATAGATGAGAAGAAAAAAGAAATACTTGAAAGCATAAGGAAAAATATACATATTAGTAATGCTAAATTAAAAATGCTAAAAGATAGAAAATATAAAGCAAAAGAAGAAAGTATGGAAGATGAGAGTATAGATCATAATGTTTTGGAGGAAAAAATAAATGAGGATAAGTAAAAAAATAATGATATATGGCATTTTAATAATTATATTTCTTGCTTTATCTATACTAACGTTTATATTTTTCATGAACAAGAAGATTTACAATAATAGTATAACTGTGGCAAAAATGGAAATTGTTGGAGATGAAGGAATAGTCTCAAAGCTAGATGTCTCTTTTATAACAGGGAAAATAGCAACAAGGGGAGAAGATTCGTTTTACTTAGCTGGTGATGAAAATAATATATATATAATTTCGACGAGGAATGAGCTTCCAGATGAACTTGAAAAAATAAAAGAATATTCTTACTTAGTAACAGATATAAAACCTAAAAGCTATGAAATAATAGGAGTAAGTTATGAGATTGAAAGTGAGCTTAAAAATATAGCACTTAAGGCATATAATGAACTTTTTCCAAATCAAAAGCTAGATAGCCAAAACTTTGAAGATTATTTTGGAGAATATTACCTTAATATAGAGGAAGTTTATGATAAAAAAGAAAGTATGTTATTTATATTTTTTGTTATATCTAGCGTAATAACTGCAGCTTTGGTTATAATTATGATTTTAAGTTATAAGAAAAAATAATGTTTTATGTTTACATAGCTGTAAAAAAATGATATAATGTTACATATTTGAAAGGATTATTATGTGGTCAGTAGAGAAGTTTTTAAATGAAATTACATTAATAGTTACTATAATAACTATGGCATGTATAGTTATGCTAGAAAGAGGAAAAGTAAGTAAAGGACTGGTTATTTTTCTATGTATATTAACTGCACTTCTTTATTTATGTAGCAAAGCTATAAATAATAATAATTCAAAATTAAATAAAGTCGATAAGATGAAACTAGAAAGTATATCAGAAAGCTTAAGTAAAAAGAAAGGTAAGAAAAAATATGGCAAAAAAGATAGTAGCGATAGTAGGTAGACCAAATGTTGGTAAAAGTACATTATTTAATAACTTAGCAGGAGAAAAAATATCGATTATAAAAGATACTCCTGGTGTTACAAGAGATAGAATATATGCAGATTGTTCTTGGCGAGGCATAACTTTTCAGATGATAGATACCGGTGGTATTGAACCAGAAAATAACGACATTATTTTAAAGCAAATGAGAAGACAAGCTATGCTTGCAATGGATATGGCTGATGTTATTGTTTTTCTAACAGATGTAAAAGCTGGAGTTACAAATGATGACGAAGAAGTAGCAGGTATGCTTAGAAAAACTAAAAAGCCAGTTGTGCTAGCTTGTAATAAGTGTGATAATGTAGGCGAGCCACCAGCTGATATTTATGAATTCTATAAATTAGGACTAGGTGAGCCATGTCCAATATCTGCATCTAAGAAACTAGGAATTGGTGAGCTTTTAGATTTAGTATATGAAAAATTTGGAAATGTAGAATATGAAATAGAAGATGAAGAGACAGTAAAGGTAGCTATAATAGGTAGACCAAATGCTGGTAAATCGTCCTTAGTAAATAAAATACTAAATGAAGAAAGAGTAATAGTAAGTGATATTGCAGGTACAACACGTGACTCGGTAGATTCATATTTTGAAAATGAACATGGAAAATACATATTAATAGACACAGCAGGTATAAGAAGAAAAAGTAAAGTTTATGATAAATTGGAGCAGTACTCTGTTATAAAGGCAAAAGCAGCAGTAGAAAGAGCAAATGTATGTGTTCTATTAATTGATGCAGTAGAGGGCGTAACAGAGCAGGATGAAAAAATAGCAGGAATTGCACATGAGGCTGGAAAAGGTATTATTGTATGTATAAATAAATGGGATTTAATAGAAAAAGAAACAGGTACTTTAGAAAAATATAAAAAAGAAGTTATGGCAAAACTTTCGTATTTAGATTATGCACATATAATATTTATTTCTACAAAAACAGGTCAAAGAGTAAATAATTTATTTAAGCTTATAAATGAAGCAAATCTTGCAAATAATTTAAGAGTACCAACAGGAATGTTAAACGATGTAATATCAGAGGCAATAGCAATTACGCAGCCACCATCTGATAAAGGAAAAAGACTTAAAATTTTCTATGTAACAGAAGTTTCTGTTAGACCTCCTACATTTGTTGTGTTTGTAAATAATAAGGAGCTTATGCATTTTTCATATACAAGATATTTGGAAAATCATATAAGGAAACACTTTAACTTAAAAGGAACTCCTGTAAAAATGATAATAAGAGAAAAATCTAAAAAATATGAGAGTGATTAAAGTAAAAGAGGTGAAAAAAGTGGCAGATATAAAATATGAAATAGTAGAAGAAATATGTACATTATCTGAAAGTGCAAATGGATGGGTAAAAAAACTTAATTTGATATCTTGGAACGGTAGAGATCCTAAATATGATATTCGCGAGTGGTCAGAAGATGGAGAGAGGATGTCAAAAGGCATTACTTTAAATGAAGAAGAAATGAAAATACTTGTAGATAGTGTTAAGGATAGATAAGAAATTTAAGAGGTGGTATATAATGAAAAAAATAGCAATTATGACAGCTGGTGGTGACTGTCCTGGACTTAATAATGTTATAAAAACAGTGGTACTATCAGCTATAAATAAAGGGATAGTTGTAGTTGGCGTTATAGATGGTTATATTGGATTTGTTGAAGGAAAATATACTGTACTTAATGAAAAGTCAGTGGAAAATATTGAAACTTTAGGTGGAACTATACTTGGTTCATCAAATAAAGAATGTCCATTTCATTATCCAAGCAAAGATGATAAAAAAGTATTTGTAGATAGAGTAGATGAAGGAATAGAAAATTTAAGAAAAATAGGTGTAGAGGCACTTATTGTTGTTGGCGGTGATGGCTCTTTAGATTCTGCTAGAGTTATTCATGAACATGGAATGCCTACTATTGGTGTTCCAAAGACTATAGATAACGATATGTCAGCAAGTTTTCCAACAATTGGATTTGATACAGCTATAGAAACTGCAACAGAAGCTATTAATAGACTAAAAACAACAGCTTATTCACATAGAAGAGTAATGGTAGTTGAAACTATGGGAAGAACATCAGGCTACCTTACACTTTATGCTGGTTTTGCTTCACTTGCAGATGTTATATTACTTCCAGAAATTGAGTATAACTTAGATGTAGTTGTAGAAAAAGTTAAAGAAGTAATGAAGTCTAGTAAAAGATATGCTATAGTTGTAGTATCTGAAGCAGCAAAGGAAAAAGGAAAAGAAGAAGTAATAAAGAGAGTAGTCGAAGATAGTTTTGAACAAAAAAGATATGGCGGAGTATCTGAAATGCTAGCCAGAAGAATAGAAGAAGAAACAGGATATGAGGCAAGAAATTTAGTTTTAGGTCATCTGCAAAGAGGTGGAAGTCCATCAACTACTGATAAAATTTTAGCTTCAAGACTAGGTGGGTATGCTGTTAAATTGCTTTTAGATGGTGAGTTTGGTAAAATTGTTGGGGCAGATGGTGGAAAACTATTAAAAATGGATTTTCCAAAAGAAAGAATTGCTAGACTTTTAGATGTAAAGGATAATGATATTATAGAAACGGCAAGAAATATGGGAATATGTTTCGGTGATAAAATAAATTAATTTTATTTTTCTTTATTTATTGACATATTAAATTACCTATTATATAATTTTGAATGTAGGTATATTAAACCTAAAAAATAATTTTGAAAGGAGCTTGTATATCATGGATTTTACTATTGATATGCTAAATCAAAGTAAGGAAAATCTCTTTTTTGCTAGAAGGAGATTTGAAGAGATTCCTAAAAAAATTGAAAAATATGTAAATGACAAAGGCGAAAATATATTAGACAGATTTGCAGGATTCTTTTTTGAAAATAGGGATGAGGCAGATGAAGAGTATATCCGTGATTTAAAAAGAAAAAATCTTATGCAAAACTTCCTATTATCAGGTGCAGTTGAAGTGATGATAGTTTTTAGGTATAAAGGTTTTTTCTATAACTGTCAAGATGATGGAATGAGAATAAAAAGCTCAGTTCCGCTTGATACAGAAACGCTCTTTGGAATAAAGTCTTTTAGTGAACTTAATGTTGACTTTACTAAACTTAATTTTGCTATGGATGGTGAAAGAAAAGATAGTGTTTGTATTACATTCCTTCCTGAGTATAAAGAAATATTTAATAGAATAAAAAATAATTATTTGACATCAGGAACAATTTTTAGCAGTAGTATTGATGTATATCACTTAAGTGCTGTGTGATAAAATGGTAGCTTGGAAAATTATTTTCCAAGCTGCTATTTTTCTCATAAAATCATTAAAAGTAATATCTAGCATATTATTTTAAAGAGGTAAGTTTTATGTGTGAAATAGATATAGATAAATTAAATATTGAAAAATTAACAAGCTTTTCTACTTTTTATTCATGTGATAAAAAGTATATTAATAGGTGTTTTAATATAAATCTCTGCACAAATGAGATAACAGGTACTATAGTTAAAAAGGGTTCAACATTTGATTGGTTTGATATTGTTGGTGATACAAGTGCTAAAGAAGGCTATAAGATAGCTGATATATATTTAGGTGGAAAAGTAAAAAAAGGATATGGTGGAGGAGTATGCCAAGTTGCAACAACTCTATATAACTGTGCACTAAATTTAAATTTGGAGATTATAGAAAGACATGCACATGGACTTCCTGTTACATATGTAGATTATAAAGCAGGAAAAGATGCAAGTGTTGGAAACATTGGAGGATATAATTTAATATTTAAGAATACTTTGGATTATGATATATTAATTAAGGCTTATACTAAAGAAAATGAAAGAAATAAAAAAGGTGAAATCACAGTAGAGTTTTATAGAATTAATGAATAATATATAAGCTGCTAATATTTAATATAAAGTGTAAAAATATTAGTAGCTTTATTATATAATATAGGATAAAATGAGTTAATAAGATAAAATGTTTACATAAGTATTGAATTAAGACTAATATTATGATATAATATATGCGCGTTTTAATTGAAATAAAGTATATGCTGTGATATAATTTCCTCAAGAGGTGTTTTTTATGGAAAAATACAAAGTTATTAATAATATCAATCCTAATATATATAGGGGTTATGATATTAGAGGTATTTACGGCGATGATTTAACAGAAAATGTAGCGTATACAATTGGAAAATCTTTTGGAACGTACATAAATAAAAATGGAGGCTATACTTCATGCATAATAGGACATGATAATAGATCTTCATCTAACTCACTTTCAGATGCATTAATTACTGGAATAACTGAAACAGGAATAGATGTATTAGATATTGGTCTTGTTACAACTCCTATGTATTATTTTGCACAGTTAAATTTAGGCAAAAAGGATGAAATAATGCCAGGAATTATGATTACAGCTAGTCATAATCCAAAAGAATACAATGGTTTCAAAATGTCACTTAATGATTTTGGAAATGCTTGTGGTGAAATGATACAAGATTTTAGAAAATTCACTGAAAAATGCGAATTTAACGTAGGAAATGGAAATGTTGCACACAAAGATGTAAGAAAAGGATACTTAGATTTAATAAAAAGCTCAATAAATGAAATGGGTGAAAGGAAAGTAAAAGTAGTACTTGATTGCGGTAATGGTACAGCATCTATAATATATGACGATGTTTATTCTATGTTCAAAAACATAGAACTTATACCAATTTGCTGCACATCTGATTCTGATTTCCCAAATCATCATCCAGACCCAAGTGTTGAAGAAAATAATGAAATGCTAAAAAAAGCTGTGCGTAAGCATCATGCTGATTTGGGTGTAGGTATAGATGGAGATGGAGATAGAGTTGGTATTATTGATGAAAAAGGAAATATGATTTATATGGACTTTTATGCAATAATAATACTTAGAAATATAATGGGTAAACTTAAAGATAAAAAAGCTCTATTTGATGTTAAATGTACAAAAGCTCTTGCTGATGAAATTGAAAAATTAGGTGGAGTGCCAGTTTGTTATAGGACTGGAAATTCATACATGAAAGCTAAAATGAGAGATGGAGAGTTTGCATTTGGAAGTGAGCTTTCTGGTCATATTTTCTTTAGAGATAAATGGCCAAATATAGATGATGGTCTTTATGCTGGTCTTAGACTTATAGAAATACTTTCAAATACAGATAAAAGTGTAAGCTCTCTTTTAGATGGAGTAAATAGATACTATTCAACTCCTGAAATAAAAATTGCAACTCCAGATGATGTAAAGTTTAAAAAAATAGAAAAAATAAAAGAGTATGCAAAATCTAAGAATTATAAAGTTAATGATATAGATGGAATGCGTGCAGAATTTGATAATGGTTTTGCTTTGGTTAGAGCATCTAATACTGGACCTAACATTACAGCAAGATTTGAGGGAGTAACTTTGGAAGATATGAATAAAATAAAAGATGAATTTATGGCACTTTTATAATTTATGGAGGATATATTATGGAAAAAATATTTTTAATAGGACAAGATGGAATGCTTGGAGGAGAACTTTATGAAAGATTAATTAAGCTTAATAAGTATGAAGTTACGCCAACTACTATCGAAACCTTAGACATTTGTAATAAGGATGCAGTTATAAATAAAGCTAAAGAAATAATGCCAAAGTATATTATTAACTGCGCTGCGTATACTAATGTTGACGGATGTGAAACTAATTTCACTTTAGCAAATAATGTAAATGGAGTAGCAGTAGGAAACATAGCAGAGGCAGCAAAAGCGGTAGGCGCAACATTAATACAAATTAGTACAGATTATGTTTTCGATGGTGAGCTTGATGTAAATCTTGCATATACAGAAGACATGGAAACAGGTCCTGTAAGTGCATATGGAAAAACAAAATTACTTGGTGAAGAGAATGCTAAAAAAGCAGAGAAATATTATATACTAAGAACAGCTTGGCTTTATGGATATAACGGAAAGAATTTTGTTAAAACAATGCTTAACTTAGCAGAAACTAAAGATGAAATAAATGTTGTATGTGATCAAAATGGAAGTCCAACATCTACTACAGTGCTTTGCGAGATTATAGAGAAAATACTTGAAATAAATCCAGAATATGGTATTTATCATTCAACTAATGAAGGATTTACTACATGGTATCAGTTTGCAAAAGATATATTTGAAATTGCTGGTAAAAATGTAAAAGTAAATCCGGTTACTTCTGATGAATATCCTACTCCAACAAAAAGGCCAAAAAACAGCAAGTTATCAAAAGAAAAATTACATAGTATAGGAATATATCCTAAAGATTATAAAGAGAGTTTGAAAGATTATCTTAAAGGGGGAATTTAAACGATGAAAGGGATAATTTTAGCAGGAGGAAGTGGAACAAGGCTTTATCCAATAACAATAGCAGTATCTAAACAGCTTTTACCAGTTTATGATAAGCCTATGATTTATTATCCACTTGCCACACTTATGGATGCAGGGATTAAAGAGGTGCTTATAATATCTACACCAGTTTATTTGCCAATGTTTAGTACTTTATTTGGAGATGGATCTGATCTTGGAATGAAAATAGAGTATAAAGTTCAAGAAAAGCCAGTAGGACTTGCAGATGCTTTTAGAGTAGGAGAAGAATTTATAGGTAATGATAATGTCTGCCTAATTCTAGGGGATAATATGATTTATGGACCTGGACTTACAGACATGCTTAAAGAAGCAAGCAAGCTTGAAAAAGGTGGTATTATATTTGGATATGAGGTTGCAGATCCAACTTCATATGGTGTAGTTGAGATTGATAAAGATGGAAATGCAATTTCTATTGAAGAAAAACCTGAGGTGCCAAAGTCTAATCTTGCTGTTCCAGGGCTATATTTCTATGACAATGATGTAGTACAGATAGCTAAGAATATCAAACCTAGTGCTAGAGGTGAACTTGAGATTACAGATGTTAATAATGAATACATGAGAAGAGGAAATCTTAAAGTTTTAACTCTAGGTCAAGGATATGCGTGGTTTGACACAGGTGCTCCTGATAGATTATCCGACGCTTCAGACTTTGTAAAAGCTATTGAGCTTCGTCAAGGAAATCAAATAGCATGTATCGAAGAACTAGCGCTAAAGAATAACTGGATTAGTAAAAATAAATCGTTAGAGCTTGCTAAAAAATACGGTAAAACTGAGTATGGTAAATATATAAAGAAAGTAGCTGAAAAAAT
>CAZXLZ010000032.1:0-13553 GCA_964642045.1 uncultured Clostridiaceae bacterium
AAATGAAACATATCTAGAAAAATTAAATAAAACTGTAGAAGAAAAAACAAGTGTATTAACTAAAATAAATGAAAAACACATATTTGATAATTATATCTATAATTTAAATCAAAATAATTTGATTATACCAAATATTTTAAAAGAGGATATAGATGTTTTTAAGTATAAAATGTTAGAAAATTATGATTATATACTTAATAATTTTATTATAAAGATAGAAGTACATAAATTGGTAAAAATTCATTTTAATTTTTTTATATAAATAGTTGCTATAATAAGATTCAGCAGATGGTGACTCAGAGTATACTGATAAATGCAAACAAAGTTATCAAAGAATGGGGCTTACTGCATATGTATACAATATTGCTGAGCAAGAACAGTATAAGCATGTATATAATCTTCTACAAAAAATAAGACCAAATATATTAATTCTAACAGGCCATGATGCTTTTTTTAGAAGAAGAAATGATATATATGATATAAATAATTATAAAAATTCAAAATATTTTGTAGAAGCTATTTTGGAAGCAAGAAGATATGAACATAATTTAGATAATTTAGTTATATTTGCTGGTGCGTGTCAGAGTTATTACGAAGCTTTGATATCTGCTGGAG
The DNA here is from genome assembly GCA_964642045.1 of uncultured Clostridiaceae bacterium. Classification (GTDB taxonomy): domain Bacteria; phylum Bacillota; class Clostridia; order TANB77; family CAG-465; genus RGIG5057. The sequence continues at coordinate 616 of CAZXLZ010000032.1, forward strand.
CAAATTTTGCTTCTGCTCCAAAAAGAGTTCTTATAGATATGCTTGATCCAATCATAGTTGCAGAATCAATAGCATATACACCAGTAGATAAATTTGTTCCACTTGCTAGTATAATATCTAATACTAGAGAAGGAATTGATGGAATAGGTGGAGTGCAAACAAGAGGACAATATAGAGAAGGAATGCCAGGCATATAATGTAGATTTTAATACTTTTTCTTATGTAAAAAACTAATACGACATTTTTCGACAAAATTAGAATTGTAATATTTAAAAAATATCTTGCATTTTAAAATCGAGATATGTATAATATGTGCGTAACAATTGTTAATGAGTTGAGAAAAGAAGGAGATTTATTATGATTAATAAGAAAAAAGTAATGATATTAGATGACAACAAAGATTTTTTAGAGATATTAAGAAATTATGTTGATACAAAAGAAGAATTAGAAGTGGTTTGTTATGATTATGACGGAAAAAATGCGGATAAACTTATCACAGAGTATAATCCAGACATTATATTACTTGATATTGTTATGCCAGAAAAAGATGGACTTAATGTTTTAGAGGATATGGCAAAAAGAGAAAATTATAAAATGCCTCTTGTTGTTGTAATGTCATCAATAGGTCAAGAGAAAATTACTCAAACAGCTATTTCACTCGGTGCTATGTATTATGTCGTAAAACCATTTGATATAAAGAAGCTTGTTGATAGAGTTGTTGAACTTATTGTAGAATCTGATGTTGGAGATTTAAAAATAACTCAGTCAGCAGCAATAACTAAACATGAAATAGAAAAAAATAATATAGAAGCAAAAGTTACAAAAACAATACATGATATAGGAGTACCTGCACATATAAAGGGTTATCAATATGTTAGAGAAGCAATAATTATGGCAGTTGAAGATGAGGAAATAATAAATGCAGTAACAAAATCTTTATATCCAAGACTTGCTCAAAAATATAAAACAACTCCATCAAGAGTTGAAAGGGCAATAAGACATGCAATTGAAGTTGCTTGGAATAGAGGACAGATAGAAGTACATGATAAGATATTTGGTTATACAGTAAATTCAAATAAAGGAAAGCCTACAAATTCAGAGTTTATAGCAATGATTGCTGATAGACTAAGATTAGAAACAAAAGCAATAGTTTCAGTATAATAGTAGTTAATATACTACTATTTTTTTTATCTAAATTTTCATTTTTTGTTTTATAGTATTAAATATATCATCCATTTTTGCAGGTTTAAATATATATTTTAATGTACCAAAAGAGTAGCTTTCTTTCATTAAATTATAATCATTATTTCCAGATAAAATAAAAATGTTACAGTTGTTTTTTAAGTAATTTATTGTATCTTCATTATTTGCTAAGCTGGATATGTTATATATATTATTACATACTATTATATCTGGTTTTAATTTTAATATATTCTTTGTATTTTTATTAGTATTTTCTAGTGAATTTATTTCTTTTAACCATTTTATATTTTGGGTAGCATATTTTTTTAAACTATATGTTAAGTCATTATTATTATCTATAAAAAGTATATTATAAGCTTTTTTCATAAATGCATTAAAATCCTTTCTAAACTTATGATATTATAACATAAAAAACCACTTCAATCAACCCAAGTAGTTGGGGATAATGAAGAAAATTAGAATATTTTCAATTTACCCAAGTCGAAAAATGGAAAAATTTGGTATACTAAAATTGGTGAGGTGAGTAATTTGCAATTATCAGAGGCTATAAGAATAAAAGTAAAAAATCTAATAAAAGACCATAATGTAAATGTATGGTATGTTTGTAAAAATACTGGAATTCCTTGTTCGACATTAACTACATTTTTAAATGGTAAGACAAAATTGCCACAAATAGACACGTTGCTTTATATATGCGAATCTTTTGGTACTACTCTTTCAGATTTTTTTCAAGATGAAATATTTAGGGATGTGGAATCAGACTAAAATTACCAAGTTTAGTACTTATATTATTTATTTTATAATTAGCATATTTTCTTTTAATATATTATATGATAAAATATAAAAGATATAAAAAAGGAGGAGAATATGGAAATAATAAAATCAATTATATTTGGAATAATTGAAGGTATAACAGAATGGCTTCCAATTAGCAGTACTGGTCATATGATACTTGCAGAAGAATTTCTAAAATTCAGTTTATCTGATGAATTTATGGAGATGTTTAGAGTTGTAATTCAGCTAGGAGCAATTCTTGCAGTTGTGCTTATATATATAAAAAAGCTTTGGCCATTAAAATATAATGAATCAAAAAAAGTTGTACTTGATAAAGATTGTTTAATGCTTTGGGCTAAAGTTCTTGTTGCTTGCATACCTGCTGCTATTATTGGTTTACTTTTTGATGATTTTTTAGATAGTCATTTATATACGCCTGTAGTTGTAGCTCTTATGCTTATTATATATGGTATATTATTTATAATAATAGAAATAAGGAATAAAAATAAAGAAGCAAAAGTAAAAGATCTAAAAGAGCTAACTTTTAAAACTGCAGTTATAATAGGGCTATTTCAAGTTCTTTCATTAATTCCAGGTACATCAAGATCAGGTGCTACTATACTAGGTGCAATTTTAATTGGTACATCAAGAGAAGTAGCAGCAGAGTTTACATTCTTTTTAGCAATTCCTGTTATGGCTGGTGCAAGTCTTCTTAAAGTTCTAAAATTTGTACTTAAATCTGCAGCTGTAGTAACAGGAGCAGAGCTATCTGTTTTAATTGTTGGATGTTTAGTTGCATTTATTGTATCAATTATAGCTATCAAATTCTTAATGAAATACATAAAGAAAAATGATTTTAAAGTGTTTGGCTGGTATAGAATAATACTTGGAATAATTGTACTTGGGTACTTTTTTATAATAAAATAAGGTGAACATTATGAAGTTCACCTTATTTCTTTCTATTAAAAATATTTAAAAATTTACCGACTATATGAACAATTTCACTTGAGTATTTATTAGCTATCTGTTTTCCAATAGCTTTACCACCAACTGTGAGTGAGGCAACTAAAGCACCTATTACTATTTGAATGTCAAAATTAAGGCCAAAGGTAGAAGTAATTCTTATAGATATTATTGCACTAATTGCACCTGATAAAACACCACACATATCACCAATTACATCAGCACATACATTAGAAACTCTAGGAGCATTTCTAATAAGAGTTATGGATTTTTTTGAACCTTTAACCTTTTTGCTTGCCTTAGCATGAAAATTAGCTTCATCTGCAACAGTTACAGCTACTGCTATAATATCAAAAAATATACCAATAAATATTACTATAAATAGTAGTAATATTGCAAAAATTAATGATATGTTATTAATTGATGATGTTGAAATATATGTGAAAAACATTGATAGTAAAAATGTTATAATAGTTATAGAGAAAAACCATTTGACTATCGACGGGTCTTCAGACTTATTCTCCTTTAATTTTTTCTCTTTTTTTTGTTTCATTGTACTTTATCTCCTATATTATGATAGATGGTAAGTTATTAAGTAAATTTTACGGTTTAGGTCTAGTAGAATTTCTCTACCTCCTACTAAACATTACTATTTAGCTGTTTCCATTTAAAAGAAGTATTCTTGTGTTGCCACTTAAGAAAACTAGATCACCACTTAAATCCGTACCTTAATCCTTAATAACCCTTGTTAATATATAATAACAAACATTCTAGAAGTTTTCCTTAGTGTATAAATAATATTACTAGTCTCTTTTGCAATAATAATTTCATTACCAAAATTAAATATAAGTGGCCACAAATATTTAATTTCATAAGGTAAATCCCAATATTATCACTCAAGACGAGCTACACTACACGTAATTAAAAAATGTGTAGGTTACACTTAAATTTGTAATTTAAGTCTCCACGAAAATAGGGACATCAGGATATATGCCATTATATCTTTCCCTAAAATCTTACTCCATACTAACACGCAAAACTGGGCGTAACACGCATTTATACAGAACTTCATCGATGTGCTCTTTTAGTGGATTTTTAGCCCCACCCTCGTAATATGTAATACAACTAGAATAATGCACCATCAATAAATATTATAACATAGGACTTATAAATATTCAAACTTACTATAAAAATTAGCACTAAAATAAATTGAAAATTTTGTTGAAATATATATAAATCATGATATAATCATATATGTTAGGTATTTATAATTAATGTAAAGCTCATAATAATTGAATATAAAAAAGAAATATATAAATTTTTATAATTAATTTTAGTTTAGGAGAAATATTGATGCAATTAAAATATATAAAAACAACAGTCATAATTTTAAGTATAGTTTGTATTATTACTACTATATTTGGAGTATTGTTTTTTGAATCAATTAATCATATTGATAATTTAATATTAAATTATGTTAGATGTAATTTTACAAGTAGCATTATAACTAATGTAATGAAATTTATATCTTGGCTCATATCACCAGTCCCAATAATTTTATTTATATTAGCAATGCTTATATTTATGAAGAATAAAAATCCAGCAGTATTTATAACCATCAACATAGTAGCAGCAGGCACAATTAATTTTATACTCAAAAATATATTTAGAAGAGAGAGACCTTTTGATTATATGTTAACATATGTAAAAGGGTATAGCTTTCCTAGTGCACATGCTATGATAAGTTCATCACTTTTGTGTAGCCTTATATACTGTAATAATAAATATACAAAAAACAAGGCAATAAAAAATGTAATTGATATAGTTTTGTTATTACTAATAATATTAGTTCCAATATCTAGGGTCTACTTAGGAGTTCATAACTTAACAGATGTATTAATTGGAAGTCTTACGGGAGGTACGTTATTTGCCTTAAGTATTTATGTTATAAAAATTAAAGAAATGAAAGAGGAGGATTTAAATGAAAGCTTTAATAACAGGAGTATCTAGTGGTATAGGTAGAAGTTTTGCGATAGAACTTTCTAAACTTGGGTATGATATTATAGGAGTGGCAAGAGATTTAGAAAAAATGCTTAAACTTAAAGAAGAATTAAAAACAGATTTTACACCAATATCTTTGGATTTATCTACTGATAATTCAATAAATTTACTTTTAGAAAAAGTAAAAGATGAAGATATATCAATAGTAATAAATAATGCTGGAGTAGGACTTTATGGCGAGTTTAAATCTGAAAGTTTAGAAGATGAGATTAATCTTATAAACTTAAATATTATAAGTCTTCATAAGTTAACAAAGTTATTTATTAAAAAAATGGAGAAGCAAGAAAAAGGATATATACTTAATGTTTCTTCACTTGCAGCATTTATGCCTGGTCCACTTATGGCTACATATTATGCTAGTAAAGCATATGTACTTAGTTTGTCTCAAGCTATTGCTAAGGAACTTGAAATGGCTGATAGTGCTGTTAGAGTAGCAGTTTTATGTCCAGGACCAGTAGACACTGATTTTAATAAAAAGCTTGGCATTACTTTTAAAGAAAAAGCACTAAGTCCTGAATATGTAGCAAAGTATGCTATAAATGAACTATTTGCAGATAAGGGAGTTATAATTCCTGGATTTAGAAATAAACTTGCATATTTTGCAAGTAGGATTCTTTCTAGAAATACAGTTATAAATGCAAATTATAATCTTCAAAAGAAAAAAGCTGAAAAATAAATAAAAAAACCCTGCGTAATTCTACGCAGAGTTTTTTGTAATGGAAACTTATTCAGCAGTTACCTCTAATGCGATTGCATAGAGGAGCTCGTCTCCATCATATACACCGATAAAAGCACTGCCTTCCTTTTCGAAGATAAACTCGCCATTAGAGTTTATCTGAACGAAGTCCGCCTCTGAACATGTCAGACGCTTGTCTTCAAGTTCAGGAAGAACGTACTTGCCGCCCACATGAACTTTAAGTTCACGAATCTCAGCGGAAGAGTAAGCTCTTATTTCAAAGAGCTCTTCTCCGTTTGCATTTACCACTTTGTAAGTGGTGGAAGCCTTTTCATTTGCCTCTATGGTAACTGTGTGGTTACCATTTTCGTCTGAAGTCATAGATGCCTCAAACGACGTATTATCTTCGCCTACTAAAGAGCACTCTCCATTGTAGGAAAATTCAAAAGATGCGGGAGAATGCGCCATCATCTCAATGAGCTGATAACAGCGCAACTGGTAAATGCCATAAGCATCGCCGCAGCGATATGTAAGCTTATACTCACCAGGCTGGTTAGCCTGGATAGTATAAGTGCCATTTTCCTTCTCGCTGATCGTGACGTTGTCACTATCAGCAGTGAAAGAATCTTCATTAGCAGGGTCTGCATTGAAGGAAACTGTCTGGCCTACATAGGCCTCTACGTTTCCTCTGATATCAAAAGAGTAGAAGTAAAGTTCTACTCGGACGTTATCACTAACGTCCTTAAAGAGCACCCTTGTAGCGCCCTTTTTTAAAGCCGTAACGTGGAGCATTTTTACTCCATCTTTTTCCTCAATCTCAACCTCGCTAACACCCTCGGCGCTTGCTGCACTAAAAGCTTTTAAGTAGGATGAAGAGGTTACTTGTACAGTAATATCTTCCCCGGTTGCCATGATGAATTCTTTCGAGGAAAATTCATCATTTTCTGTAACCGTAACCTCCAATTGCATGAGAACGTTACCACTAAAGTCACTTACTAAGAAGAAGTCATCTCCTTCATTAGCTGCGACTATCTTGACAAGAGTACCCTCGTCAGTACGTTCAGCAGAATGCATGATAGCATTCCCTGAGTTTGAGCAAACAACCCCATTATTTTTATCGAGTATGAACTCTTTTACTTGCCCTACGGCAAGTATGAGTTTTTGAGGCTTAGCTTCAAAGTGGCTTTCCTCAACTTCAATATTAATGAGCAACTTTTCTTCTCCCCCATCAATAAGGGACAAGGAAGTTGTGCCAGCCGCTGTGCCAGTTAGTTCAAGTTTATACTCATTTCCCACACTTGACATGTTCGCCCGAACAGTTCCTTCATCATATGACAGCGATAAATCGCCATCATATGAAAAAGACAGTGTCTTTTCTGAACCGACGTGCAGTGAAACTGCAAGAGGTTCCTGAACGGCTGATACTTTTGCGCTACCAAGCGCAAAAATAAGTACAAGGCATATAAGAACGATTGAAATAATTGTGTTTTTCTTCATTTTTAGTTTCCTTTCAGTATATAATTTAAGTTTCTAATATATATATCACTGCCACCATATTATTGGATAGCAGGAACTCAAAGATAACTGTATCTGAACGACTTTAAAAGTCTACAACTATATTATACCATATTATGTAAATAAAGTCAATATTTATGTGAATTGTTTTACATAAATATTGACATTGCCAGTATGACTAAATGCCGGAATTACAGCATGAATTATTGTTTGACAATGAACTACTATTATTTGAGCATAAAGCAAGAAAAAACAGTTCAAAAAATATATCAAAATACACTTTTGAAAGGAGATTTATATTTTTATGGCAAAGAAAGATAAAAATATACTAAGCAAGAAAAAGAAGAATACGTTAAGATGCACCAAAATGGAATCTCAACCAATACAATAAGAATGTGGTAATATAATGCAAAATACTGAATTAAATATTGTAAGAAAACGTGGTAGACAAATAAAAGATTTATCTAAAAAATACTGGAAAGAAAGATATGAAATATAAAAAAACATGCCTTACTCAAGGCACAATGAGAGATAAACTATCTTTTATTAATTTATATAGAAATTATTCTAAACTTTTAAATATGTATGACGTTTTAAAAATAAGCTCTAAAACTTACTATAATATAGAAATAAAGAAGATTAACATTATTATGATTATTTAACAATAAAAGAAATATTTGATGATTCAAAATGTATATATAGATATATTAGGATTGTTGATGTACTACTTAAAAAATATTATGTAATTATGAATAGAACAAAGCTGAAAAATAAAGTTAAAAATGAATTTTAAATAAAAAGAAATAGCAAAAATTCAATAGAATTTTTGCTATCAAAAAAACATAATCAGTCTTAGTATATTATAACGGATTTCATAAAGAAAGTGTTGCAATCGAACTCATACTCTTTAATGTATGGATTTTTAAATCCGGACAGTGTTATTAATGTTTTGGTGCTACCATTATCATAGTATCCCAATACCATAGTGGCATGTCTCTGATTATTCCCTATAGGTGTATTAAGAAGAACTGGTATTCCATTATCTATGCATTCAGTTATTTCATTCCAAGTTTTTAAGTCTTCCACTTTTGCTACTTTACCATAAAGTTTTGCAAACGAAGCTATAGTTTCGTTATTGCTTTTATTCCAAGACGTACCGCTGTTGGGATCAAAATTGATCATATCACAAAGCTTTGTGTACTCTTTTTGTGACATATTGAACTTATAAAACTCAAACACGTTGGTAATTGCGGTGGGATAGCAATTAGTATTGCCAATACCTTGGTAGTGTTGCTCAAATTCAGCTGAATAACGCCAGTTAAAGTTATTGTATCCAGCAAGATAAGTAGCTTCAGACGTAACCTCAATAACTAATTTAGTTTTTCCAGCAGCAGAAAAACTAATGGTAGTTTTACCAGGTTTTATACCCTTTATTTCTAAAGAGTATTTATTACCATCCTGTTTGAGCAGTGTACTCAGATAATTGTCACTGCAATTCTTGGTCATTTCCAGTGTTCCATCATAACTAAACGAGATTATTTTTGAGGAACCAATCTTTACAGAAAGGCTTTGTGTCATGGGGCTTTCTTCGTTATAGGAAGCTTCAACTTCCTTAGGAGAATTTTCCATCACCTCAACTTCTTGATAGCAATTCAATCTATAAAGTGCATAGGCAGCAGGTCCCGCCTTGTACTTTATAGTATATGTACCAGGTTTGCTAGCAGAGATAGTGTAAGTACCATCTACTTTCTCTGAAATCTCTATCCACTCACTATCACAAGTAAGTGAATCGCTAAGCTCAGATGCAGCATTGAAATTTATGGACTGTCCAACATAAGCATCTATGTTTCCACGAATGTCAAAAATATAGAACCATAACTCAATGCGAACATTGTTTTCTGCATCCAAGAATTGTACTCGTGCAGTACCTTTCTCTAAAGCAGTCACATGAAGTACTTGAGTTCCGTTGTCTGCTTCTTTAACTTCAACATCGGTTATATCTTCAGAGTTTGATACACTAAAAGCCTTTAACAAAATAGAAGAATTTACTTGTATATTAAGATTTTCTCCAGTTGCCATTATAAACTCTTGAGAAGTAAATTCCTTATTTTTGCTAACAAAAACTTCCAACTGCAAAAGAACATTTCCCTGCAAGTCAGATATTACGAGTAAATCTTCTCCTGTATTAGCCCCTACTACCTTAATGATAGTACCATCGTTGGTAATCTCAGAGGAATGCATGATAGCATTCCCAGAATTTGTGACAACAACTAAATCACTGTAGTTAATCACAAATTCTTTTATTTGACCTACGTCAAGCTCTAATCTTTGAAGATTATCTATCGATGAGATTGCCTCAACCGTAACATCAAAGCTGAGCTTTTCTGTCCCCTCATCAAGAAGGAAAAGAGAAGTTGTGCCGATAGACATGCCAGTTAATTCAAGTGTATACTCATTTCCTACACTTGAAATATTCGCCTGAACACTTCCTTCATCATATGACAGTGACAAGTCTCCGTCATATGAGAATGTTAAAGTCTTCTGATACCCAATGTGTAGAGAAACTGAAACAGCTTCAGCTGCAGCGGACACTTTCGCATTACAAAATACAAAAACAAATACAAGGAATATAAGAATGATTGAAATAATGTTGTTCTTTTTCATTACGTTGATATTTCCTTTCAGATAATTATTTCTATATATATATTACTGCCACCATATTATTTGATAGCAGGAATTCGGATATAAATTTCTATCGAAACCAAAATGACATACATTTATATTATACCATATTATGTAAATATAATCAATATTTATGTAAAACAATTCGATTAAATCACATAAATATTGATTATAATAAGTATAATTAAATTCCAGAATTACAGCAAGAATTATTGCTAGATAATGAATTATTATTATTTGAGCATAAAGCAAGAAGCAGAATAATTGCAACAATTATTATTATATAAATTAAGCAGGAACCATTTCCATTATTATTATTAAAAAACATATTTGATACCTCCAAACTTCGTAATACGCTTTATATAACTATATTATTAAATAAATTATTATAGTGTTACAAAATTAATTAGACTTTTATACTATAATAATTTAGTTATTATGATATTTATATTTCAGCTTAGGTAAATATTAAAATTTTAATTGTTTTTTTGCATTTTGTGTTATATAATGTATGTATTTAGAGGTGAAATGAAATATGGATAGAAAATATATAGTTATAATTGCTTTGTCAGTAATATTCATAGCTTTACTTGCTATGGGAATTTCATACACAGCTACTAAAGATAAAAATAACATAATTGATAATAAGGATAATTTAGGTAAAGATGTAAATCAGACAAGTAATGAAAATAATTTGCCAGATGATTCAAGTGAATATAAATTAATTAATAAAAATAGTGCTGTAGCTAATAGACTTCTTGATTTTGTACCAAAATTTTATCAAACATATGTTGATAAAATGAGTGAGGATTATATGTTATATGATGCAATTAGCAGACTTTCAATGAAAGAAGATGTACAAACTGTTACTATAGGAGAATTCTATGGATATAAATATTCTGATGTAGATGATATTTATAAAGAAGTATATGGTGAAAATTTATCAGCACCTAAAAAAGCTTCTTATTCTGTGCCAGTGGAATATATAAAATCAAGTGATGTTTTTTGCATATATCCACATAGTTCAGATAATACAGATAACATGATGGTTGTAAAAAGTGTAGAAGAAAATGATGAATTTTATAAAGTTACTGTATACTCAGTTTGTGTTTATGTAGATATTAATTCTAATAATTATGATGCAGTATATGTCATAACAAAAGATACAATGAGTAAATTTTACTCTATTGGTCTTAGAAATGATCCAACTATAGTTTCTACATATAAAAAATTTGAGCTTACTGATGAAGAGTTTAAACCGGAAGATGTAGTAGAAAAATATGAAAGTTATTTACCACAGATAGAGTTTTATTTAAAAAAATTAGATGAAAGAGGAACAAAGTATTATGTTTATGATATAAAGGACATATATTAATATAATACTAAATCGTCTATTTTAGGAGGTTTTAAGTGGAAGATTTAAAAACGCTAAAAGATATCGTAAATATAAAATTTGAAGAGAATAAAGACAAAATAGCTTTTATAGAGTATCTTCCTTGGAAGAATGGTTTTGAGGAAATAAAGTATTCTGAGATTAAAGAAAGTATATTAAATCTTGGAACTGGTATGTATGAGGAACTTAATGTAAAAGGAAGAAATATAGCTATAATAGGTGAGAATAGTTCAAGGTGGTTTATAGCATATATGGCTGTTGTTTGTGGTGGGGGAGTTATAGTGCCTATTGACAAAGAACTAAAGCCTGTAGAGATAATTAATATTATAAAAAAGACAAATGTTAGTACATTTATATATTCTAATAAAAAGGCCGATGTTATAAATGAAGTTAAAAAATCATTAAAGAGTAATATAGAATATGTTAAGATGTTTTCAGATGAAAGTGGTGAAGATAGATCACTAGATGATATAATTGCACATGGGAAAGATTATATTTTAAAGGGAAATTCAGAATATATTAATGAAAAAATAAGTCCAGATTCACTAGCTGCAATTGTTTTTACATCAGGTACAAGTGAAAATCCAAAAGGAGTAATGCTTTCTAATAAAAATTTACTCACAAGTGTTAAGTCGATTTGTTTAGGATATAAAGAACTTTCAGGTAAGAAATTTCTTTCATTTTTACCAATAAATCATACATATGAATTTTCTATTACATATTTAAGTGTATTATCAACTGGAGGAAGTGTGGGAATCTGTAGAGGACTAAAATATTTAACCGAAGACCTAAAAATAATAAAACCAGAAGCTGTTTGCATGGTTCCGCTTCTTGTTGAAAATATAAAAAGAAAATTAGAAAGAACAATAATAAAAGAAGGTAAAGATAAAGTTCTAGATGGACTTGTCAAGGCTACTTCTATACTAGGAAGCGCTAAAATAGATTTAAGAAGAAGGTTCTTAAATAAACTTCATGATAATTTTGGTGGAAATTTAAAATATATTTTATGCGGAGGAGCATCTTTAAAGGAAGATACTGCAAAATATATGGAAATGCTTGGATTCATAGTAATAGAAGGGTATGGACTTACCGAGGCAACTTCAATTGTATGTGGAAATAAAATTAAAACTAGGAAGCTTGGCAGTGTAGGAAACTCAATACCAAATATTGAGCTTAGAATTGATCTAAAAGATGGTGATGGTAACATTGGAGAGATAATTGTAAAAAGTGATAGTGTTATGCTGGGATATTACGAAGATGAGATACAGACAAAAAAGGTACTTAAAAAAGGATGGCTTTATACAGGTGACCTAGGAAAATTCGATGAAAAGGGAAATCTTACTATAACAGGAAGAAGTAAAAATGTAATTGTTTCTAAAAGTGGAAAGAATATTTATCCAGAAGAGTTAGAATCAAAATTAAATGAAATACCGCTAATAGATGAATCTTTAGTTTATGGTTATGTAGATAATAAAAATAATATAATTGTTACGGCAAGAGTTACTTTAGATGAAGAATATATTAATGATAAATATAAAGATAGTGTTCCAAATAGTGAAGAAATATATGATATGATTTGGCAGTATATAAAAAATATAAATCATACTCTTCCTTTATATAAATGTATAAAAAAATTAGAAATAAAGAAGGATAAATTTATTAAAACTACAA
>CAZXLZ010000033.1:0-12380 GCA_964642045.1 uncultured Clostridiaceae bacterium
AAGATATATGTTTTGTACCAGATGGGGATTATAAACAGTTTCTAGAAGAAAAATGTGATGTTAAGTCTAAAGAGGGAAATATTGTAGATTTAGATGGAAATATTCTAGGAAAACATAGAGGATTATATTATTATACAATAGGACAAAGAAGAGGTCTTGGAATATCACATAGTGAGCCACTTTTTGTTATAGGATTTAATAAAGAAAAAAATGAAGTAATTGTTGGCACAGAAAGTGAGTTATATAAAAAGGAAATACTAGTGGAAGATGTAAATCTACTACTTGTAGATAGCATAGATGAAGAAATTAAAGTTAATGTTAAAACTAGATATTCTTCAAAGGAGGCAAAGGCAATAATAAAAAAAGAAGGAGATTATATAAAAGTAATATTTGATGAGCCGCAAAGAGCAATAACTCCTGGTCAATCTGCTGTTTTTTACATTGATGATATTGTACTTGGTGGAGGCAAAATTATATAAAATAAATCTCACTTTAGGTCAGGCTCTTACATACAATATATGTAGGAGGTGCAAAATGAAATTAAAAAACTTAAATATTGGTCTTGGTATAACTGGTTCATTTTGCAATTTCTCTAATATAAAAGATCTAATTTGTAACCTAAAAAAAGAAGGTGCAAATGTTTTGCCTATTATTTCCTACGTGGCAGAAAATACTACTACTAGATTTTTTGAGCATGAGAAGTTTACTTCTATGCTTAAAGAGGAAACTGGAAATAATATTATAAATAGCATAGTACTGGCTGAACCTATTGGTCCTAAAGATATGCTTGATATACTTATTATATGTCCATGCACAGGAAATACTTTAGCTAAGTTAAATCACGGAATTACAGATACCCCTGTTTTAATGGCTGCAAAAAGTCATTTAAGAACTAATAAACCTGTGGTTATTGGTATAAGTAGTAATGATGCAATGGGCGCTAACTTTAAAAATTTAGCTGAACTTATGAATACAAAGAACATATTCTTTGTTCCGTTTAGACAAGATGACTGTATAAATAAACCAAAATCTTTGGTACTAGATTATTCATTAGTTGTAGATACTTTAAAGCAGGCTAGAAAAAATAAACAATTGCAACCAGTTATACTGGCTTAAATATTAAATAAAGAGTAATAACTTGTTTTTTTAGTTATTACTCTTTAAATTTTTACTTATTGTTATCACAAATATCTTCACACAAAGCTTTTATATCAGGCATTTCACCATTTAAGAATTTGTGCTTTGTGCATTCTTTATTTTCTTCTGGCATGACATCATAATGACCTTTTTCACAATATAAAGTTACTTTTTTTATAGTTACTTGTGTATAGTGATGTGCATAATAAGCGCAGTTATAACAATTTCTTAAGAAATTCAGATTTTCTATGTGACCATCATCAAACATAGTGTCATTTTTTAGAGCTTTAACAGTTAACTTTTTATTTTTAAATGCATATTCACTTGTTAAAGCTCCATCAACTTTATAAATAGCAAGTGGAAGTTTAATAAACTTATTTTCTTGCTTAATAGTTTCTAATGCTTTTATTAATTCTTGCATAGCAAGAGCTATATCATCACTGCTATTTAAGCCAGTTTCAATTTGAATTCTTAAAAATTCATTTTTACAAAACTTAATATGGAATCTAACATCTTCTTTTTCGTAAAATGGGCCTTTAGATATACCGCTTTTTATATATACGCCAGTTAATACTGAATTTTCTATTCCAAATTTATTAAATGATACATATCCTCCCATCTTATTTTTTAATTCTTGAGCAAGCCATGCGCAATCTTCGCCTTTTGAAAAAACTTCATTCATAATGTAAATCCTCCTATTGTTATTCTTTGAAATATTTTTAATTTAGTTTATAAAGTTAAGCAGTAGCTTGATATTTGTAGCTTTTTAGTCTTTTATTTATGTATTTTGAGAATTTGGAGTTATAGTAATGAATCCTACTTATAGAACGGATTGATCCTACATCTGGTGATGTATAAAAGTAATTCAGGACATTTGACACATATTCGTTTAATTTAACAATTACAAATATATCAGCAGATTCAATAAATTCCTTACGTACTATATTATCTACATGTTCAAGCATATAGCATAATTTTTTGGCATCATAGGGACTATCTATTCTATCAGGCAATATTTTATTACCTAAATCATTTAGAAGTTCAATGATATCTTTACTTTCAAGAACACTTAGACTTTTTTTCAGCATATTTTCTTCACATTCCTTTTGAAGCCAATCGATAAAGTCTTGTTTTTGATTTACATTCTTTTCTAATATTTTTCTTAATTCATTTAAAATATTAGTATCACCAGTAGAAAGATAAATTTTCAGTAATTTGTAAAATTCCATAATGTTACTCCTTTAAGATTTTTTATTTGGTTTGAAATATTAAAAGTATAAGTGTATACCTCCTTAAACTAAAAAATAATTATTTCATAACTTACATTAATTTTTCAGTATTATATCATTTTTATAGCTTATTATCAATATTTAGAATAAAATTCTATATTTAGTTTGATAATGTGTAAATTTGTAGTATAATCTTTTATGAAGTTAGGGGGATATTATGAACATAGGTGTAGATATAGATAATGTAATATCAAATTTTAATGAAGTTCTTCTTGAAGAATATATACTTCATGATAAAGAGTTAGGAAATAGTGGGGTGCCAAATGAAAATGCAGAGTATATAAGAAGAGGAATGTTTGATTGGGATAAGGAGCATGAAGAAAAGTTTTATAAAGCAAACATAGAAAGAATTATAACAAAGCTTAAAGTTAAAGATTGTGCTAAGGAATATATAGACAAGCTAAGAAAGAATGGACATGAAATATATATTATAACTGGTAGAGATAATGGTGATTATGTAGATCCATATAAAATTACTAAAGAGTGGCTAAAAAAGTTTGATATAAAGTACGATAAGCTTATTTTAACAGATGCATACAAGAATGATAAACATGGAAAAACAGAAAAATGTATAGAAAATGATGTAGCAATTATGATTGATGATTCAGCAAATATTGTAGATGACTGTATAAAGGCTGGAGTAACTGCTATTATAATGGATACGCCATATAATAGAGATTATAATGCAGAAAGGGTGCATGATTGGAAAGAAGCATATGAGTATATAAATAATTATAAAATTCCAAAGTTAAATGTAATACTAGATACTGATATATACAATGAATGTGATGATCAGTTTGCACTTTCGTATCTAATTAAATCTCAAGATAGATTTAATATAGAAAAAATAACAGTAGCACCATATTCACATAGAGGAGAATATACCGAAGATTTAAATCAGACTAGAAGTTTTGAAGAAGTAATAAAAATATGCACACTTTGCAGCTTTGATTATCATAATAAGGTGTTTAAGGGAAGTGAAGGCTACATATCAGATGGCTATAATAAAGAAAATGATGCTTGTCGTGAGATTATAAAAACATGCCTTAAAAATGAGAAAACGTATATTATTGCAATAGGTGCAATAACTAATGTTGCTCTTGCTATAAAAAAAGAACCTAGAATAATAGACAAAATAGAGGTAGTATGGCTTGGCGGTCATAGTTTTCTGATGGAAAATAATATAGAATTTAATTTTAGACAGGATGTAGAAGCTGTAAGAACAGTCTTTGAGTCAAAAGTAAAACTTACTGTCATTCCAGCTAAAAATGTAGCATCTAATCTTATTACTTCTATATATGAACTTGAACATAATTTAAAAGGAAAATCAGAACTTTGTGACTATTTAATAGGTAAATTTTATAACGATGGATATCATGAGCTTAAGATTAGAAGACCTATCTGGGATATTAGCGCTATAGCATATTTAATTAATAAAGGTTGGTTCGATGTGAAAATGGTTAGCTGTCCTGAAATAAATGAAGACAAGTCATATAGACTCACAAATGGTAGACATCTGATAACTATGGTAAATTATCTAAATGCAAATAAGATATATGAAGATTTGTTTAAGAAATTAGGTTAGGAAAGCTTATTATAAGGAGAGAATTTTTATGTTAGGTAATATATTATTAGGTATAGTATCACTGTGTACTATGATTTCATATCTGCCACAAGCAGTAAAAATACTTAATACGAAAGAGGCAGATGATTTAAGTAAGAGTTCATGGATTATATGGGTTATAAGTAGCTTTTCATATACATTATATGCAGTGCTTTGCACAAAAGAATTTATGCTCATTTTTGAAACTACACTTGAATTTATTTTCTGTCTTCTTATACTTGTATTAACAATTAAATATAGTAAGAAAAATATAAAAAATTAGATATAAGATAACAGATAAATGTAAAAAGTGTGGTGAAAAGTTAATGTATGAATATATTGTTTATGCTCATAGAGGAGCCTCAAGCTATGCACCTGAAAACACTATGGCTGCGTTTAATAAAGCTTTAATGCTAGGCACAAATGGAATAGAACTTGATTTAAAGAAAACTAAAGATAATAAAATAGTAATTTTCCATGATAAAAAAATAGACGAAAAATCTAATTCAGTAGGTAAATTATCAGATTATACTTATGAAGAGCTTCTTAAATTTGATTTTGGTAGCTGGTTTGATAAAGTTAAATTTAAAGATGAAAAAATAGTTCTTTTTGAAGACTTTATGAAAGTTTTTGGAAAAGAGAATATAACTTTAGCAATAGAGATAAAAGATGATAACATAGAAAAAGATACACTTGATATTATAAGTAAGTATGGAAATATTAGTAAAATATTTATAACTTCTTTTGAATATAGTATTTTAGAAAAAGTAAGAAATATTAGTAAAGATATAAAAATAGGATGGTTAATTAATGATGATATAACCAGTGGAAATATAAATATGCTTAAAGCTATTTCTCGGAAATCAAATATGTCCAAATGCAAGTATTGTTTCAAAACAAGGAATTAGACTTGCAAGAGAAGCCTGTTTTAGTGTAAGACTTTGGGGAATAAATGATATAGAAATTATGAAAAAAGCGTATAGGCTTGATACTGATGGAATGACTGTAAACTTTCCAGATAAATTAATTGATTTAATAAATGAGGTAAAATAATATGAAACTATATGTTATAAGACATGGACAAACTGACTTAAATAAAGAAGATAAATATAATTGTAGATATGATGAAGATATAAATGAAACAGGAATTAAGCAAGCCACTTTAGCAAGTGAAAAGATAAAAAAGCTTGATATCGATTTAGTAATCTGTTCTCCGATGCTAAGAACAAAACATACTGCTGAGATTATAAATGTAAACAAAATTCCAGTAATATATGATGATAGATTAATAGAAAGAGAAGGCGGAATTCTAACTTGTAAACCTATAGATGACTATTATTATGATGGCTATTATAACTATTATGATGATTCAAATATAGAAGGTCTAGAAACTCTTCCTGCTATGTTTCATAGGGTACACTCACTGCTAGATGAGATAAAAGAAAAAGAGTATAATAAGAATATACTTTTAGTTACACATGGCGCTGTTGCAAGAGCTATTCAGTTTTATTTTGAGAAGATGCCAGAAGATGGAAAGCTTCTTGAAGTTAGTGGACAGAAAAATTGTGAAATAAAAGAATATGATATGTAACTTATTGGAGGGAAAATGAGAATATATATAGTAAGGCATGGTGAAGTATGGCATAATTTGATGGGAGTATATGATAGAAATGAAAATGATGATTTAAATGAAACTGGTATAAAACAGGCGGAATCTTTAAGAGAAAAAATTAAAGACATAGATTATGATATAGTAATTTCTTCACCAATGGTTAGATCCGTGCACACAGCTAGAATTATAAATGTAAAAAATAAAGAGATAATTTTAGATGACAGACTAAAAGAGCGTGATCCAGGAGCTTTAAGTGGCACGCCTACTTACGAAACAGATAGAGATGAGTATTGGAATTATAACTCATCTATGTATAAGGAGTCTGAGAATATAAAGACATTTTTTGAAAAAGTATTTTCTTTCCTAGATGAATTAAGAACCAAAAAGTATGATAGTGTTTTAATTGTTGCACATAGCGGAGTGTCTAAGGCTTTTAGTGGATATTTCGAAGGAATAAAGGATGGAATGTTTTTAAAACGCGGACTTAAAAACTGTGAAATGAAGGAATATAAACTTTGATAAAGAGAGGTTAAAATGAAAGTATGTATAGTAAGACATGGACAGACCAGTACTAATGTAAAAGGGTATCACGCATTACTTAATGATGATTTAACAGATCTTGGAATAGAGCAGGCAGAAAATTTGAGGGATAAAATTAAAGATTATAAATTCAATATTATTATATCTTCACCACTTATTAGAACTAAGCATACAACAGATATAATAAATATTAACAATATAAAAGTTATTTATGATGATAGAATTATGGAAAGAAATCCAGGAAATTTAAGTGGTAAGTCACATGAACATGAAAATAGAGAAGAATATTGGAATTATTATTCTAAAGTGCAATATGGCACAAGCGAGAAAGTAGAGGATCTTTTTAATAGAGTATTTGATTTTTTAGACGAACTAAAAACTAAGAAGTATAATAGTGTTTTAATTGTTGCACATAGCGGAGTATCTAAGGCTTTTAGTGGATATTTCGAAGGAATAAAGGATGGAATGTTTTTAAAACGCGGACTTAAAAATTGTGAAATGAAGGAGTATGAATTATGAAATTAACAAGTAATGAAGCTATGGCTATATTAGAAAGTTATAGAGGAGATAAAGAAAGTGATAGATGGATAGGACACTCTATTTGTGTAGGTGATGCAGCAGGAAAAATTGCTAAAGCTTTAAATGAAAATGGTTATAATGTAGATATTGATAAAGCGGTAGCGCTAGGATATGTACATGATATTGGAAAATATAGTGGAAAATCTCATGGACATGTTATGAGAGGTTATGAATATTTGAAAGAAAAAGGATATGATGATGAATACTCTAATATATGTTTAACTCATTCATATCTAAATAATGATATTATTTGCACAGCTGGTGGAGTTCCAGATCCTAATGAAAATCCATTTTTAACAGAGTTTATAAAAAATCATGAATATACAATTGAAGAAAAAATCATAAATTTGTGTGATTTGATGTGTCCACCAGGAGGACGGAAAAGTATTTACAATAGATAAAAGACTTATAGATATAATGACAAGAAGAGGAGCATATGAAAATACAGTCTATCATATAAAAGAAACGTATAAATTAAAAGAATATTTTGATAATTTACTTGGCTATAGTGTATATGAGTTATTTCCTGAGATAAAGGAAAATTTATAAGGAGGATATCTTTATGTATGATGAATATTTAGAGTTTGCAAAAGATGTAGCAAATAAGGCAGGAAAAATAATGCTTAAGTATTTTTGCCACGAAAATGGGGCAAGTTATAAGTTCGATGAGACTATTGTAACTAAAGCGGATACAGAAATAAATAGTTATTTAATAGAAAAAGTAAAAGAAAAATATCCTAATCATTCGGTAGATGGTGAGGAAGAATGCTTTGGAAAAAGCACATATGTATGGGTATGTGATCCAGTAGATGGTACTGCTATGTATGCAAGGCAGATTCCAGTTTCAGTATTTTCACTAGCACTTGTTATAGATGGAGAGCCAGTAGTTGGAGTGGTATATGATCCATTTACAGATTCACTTTATAGCGCTTCAAAAGGAAAAGGTGCATATAAAAATGATGTTAAAATTAGTGTAAATGATGTACCACTTGATGATAAAAGAAGTGTTAGTAATTTTGATATGTGGCCAAAATCTCCTTATAACATATATGATGTTATAAAAAATCTTGGTAAGAAGACATATTTTGTAGGTATTGGCTCAGTTATTAGAGCATGTATGTGTGTTGCAAGTGGTGATTTTAATTTAGCTATTTTCCCAGGAATTGTGCGTAAAAACTGTGATATTGCAGCAGCTAAAATAATTGTAGAAGAAGCAGGTGGAAAGGTGACAAATTTATTTGGAGAAAATCAGAGGTATGACACAGATATTACAGGAGCTGTAATTAGTAACTGTTTAGTACATGATGAAGCACTAAAAGCTATAAAAGAATTTATAAAGTAGGCTAAACCTACTTTTTCCTTTCCTTGACAAAAAAATCTATTGATATATAATTTTAAAGAGGTATTATATATGAATATAAAAGAAAGAATTTATAGATTTAAACATTATAGTGTGGTGCAGCATGCAAAATATAACCCAGAAGGACAGGGGATTGTTAGAATGCATCTTCTTCCAAGTAAAAGAGCACTAAAACAGAAATCTGATATAATAATATTAAATGGAAAAATAATAATTCCAATAGCTCCAGCATGGAGCATTCTTCTTTCTTGTTTTATGCGTGAGTTAAACGAAGAAAATGGAGAAGTAATTTCTAATGAAAAAAAAGAAGAAATCATATCAAAATCTGTAGCTAGAGCTTCAAAAATATACTTTAGTGTTCCAAAATCAACATTAAAAGAAGATTTATGCACTATAATTGATGTATTAGAGGCTTTAGCCAAAGGAAAGAAAAAGTATAAAGATATTGGACAAAGCACAATTGCTGAATATTCTAAATATATGAATGGACCACATAAAGTATATTTTATGCTTAACAATGTAGATAGCAAAGCAAATAAACATTCAAATAATAGGTGTCTTCACTACTCTGAACCTTTATCAGAAAAATATAAGATAAAGGAACTTGGTACAGAGGAGTGGGAACATATAATAAGGAAATGTAGAAAAGCATGTATACCTCACATAGTTTTTACTGGTGGAAAGCCAACAGAAAGAGAAGATCTACTACATCTTATAGAAGAAAGTAAATGGTTTGTTACAACCCTAAATTGTACAGGAAAAAATTTAAATAAGGATTTTTGTGAGAGTCTACATGAAGCAGGACTTAATAATGTTTCTATATCTATATATTCTCATGATAAGGATGTGCATAATAAACTTGCAAATGAAGATAATTATGATAAAGTTGTAGAAGGTATAAAAAATGCAGTAAGTTCAGGAATATTTGTAAATCTTCATATATCAATTTGTAAATTAAATAGTGATGTTTTAGAAACAGTAAAATTTGCAAATAAACTTGGGGTAAATAATTTTAGTATATCAGTGATGGATTGCAACTCAGATAATAGAGAAAATTTTTCAGAAAATGAACTTACTAAAAATGATGTATATGAAATTTTAAAGGAAGTATCAGATTATGCATGTACTAAAACAAATAAAATTCAAATAAATTTTGAGACTCCTAATTTTATTGATAAAGAAAAGCTAGAAAAAATACATATAGATCCACCAATATGTTCAGCATGTCTTTATGAGATTGCTATAATGCAAGATGGTACAGTTATGCCTTGTATAAATGTTTCAGATGAAAGATACGCACTTGGTAATATGCTTATAGATTCATGGAAAGATATATGGCAAAGCACTAAATGTAAAAGAATGAGAAAAATATCAATAGAGAGTATATCTGAGTGCCCTATAAAAAGGTACACGAAAGGTTAAGTTAGGAGAAATATATGTTTAAAAGATTTTTAAAAATAACTTTCATAATTATTTCATGTGTATATATAAGCAAAGTATACGGTAAAGATTATGGAAAAATAAATAAGATGGTTGTAACAGCAAGTACAATTTCACAAGGAAGCGTAGACATGGCATATAACCTTGAGATAATTTTAAGTGATAAATTAGAAGGTGAAATTGATACCTTTGAAATACCTATGCTATCAGAATATTTTTCATGTATATATTATACTAAGTTAATTAATTCTATAGAGAAAAATGAGGATAGTATAATAATAACTACTAAAGAAAAGTATGGTGCTGGTGAGAAATTTACTCTTGCGTTTATAATTAGATATTCTAAATTTTATAAACTTAACTCAAAAAATGAGGCAGTATATAACTTTAGATTTGATAAGATAAAAGGTTTTTATACAAAAGAAGCAAAACTTAGATGGAGCATTAACAATAATATTTATGCTAATTACAACACGAAAGATGATACATATAGATATTGGGATTTAAAGCATTTAGGACTTTTAAGTAAAAAAGTAGTTGTAAAGTATGATGCAAATCTTTATGAATTTCCTAAAGAAAATGCAAGAAAAGGTTCAGTAAAAGAATTTATGCTAGGTGGAGGCGCATTTTTACTTATATTTCTTGCTGTATTAATTACTAATATAATTCCAAATGATAGTTATAAGAAAAATTCAGGTTTTGGATTTAATGTTAAAATGAAATCAATAGATTAGTTAAAAGGCCCTTTGTAAAGGGCTTTTTTATATAGAGTGCTAATTTTTATTTTTTAATATTTAATTTTAGTATTTTTTCTTGACATGCATAATAATATGTAGTAGAATACTAGCAGTCTTAAAAAAAGAGTGCTAAAGAAGGTGAGTAGAAGTTGAACTTAGACGAAAGAAAAAAGAAAATACTGGCTTCAGTAGTTGAAGGATATATTGCTTCCGCAGAACCTGTTGGATCTAAGACGCTAGTAGAAAAATATAATTTAGATTATAGCCCAGCAACAATTAGAAATGAAATGAAAATACTTGAAGATTCAGGTTTTTTAGAGCAGCCACATGTATCAGCTGGAAGGATACCATCTAGCAAGGGTTATAGATATTACGTGGATAATTTAATGAAGAGTAACACTTTGTCAATGCTCGATATAAATTATATTGATAGCACTATAAATGGTTATGGTGATACTGAAGATTTATTATCACAAGTTGCCGATACTATATCAAAGATTTTAGAAAGGCCAACAATACTTACACTAAAAAATGAAGAGGTTCTTCAAAGTGTAAAGGTGCTAAAAGTTTCTGAAAAGGTTATACTTATTATATTATTTTCGGAAAATGGTACTATAAAAGATGTAATTGCCAAACTTACGAGTGCTGTTCCAGACTCAAGCATAGATGAACTTTCAAAACTTTTAAATACAAATCTAAAAGGTACTCCTATTGAGAAATTGTACAAAGCTTTAAACTTAGTAATAACAAAAGAGCTTTCATCTATGTCTAGTGTTATGGAAAGGATAATATTAGAACTTTCTAAAGAAAATGATAATGAGACTAAGATGATAAATAAAAATGTTGAGGCTATACTTAATTTACCAGAGTTTAATGATTTAGAAAAAGCAAAGAATTTCATAAACATGATATCTACTAAGAAAGTAGTAGATGGTGTTTTAGATAAAGTGAAAAATGATGAACTTGGCATTGTTATTGGATCTGAAAGTAAAGAACTTATGCTTAAGGATTGCTCTGTTATATCACTAAATATAAATAATAATGAAGGTGCATCATATAATTTGTCTGTAGTAAGCCCAACAAGAATAGATTACTCAAAAACAGTTTCTGCACTTCAATATATAAATGATAAGATAAAGAATATATTTTCAAAACAAAAAGATGATGGACTTATAGATAAAAAGAAGAAAAAGTAGTTTTAATAATATTTACATATACTTAAAAGGAGGTGTGTTTTATGGTAAAGAAAACATCAGAGGTAGAAAATGAAGAAATAGTAAATGATATAAATACAGATGAAAATGATTCTTTAGAAAATGAAGAAATAAATAAAGATGAATATATAGCTAAACTTAATGATGACTTAAATGAGCAAAAGAAAAAAACAGATGAATATTTTGAACATCTAAAAAGAAATATGGCAGAGTTTGATAACTTCAAAAAGAGAATTACAAAAGAAAAAGAGAGCTTGTATAAAACTGTAGTATCAGATATACTAGATGGTCTCCTGCCTATAATGGATAATTTTGAGCAAGCTTTAAGCTCACCTTGTACAGATGATAAATTCAAAGAAGGTATGCAAATGATATATAATCAAACTTCTGAATTTATGAAGTCGCAAGGACTAGAAGAAATAGAAGATTTAGGTAAAACATTTGATCCTAATTATCATGAAGCAGTTATGCATGAAGAAGATAAAAAATACGGAGAAAAAGAAATAATAGAGGTCTTTAGAAAAGGCTATAAAATAGGTGAAAAAGTAATTAGGCATTCTATGGTTAAAGTTGCAAATTAAAATTGGTAAGAAATCTTTATAGATTTTGTTATTACACAAAAGAAAAAATAAATGTAGTTTAAAAATAGTTATATTAAGGAGGAATTTTTATGGGAAAAGTAATAGGAATTGATTTAGGAACAACAAATTCATGTGTTTCTGTAATCGAAAATGGTGAAGCTACAGTAATACCAAACGCAGAAGGAGGTAGAACAACACCATCAATAGTAGCATTTGCAAAAAATGGTGAAAGATTAGTAGGTCAGGTTGCTAAAAGACAGGCAGTTACAAATCATGACAGAACAATAA
>CAZXLZ010000034.1:0-12316 GCA_964642045.1 uncultured Clostridiaceae bacterium
ATGCTAAAGCTTTGCTTAGGACAAATCTTGTTTGAGGCATTGGTCCATCGAATGCATCTACTAAAAGAATAACACCATCTACCATTTTAAGAACACGTTCAACTTCTCCACCAAAATCAGCATGTCCTGGCGTATCTACTATATTTATCTTTACATCTCCATATTTTATTGCTGTATTTTTAGAAAGGATTGTAATTCCTCTTTCCTTTTCTATATCATTTGAATCCATAGCTCTTTCTGCTACCTGTTCATTTTCTCTAAAAATACCACTTTGCCTTAAAAGTGCATCAACAAGTGTTGTTTTTCCATGGTCAACGTGTGCAATAATAGCAACATTTCTAATATTTTTCATAAACTATCTCCTTAAACATCAAAAATATGTAACCTGAAGATTAAGGTTACATTTAATTTTATGTTTACAATTTTACTACATATAGTTTTAAAAGTCAACAAATATCTAAATTTTATTTAAAAACTTTTGCATTTAAATAATATTATTGAACGCTTGCATTTTCTTTAATACATTCCATTCTGTTTGTTTGTGTCCAACTACATACATTTTCATTATTTTTCCTCTTTAAAACTATTTAACCATTTCCCAACTTTTAAAATAAATACACTCTAAATCATTATTAAATTTTATTTCATATATTCCGTCAAATTCTTCATTATTTTGTTTAAGTAGCCATTCAGCAATAATAGTATAATTATCTATTGCCAGCAATTTTATCTCAATATTATGTATGTTTTCATTTTTTACATGTTGCCATTCTTGATTTATTTCTTCAATAGTAGTATAAGGTTTCATAAAAGGGGTTTCTTGATAAAAAGTAGTCTTAGTAAATAATGAGACTGCCTTTTCTGTATCTTTATTAAACCAATATTCCTTTAATTTATTTAACCAGTTTTCTGCAAATTCTCTATTCATACTATACCTCTCTCTTATTCATATTTTTAAATATTACTAATTTCTTTCAATAATTAAATCGCTAATAATATTATAACATAATCAATTTAAACTTTAAACATCATAGCAAAAATTTATTGTATCTGTATATATTTTCATCTTTATGCTGATTTTAAAGTATCTTCATTTTTTATATTAAAGATCTCAAAAGCATATCAATACTATTGTAAAGTAGTAAATTAAACTTAAAATCTTATATAATATTTCTTAAAATAAAAGCGTTTTAATATAATTACTTTTTCAAATAATGTATCTATACTCAAAAAAAGCAAGCTACGTAAAAACAAAATAGCTTGCTCTTTAAATTAAATACTTGATTATTTTTCATATATATATTTTAGGAAATCTTGCTTTGCCTTATTCATATCACAACTAAAATAATAAACTCCATTAATATACTTATCAGATCCATATTCAGTAGATGGTATTTGTACAGAAATAATATTATTTTTATACTCATTTATATTAGTAAGCATACTAGTTATTTTACCTAAATAAGGTGTTATATCCTTTACACTGGTCGTTATCTGTGAAAGCCCTATATCAAGTATATCTAATGATTTATCAACGCTCATAATAGAAATCTTATTTAAGACTGCTGTTATTACATCCCTTTGTCTTGTAGCCCTATCAAAGTCTGATCCTACATATCTATCCCTACAATGTGCAACTGCTTGTTCACCACTTAAAGTAACCTTTCCATACTGCGTCATAGCCACATATGGTTTATTCTCTAAAGCATATATTTCTTTTAAATACTGATTTATTATATCCATTTCTGCTTTAGATATATTCATTTCTATTCCACCAACTGCATTTATAACGTTAGCAAGGCCTAAAAAATCTATTGATGCAAATTCAGTTATTGCAAGTCCAAAGTTTGAATTTATAGTTTTTATAAGTAACTGCTCTCCACCATAAGAAAACGCATGATTTATTTTATCCCAGCCATAACCTGGTATATTTACATATGTATCTCTTGGTATACTTAAAAGTTTTATTGACTTAAGCTTAGGATTAATTGAAGCAATTATTATAGAATCTGCCCTTCCTGAATGAATATTCTCAGTATTTCTTGAATCTGATCCAAAAAGTGCAATCGTTACAATATCATCAAATTCACTTTTAGATATGCTTCCCCCAAGTTCATCATAAATATTAGAATTAATATCTAAATCATTTTTATCTAAATCAACTACATTTAATTTATCCAATCTACCTTTTATGAATAGAATGATAGAGATAATAAGCGAAGCTATAATAAGTAAAATTACAGATAGTATAATTATAGCTACTTTGCTTTTCTTTTTCCTTTTTCTTCTTCTTCTATTAGCCGTGGATTTATCATCATCCCTAAATGATATTTTTTCTTTTGCCATATACCTTTACCTCATTTCTCATCATTGATTTTACTCTTTTTGTAGAAAAAAGTCAATAAGCTGTAAATATATTTTAATTATGAGTACATCATTTAATAATATATACTTATGTGATCAATTTCTGGAGTATTAAAGAGTCTAAAACCAAGTAGCTTTATACGTTTACTAACCCCTATGCCTCTACTTATATACTGCTTTACTTTTCCATTTTCATAAAGCCCAGATATTAATTTCTGATTAGGAAAAATAGTTAATCCTTTCTTATCATATTTTGGAATAACTAAAGCTCCATAAAAAGGCACTCTTATTTGTCCTCCATGATAATGTCCAGCAAGTATTACATCTGGCACATAAAACTCATCTGTTCTATTTAGTTTATCTATAACTTCTTTCGTTAGTGGATAATGAGTAAGCCCTATATCAAAATTATTACTTTCATGCATTCTTGAAGTTAAACTATCATATATTTTAAATTTTCCTCTTCTATTCTTATCTAAAAGTGTGTTTGTAACCGCGTTATAATTAGTAAAAGTAACACCTTTTATATTTATACTATCTTTTAAAACTATTATCCCAATACTTTCCAAAAAATCGCCAAAATTAGTAAGTCTATCTTCCTTTTTATCATACGCCTTAGTTCCATTATTTCCATCTACATATAACACATATTTAACGTTTTTTATATTCTGCATAATTTCTTTTATTGCTATATATTCTGTATCATCATCACAAAATGCATCACCTGTTATAGCTATAACATCATAATCTAATTTATTTATTTTTATATAATCAGCATTTCTTAATATTTTAGAATGTAAATCGCTTATCTGAAGTATATTTATCCTTTTTTTACCACTTCTACATATTATAGACTGTTTCCTTATTCTTATTATTCTATTATCTATAACTACATATATTATTAAAATACAAATAAGTATTGATATTATAAAAAAAATTCCCATATTATTGCACCTATAATTATATATTACCACAAAATAAAAAATATGAAATACTAAAGAAGTATAAAAATAATAAATTACTCCTATACTTCTTAATCTTATATTTAGCATTTATTTTATATTATAAAACCTACATGCATTGTTATAAGTAATATCTTCTAATTCCTTACTTGACACTTCTTTTATACTTGCTAGCTTATCACATATTAAGCATAAATTAGAAGAATCATTTCTTGTTCCTCTTTTTATATCAGGCGCAAGGTATGGACTATCTGTTTCTAATAATAACTTTTCAGTAGGCAGCATTTTAACATACTTTTCAAATGATTCTTTCCTCTTATATGTTATATTGCCTCCAAATGCAACCATGTAATTTTTTCTCTCAAGTACAATTTTAACTAAATCCTCAGTTGGATTAAAACAGTGAAGAAGAACTTTGTCTTCATCAGACGTATATTCTTTTAAGATATCATAAGTATCTTTAGAGGCATCTCTTGTATGTACAACCAGTGGCAAATTATACTTTTTAGCAAAGTTAATTTGCTTTATAAATATTTCTTTTTGTAAATCTTTATTTATATTTTCATATGAATAATCAAGGCCTATTTCACCTACAGCTACAAGTTTTTCTTTATTTTTAAGCCCTAAATATATTTCTTCTAACCTTGATATATTAAATTCATGTGCGCTATATGGATGCACCCCTATAGTATAATAGATGTAATCATACTTATCACTTAAAAGACTTGAAGTTATAGAGGTTTTAAAATCACAGGCAACATTTACAATTTTAGCTACACCTGAACTTACTACATTCTTTAAAACTTCATCTAAATCTTCTTTAAATTTATCATCATCATAGTGTGCATGTGTTTCAAAAAAGCTCATTTTTTATCTCCTTATATATCTACTTTGCTTTTGGCAGATTTATTATTATCTCCGTTCCTTTATCAACCACAGATTTTATCTCTATAGTTCCATCATTACTATCAATTATTTCTTTTACAATAGAAAGTCCAAGTCCAGTTCCACCCATTTGTCTAGATCTTGCTTTATCTACCCTATAGAATCTCTCAAATATTCTCTTTAAGTCTTTTTCAGGTATACCCATACCATTATCTTTCTCTATTATTTCTACAGTATCTTCTTTTTCTTCTATGTATAAGTCAATTACACCACCATCAGGTGTATATTTTATACTATTACTTATTATATTAATAAGTACTTGTTCAATTGAAGCTTTGTCTGCAAATACCTTTATTCCACTTCCAAAATGACCTCTTAAATCATGCTCTTTTTGTCCAGCGACAAACTTCATTTTAGTAATTACATTCCTTGCAAGTTCTGAAATAGTAAAGTTATCTTTCTTTAGCGATGCCTTGCCATAATCAAATTTTGAAAGCTGAAGAAGGTCATGAACAAGTTTATCCATTCTACTTGCCTCTTTATTTATAACTGTTACAAATTCATTAAGTTTATCTTTTGGAAGTTCATCCGTCATCATCATAGTTTCAGAGTAACCTTTGATAGAAGTAAGCGGAGTTTTTAGTTCATGAGAAACATTTGCTACAAATTCTTTTCTCATATTATCTAGTTTTTCTCTTTCTGTAATATCTCTAATTACCATTATTACACCCATAGGAACATCCTGATCATTAAAGAAAGGTCTAAACTTTATGTTATATACTGTATCTTCTTCTGTAAGCTTACACTCTTCTGTTTTCTGTTTAGCTAGGTACATTATTTGACTAAAATCAACATCTAGTTTAAGTCTTGCCATTACCTTTTCAAAAGTATTATACTCTTCGTTTATACTAAGAAGATTTTTAGCTGAGCTATTCATATGAACAATTTCTTTATTTACAGAAAATGCAATTACTCCATCCGTCATTTGCTCAAGTATTATTTCTGTCTTACTTTGCTGGCTATTTAAATCCAAATTGTTCTTTTTTATGAGTTCTAGCATTGCAAGATATCTTTCATTTAATCTATCTATTTCTATAAATCTGCTATCACTTTTTATATTTTTATAATCTATACTCCTACCATCTAAAAGTCCTTTCATATTCCTAACAAGCTTATTTATAGGCTTCGATATTGTTTTTGAAATAAATGATGCTGTAATATATGAAATTATAATAAGTAGTATAAACCAAACAATATTCATAGGTGTAAAAAACGATTTTAGAGATATTACACCTAAATCTATAAAAACATAAAGTGAAACATATGTTATAATAGTTACAATAATAAACATCAATACCAAGCTCGTCTTTATAGTGCTTTTCATATTTTCCCCCTACAAAAATTAAAGGTGATGCTTAAAAATTTTAAGCACCACATAAAAGCTATTTTAAAGTTACATAGTAACCCATTCCTCTTTTTGTAAGTAAATATTTAGGTGCAGAAGTATTAGGTTCTATTTTAGCTCTAAGTCTTCTAACTGTAACATCAACAGTTCTTGCATCTCCATAATAGTCATATCCCCATATAGTTTTAAGTATTCTTTCTCTTGTAAACACTTCATTTGGAGAAGACGCAAGAAGCTTTAGAAGCTCAAATTCTTTAGTAGTTAAATCTATAACCTTGCCATTTATAGTAGCTAAGTAATTTTTAGAATCTATAACCATATCTTTTATTGTAAATCTCTTATCTGAATCGTCTTCTTTTACAGTTTCTTCAGCAGATTTAACATATTTTCTTAAATTAGCTTTTACTCTTGCTATAACTTCACGTATAATAAAAGGTTTTGTCATATAGTCATCTGCTCCAAGCTCTAATCCTATAATCTTGTCCACTACATCCTCTCTTGCTGTTAGCATAATTATAGGGCAAGTAAGATCTTGTCTAAGTCTTCTACAAACTGTAAAGCCATCAGACTTTGGAAGCATTACATCAAGCAAAATAAGATCTGGCCTTATATCTAATGCCTTTTCAATTGCTTCATCTGCATCATAGGCCTCTACAGTTTTATAACCTTCCTTTTCTAAATTAAATTTTAAAATGTCTACTATAGACTTTTCATCATCAACAATAAGTATTGTTCTTTCTTCTTCCATAATATTTAGCACCTCACATATTCTTTTATCTTCTACATTATATCATAAACTTTTAAATTTTCTACACTTTTTGTAATAATTTTGATTTTTTTATGAAATTTTTGTTTTAAGTATGTAATTTAAGATATATTAATAACATATTACTCGGAATATGCCTGCATAATCATACATATAATTTTACTATGAAAGAGATAATAAGAAAAAAACTAAAATATATCATTTTATTTTTTATACTATTTTTACTTATTTACTTTATAATACTTATTAACCTTTATGAGAAAAAAAGGACATATCTTATTCCAAATAATATAGAAAATGAAGTGAATATATACGATGATACTGATGAAATAGAAAATGAGAAAAATCTAAAATTACTAGAAGATTACAAAAATAAAAAGCTTCTTGTCCTTACTTTTGATGATGGTCCACGGAAATTACACTAGTTATTTATTAGAAGAACTCGAAAAAAGAAATGTAAGTGCCACCTTCTTTATACTTGGCTCTAACATAGAGGGTAAAGAAGATGTCCTTAAGAAAACTTCAGAAAATAATGAAATAGCACTCCATAGCTATAGTCATAAGTTATTTACAAAGCTTAGTAATAAAGAAATCTTAGAAGATATTGAGAAAGTACAAAATGAGATTTATAACGTACTAGGTATAAAGCCCACCGTTATAAGAGTGCCATATGGTTCATTAAATTCTAGAATATCAGCACTGCTTCTTGAAAATGGATATACTAGCGTTACTTGGGACATTGACTCTAAAGATTGGAGTTTCAGAAATGTTAATAAAACATATAATTATACAATGAAATATATAAAAGGAAATAGTATAATTTTAATGCACGATATATATAAAACAAGTGTTGATTGCTCTTTAAAACTTATAGACTCATTAAAAGATGATTATACTTTTGTAACATTATCAAAATTTTTAGAGATTGAGAAATTAAGTAAAAGCTGTAGTGAATAAATTTTAATCACTACAGCTTTTATTTTATTCTATATTAAGTAGTCTCTTTGCTATCTTTAAGTCTGACTCATAAGGAGTAAATACATTTCTTACTTTTTGATAGTCTTCTTCGCCTTTTGCAAGAAGAACTATTACATCTCCTTCTTTTGCATTTTTTATTGCCTTTTCTACAGCTTCAGCTCTATCCTCTACTACTTCATATTCTGTGCCATTTGGTATATATGCTGCAATATCTGCACATATTTTACTTACCTCTTCAAATTGTGGATCTTCTGCTGTTAGGTATATATAATCTGAGCCTCTCCCCACAACCAGCCCAAAATCTTTACGTCTCTTATACGCTTTTCCGACCTGGCGCGCCACCTACTGACACTATTCTTCTTCCTGCATAATCAAGTTTTATAGATTCATAAAGTTTAGTGAAGCTAAGCTCATTATGTGCATAATCTACTATAACTGTAATACCGTTTTTATCAAATACATTCATTCTTCCTTGAACTTCAGTTTTTATAAGTCCATTTTCTATACTTTTATCATCTACGCCTAAAACTTTTGCCATAGTTATAGCAGCTACTGCATTTTCTATATTAAACCTTCCTTGCATATTTATAGTAAATGTATGCATATATTTTTCTTTTTTGTTTATAACATCAAATGTAAATCCTACATCATTTTTCTTAACGTTATCATAATAAAAATCTGCATCATTTTTAAAGCCATAAGTTATAACCTTTTTGTTATTACATCTATCAATTACAGTATTAAAATAATCCATATCTTTATTTATAATCATTCTATCAGAGTTATCTATTAATTTTAGTTTGCACTCTAAATAATCTTCAAAATTTGGATGTTCAGCATCACTTATATGATCTTCTGATACATTAAGAAACATTCCATTTTTAAAGCTTACACCATACACCCTATCTTTTTTATACGCCTGTGAAGTAACTTCCATAGTTAAATATTTTAAATTGCTAATCTTTGCTTCATAAAATAATCTTTCAAGCTCTAAAGCCTCTGGAGTTGTAAGGTGTGATTCTCTATCTGTTATCTTAGTATAGGTAGATATTGTACTTATTACTGCATTTCTAGATTTAGTAAATTCATCTAATATATTACTTAAGAAAAATGTAACTGTTGTTTTTCCTTTTGTTCCTGTTATAGCTATAGTTTCTAAATCTCTATATGAATTTCTATAAAATTCTTTGCCGATAACTGCCATTGCTCTTTGAATATCAGTTACAATTATATAATCACAAAGTACATTTTCATATTTTTTCTCAGATACGTAGCAAATAGCTCCTTTATTTATTGAGTCTACCAAGTATTCCTCTTTATAATTTACACCCTTACAGAAAAACATAGTATTTTCTTTTATATCTCTAGAGTCAAATGATATATAATCTAAATATTTTACATTACTAATCTTTTTCTCTATTAATATATTTTCATCCTCTAATGCTTTTATAGCCTCATCTATATCCATTTTTAAATCCATGTTACTTATTCTCTCCTTTATTTAATCCTAAAGCTAAAAAGTTATATAAAATCTCCCATGCCATAAAGCTTGTAATTGAGCTTGCATCCTGAAGTGGATTAAGTTCAACCTCATCAAAAGCAACTACATTAAACTGATTAAGATTCCTTATTATATCTAGCGTTTTCATAAAATCTATTCCGTTATACTTAGGAGTTCCCACACCTTCACTATATGCAACATCTAAACTATCCATATCAAAAGTCACATATATACCATCGCATCCAGCAAATTTTTCTTTTAAGATAGCTAAAACTTCTTCTTTATTCATTTTATTAAATCTATTTGCCGTAATGTGTGTTATTCCCTTTTCAAGCGCAAAATCATGCCAAGTTCTATTTACAATTCCTCTTACCCCAATTGTTACCATGTTATGACCATCTACATAACCTTCTTCTATTAGATGAGTAAACTGACTTGAATGAGAAATTCTTGGAAAGTATTCATAATTTGGTTCTGTATCATTGTGTGCATCAAATTGAAGGAGTCCTAATTTTTTATAATTTCCACCTTTTTTTACCCCTATGAAGCTTCCATATGTTATTGAATGATCCCCACCTATAAATATAGGGAAAGTATTTTGTCTCATTTTTTCAGCAACTTCAGCCAGTGATTTTAATGTTTTTTCCTGATCACCTGCATGTATATCAAGGTCACCTAAATCACATATATTTAGTTTATTTGTTTTAACATATTTTTCATTATCATAGTCGTAGCATTCTGCTCCGTCTAACCTCTTCCACATTGAATGTTCTCTTACAGCTCTTGGTGCATACTGCATTCCAAGTCTATATGTAGCTCCCATTTCATCTGGCACACCTAAAACTGCCACATCATAATTTTTAACTTTATCTATTGACACGTAATCACTACCTACAAATGTAGCAATACCTGTATGTCTAAAATCATCATCTCTTCCTATCATATTATATCCTCCTAATAAATTCAAAAGTTATTATATCACAAATATTTATGCAGGTAAATAGAAATATTGTATAATTGAATTAAAATTTATGGTTTATTTTTCTATATAATAAAAATAGCATAGAGGGTTTCCCTATGCTATATAATTAATTTTCTTTTTTATACTTAAAAATAAATAGTGGCAATGTAATAAAATTAAGATAGCTCCACTTAAGGGAAGCTGATAGTCCTGACATATCTAAATCATATCCTTTAACTATTACAATACATTTAGTAAAAAATAGATATATATGTGATACTACTAATAAAGCAAAAGTAATGTAATATAACACATCATAACTAACCCTAAATTTTGTTATAGATATTAGAAATAAAATAGCTAAAATTCCTAATGTCCAAAGTATATAAGTTAAATTAAAATCTTTTACCATTTCTAGATAATTTTCTACCAAAGTTTTGCTATCTAAGATAACCTTTGGAATCCTTAAGTTATAATATATATTCATAAAAACTATGCTTGTTATACCATATATTAAACTAGAAACATAAACTACAATTGTTACTTTCCTAAATTTATTCTTTTCACTTAATAATACTATGTTTATTACGCATATAATAATAAACAAAAACCTTAATATAACGCTCATATAATACCTCAGCCATAATATAAATTCCATATAATACCTCACACTATATACGTAAATGATATCATATAATAAATAAATTTTAAACTAAAAATAATAATTTATATAATATTGAATTTTATGTCATAAAATGGTATAATCATGTGGAAAAATTCACATTAGGCCTTTATATAATTTTTAAGGCGTAATAATTAATTATTTATAATGGAGGTTTAAACACTATGAAAAAAGATATAACTGAATCTATTAGTTTGAAGTTTGATGAAACTAAAAGTATATCAAGGGTTCAAACTGAACTGCCACTAAACTGTGATATTATATCTGTATACGTAAAAGATGATCTTCCATATCTCTTAGTAAAATATATGTGTCATTCACAAAATATGGGATTATTTGAAACTAATGAATTTTTAATCATAGCAAAAAGTGACGTAACTAATAATAAATTAGATGAATACACATGTATCAATGATATAACTATAAGTGAAAAGATTTTTTCTGTATTCTATAGGTCGTACAAAATAGAATAGTACATATTTTAATAACCAAAAAACATACCTTATATGCTAAAAAGCACATAAGGTATGTCTTTTTATTAATTATTCATTTAAAATTTCAGGTAATTTCTTGAGCACATCCATTTTATCAAGAAACTTAACCTTACTTTCATCTACTGAATAATTTTTGGCAATTTTCTTTAAATATACTTCATCATGCCCACTCATAAGAATCGCCTTTATCTCCGGCTTCTTACTAAGAATGTCTTTTATAAACTCAAATCCGTTCATTCTAGGCATTTCATAGTCTGAGACGACCACATCTACGTCATTTTCTAATACATGCCGTAGTGCTTCCAACGGTGATAAAAATATAGTGCATTCAAAGTCTCCCTTTCTTTCAATATATTCCTTTAATGTTTCAATTAAGTCTACATAATCATCTACAAGTACAATTTTCTTCATAGCTTCCTCCTTAAATTTAAGTAAAATACCAAAACTACTTCTAGTATTCTATCATATTTATGTAAATTTGTCAAATTATCAATGGATTTATGAATAAATATTTCTATATAGATAAATTTATATACACTATATGTAGAATCAAATTAATACATCTATTTAAGTTATAATTCCATCTTCCTTCATCATTAATACAGTTTCTTCATAGAAATCTTCAGATTTTGTTATATTTATAAACTTGTTATTTCATGACTTAACTTTTTCATTCTCTTAATTTTAAGATTTCTTAGAAATATAAAAATTTTTGATAGATTTAAAAAAAATAAGAGCTTGAGTAAATTCTTCAAACTCTTATTTATTAGAAATACAAATAGTTCTTAAGTAGCTGACTACAATTCAGCTTGCCTTAACATCATGCTTCCATATACATTCTCAATCTGTGCACTTTGAAAAGTCAAGATCACCAAATGGAGATTTGTTGTGCTCAATCTCCCAATCTAAACGATCACTAATACCAATAATCATTCGATCAGAAACAGACTTATTCGGATCTGTCGTGAGCTCAAGCTCTTGATTTTCATTATTCCACGTTTCGTAATATATGGACATAATGTCACCCCCTTGTTAAAATTTTATAAAATCAATAATGGTATTGCATTCGTATGAATTATAATTTGTTACAATTCTTTAATTTTGCTGCTCCACCAAATGATTTACTAAAAATTTAATATACTTCAGAAATGATATAAAAAATAAACCAAGCTTTAATAAAATCTTTTATAAATCAACATTTTATTTATTATATCATAGATTAACCAAAAAGTAAATATATAAAAAAAGATAGCAAATAAATGCTATGAAGGTTAGTCAATCATATGTCACACTTTTTTGAAAAATATATACTTTGAGT
>CAZXLZ010000035.1:0-12086 GCA_964642045.1 uncultured Clostridiaceae bacterium
TAGATGAAAAATATAGAAATATGGGAATTGGAACAGTAGCATTAAATATGATTATTGATATGGCAAAAAGTGGTAACAAAGATATGTCACTAGAAGTAATGGGTGATAATATTGCTAGAGATTTATATGAAAGATTAGGATTTAAAACGCATTATAGGAAAATGGTACTAAAAATAAACGATGATATATACGAAAATTAAATATGTTATAAAGGAGAAGTTTATGGAAAAAATTATAGTTTTAGGGACAGGCTCAGCAAGTGTAATAGAAAATTTTAATACATGCTTTATACTTGAAAATAGAAAAGGAGAATATCTACTAGTAGATACTGGTGGTGGAAATGGTATACTTAAACAATTAAGTAAAGCTAGTATTGATATAAATAAAATTCACAATATATTTATTTCACATAAACATATCGACCATCTTTTTGGAATGTTATGGATATACAGAGCTATAGAGATTTCAATTAAAAGAGGTACATATGATGGCATTTTAAATATTTATTGCCATGATGAAGTAGCAGAAATTATAAAAGAGCAGGTGCAGACCCTATTAAGAGATATTCACAAGCAGAATATGGGTAAAAGAATTTTCATTAATGTTGTAAATGATCATGAAAAGGTAAATATTTTAGATTATAATATAGAGTTTTTTGATATAAAGTCTAAAAGCAGTAAACAATATGGTTTTAAGTTAACCTTAAATAATGGTAAAACTCTTGCTTTTTGTGGCGATGAACCACTAGAGGAAAGTCTATATGATGAAGTAAAAAATGTAGATTTTCTACTTCATGAGGCTTTTTGCTTAGAAACTGAATCAGATAAATACAAACCTAGAGAAAAAAATCATGATACTGTAAAATCAGCAAGTATAAAAGCAGAAAATATTGGAGCTAAAAATTTAGTACTTTGGCACACACAAGAAAATTTAGGAAAAGATAGAAAAGAGTTTTACATTAAAGAAGCAAAAGAAAATTTTACAGGAAATGTGTATGTTCCTAATGACTTGGAAGAGATAATTTTATAAAATATACAATTTTAATAAAGAGGTAAGTAATGAAAATATTTAAAGATTGGAATTTATTTGAAAAAGCTCTGCTATTTTGTAGTATAGTGTTGGTCAGTTTCCTTGGCATAATATTTAATTCAAATATACTAATAACTTTTAGTTCCATTTTAGGCATAATAGCAGCACTTCTTATAGCAAAAGGTAAAAATTTAGGTTTAGTACTTGGCAGTATAAATACAATATTATATTCTATAGTATCATTTAACAATAAATTCTATGGAGAAGTAATTATCTATATGTTTATGATGCTTCCTATGTACATTATAAGTATTGTTTCTTGGCTAAGACATCAAAATAAAAAGACAAGTTCAGTTGAAATTAATAAAATATCAAGTATAGAATGGATAGTCGTAAGCTTTGTATTTATAATTTTATTTGGAGTAATATATATTTTCTTAAAGAAACTAAATACAAGTGAACTTATTATTTCAACTTTTTCTGTTATAGCAAGTCTATTTGCTATTTATTTACAATTAAGAAGAAGTAGATATAACTTTTATTTTTACGTTGTAAATGACATAGTACTTATATTATTATGGGGAACATCTTGTTTATCTGGAAATATTATAGTAGTGCCTATGCTTATGAACCCTGTACTTAATGCAATAAATGATGTATATGGTATAATAAATTGGAAAAGATTAGAACATCTGCAAAGTAAAAATTAACCATGATATGTAAAAAAAAAATTAGATGAAGTATATAATATTTATTTATATGTTTGACCCTGGTTATTGCCTAATATTACTTGACATAAATTCATAAAAATGTTATAATAATAAAGGTATGTATATAAAATATTAACAAATTTGGAGGTATTTTTATGAATGATATATTGTATGAGGCTTTACTTAAGTATGCTTCTAGCTACGATCTGACTGATCAAAGGGTGAGGCTAAAGATTTCGCATATGCAAAGGGTTCAAAGAATATCACGGTTCGTTGCAAGAAAAATTGGTCTGAGTGATGAGTTAATCGAGGTAGCAAGTGTTATAGGCTTGCTCCACGATATAGGAAGATTCTATCAGATTAAGAACTTTGGCACATTCAATGACCACGAAAGCATTGACCACGCTGAAGCAAGCAACATTGTGCTCTTCGCAGAGGGACACCTTGAAGAGTTTGTAGGTGTGGAAATGGCGAGACGTTACGGCGAGGTAATAAAAAAAGCTATATATTACCACAATAAGATAGCTCTTCCTAGCAATGCGAAAGAGTTTACTGAGGTTGAGCTTACTATGGCAAAGTTAATTCGCGACGCTGATAAGATTGATATTTTTAAGTTGCTTTTAGATACTGATTTTTCTGTGGTTTTTCAGCTTAAAGATGGTGCAGATCCAACAGCAATTACTCCTGAGATTGAGGAAGCTTTTTATAAAAAAGCACTTATTGATTATCGTCTCAGAAATAGCTACGTTGATGACTGTATTACCAAAATAGCGTATGTATTTGATTTTCACTTTTCAGTAAGTCGTAAAATTCTGCTTAAGACAAGGTATCTTGAACGGCTCGTAGATAATCTTTTTGGACAAGTGGACATAGAAGATGAGTTTACAAGAGATAAGATATGCAAAATATTGGATTTTGCTAAGAATTATTTAGAGACGGCTTAAATTTTTAGTACCCGTAGATTATTCTGCGGGTACTTTTCATGTCTAAAGCAATAGTATAAATAAAATACTTTATGCAATAAATTATGTATATGGTATAATAAATTGGAAAAGATTAGAACATATGCAAAGTAAAAATTAACCATAATATGTTCTTAAAATAAAATTAGATGAAGTATATAATATTTATTTATTATATGCTTTATTTTTTAATTAGATTATGGTAGAATTTTATCAAAGAAAATTCTATTATGCTTATTTTAGAAACATAATAGTAGTATGATTTTATATTAGGAGGAACTATGAAAACAAATTATAGAGAAATGAGCTACGAAGAATTTTTATCCCATATAGATAAATTATGTAAGAATTTAGAAAATTATTTGAAAGATAAAAAAATAAGAATAGACTATATATGCCCAATTTTAAGAGGTGGAATGGTTCCTGCTTCATATATTTCTGAAAGATTAAATATAGTAAAGATTTTACCTATAGGGGTTAAACATGTAAAATATAAAGATGGAAGAGAAAGTATAGAAAAAATATTTGATCCATTTGAGCTTGATTTAATACAAAAAGATGAACCTGCGTTTTTGCTTGTAGATGAAAAACACTACTCAGGCAAAAGTGCGAAAATTTGTATAGATACGATTAAAAATAAGTATAAGAATGCTAAAATATTATATGTATGTATAGCTAAAAAGTATGGAAGTATTGATTTTAAAGATGAAGTCATATATGAAGATTCAGCATTTCTGTTTAAAGTTAAAGATAATATTTTAGATGAAAATTGTAAACATTTAGATATAGAGCCGGTATTTCCATGGCAAGTGTTAGAGTTTGAAATAAGTCATCCAGATGATTTAGAAGATAATATATTTTTTTAGAAAGAGAGGTATAGTTTATGGATTTTAAAGATAAGGTTGCATTAGTTACAGGTGCAACATCAGGCATAGGAAAAGAAATTGCTAGAGAGCTATTAATAAAAGGTGCTAAAGTAATTGTGTGTTATGGACATAATATAGAAAATTATAACAAGACAAAAGAGGAATTCAGTAGGTTTAAGGATAATGTTTCATTTATTAAAGCAGATATTTCAAATGAAGATGAAGTAATAGATATGTTTAGTAAAATAGATAGATTAGATTATCTAGTAAATAATGCCGGAACTAATATAGATAGCTATATTGAGAATTTTAATATAGACGACTTTAAAAAAGTTATAAATGTAAATTTAATAGGAAAAGTTATATGTACAAAACATGCAATTAAACTTCTTAAAAAGAGTAAATCTCCTAGTATAGTTAATATAGCTTCAAGATTAGGAACAAGGCCATGTGCTGAATCTAGTGCATACTGCTCAGCAGAGGCTGGAATAATTAATTTTACTCGGAGCAAGTGCATTAGAGCTTTCTAAATATAAAATCAGGGTAAATACAGTAAGTCCTAGTTTAACAATAACTCCACTTGCGCTAGATGGATGGACGAAAGAAGAAATAGAGCAGTATAAAAATACAAATCCATTAAAAAGATTAGGCGAGCCTAAAGATATAGCAAATGCTGTGCTATTTTTACTTTCAGATGAGGCAAGTTATATAAACGGAGAAAATCTTGGTGTTAATGGTGGAATCTTGCTTAAATAAATAGTAAGCATTAAAAGCTAAAAAGGAAGGTAGAATATTTATGAATTATAGTTATGTTATGGGAGTAAAGAATATTGATAAATTAAAAGAGAGTGGTTTTGAAGTAAAGTATTATGATGATGAATATGGAATATCATTTACAGATGATAAAATCAAATTATTTGAAGAATTTATTTGTAATTCATTAGAAAATGGATTTTGGAATGAATATTTAGGTAAAGAAATAGTATTTATTTTTAAATTTAATGATGGAAAAATAAAGAAATATATTGTAAATGAAGAAAATAAATATGAAGTATTTGAGCTATGTTGCAAGTTTGCTGACTCTCAGTTTGAATCGTTTGATAAAATGCTAATAGATAATGAATTTTATGCTAATACTTATTTTAAAAATTAGATTAGTTTAGAAGAGAAATTTTAGATGTGAAAATAAGAAACATACCTTATAAAAACAAATGAGTAGAAAGGATTTTTATGAATAAATCATTTATAAAAGAAGATACAATAATAGAAGAAAAAGAGCTTGGAGTTACAGATTTAAAGAAAAAATTAACAGATGGTAATTTACTTGTAACTAAGCAGTCGCTTAATAATAATATAGATATAAGTATCGGTGCAATATTAAAAGATGTTAAAATAGTTTTAAATGGAAATAATAACACATTAAAAATAGAAGAAGGGGTACTTTTAAATGATTGCTCAATATACATGAGTGGAGATGAAAATAATGTTTATATAGGCAAGGACTGTAAATTAAGAGGTACGTATTTAATGTGTATAGATGATAAAAATTCAATTGTTATAAGTGATAAAACAACAACTAATGGTGAGTTTTGGGGAAGTGTTTATTTTCATACAATGGAAGGTACAAGCATAAGTCTTGGAAGTGATTGTATGCTTTCTGGTAATATTATAATTAGAACAACAGATGGACATGCTATTATAAATAAAGATGGAAAAAGGTTAAATGTGCCTAAAAATATAGTTATAGGAAATCACGTGTGGATTGGAATGAATAATATACTTCTTAAAGGAAGTAATATTAAAGATGGCTGTATTATTGGTGCTGGCTCAGTTGTTGCAAAAGAGTTTTACAATCCATATTCGGTAATAGTAGGAAATCCAGCTAGAGAGTTAGATTCAAAAGAAGCTTTTGATTGGAAAAGAAGCAGAGGCTTTGATTTTTCAAGCAGTGATTTTAGAAATATGTAATTTTTTGGGGGAAGTATGAAAGAAACTTTTAAGGTAACCATAAAAGGCACAGGTAAATTTTTTTTAGGGATATTAATATGTAGTTTGATATCATCTTTTTTTACTATATTTTTAACTAAGTTTATATCATATATAGTAGACGGAATAATAATGAAGACATCTCATCTTCCTAGATATATAGAGATGTTTTTATTTGATGATAGTGTCATGTCGAAAATGCTCATTTTACTAATTTTTATGCTATCTTTTGTCTTAGTGATAGCTATCTCAAATTATATAAAGAGTATGCTAAACACTAAATTTAAGCTTAAACTTAATAAGAACCTTAAAGAGAAATTGCTAGAACATACGACATATTTAGAATATAGTGAGCATATTTCTTATGGTAAAAGTAGTATATTACAAAGAGTAAGTTCAGATTCTAATAAATTTATAGATTTTATAACAAGTAAATATAATTTGGTAGTAGATTCTATCTTTATACTATTATTTTCAATGATAGAGATTTTGAATATGAATTTATTTGTTTCAATTACCATAAT
Source organism: uncultured Clostridiaceae bacterium (assembly GCA_964642045.1). GTDB lineage: Bacteria > Bacillota > Clostridia > TANB77 > CAG-465 > RGIG5057. The sequence goes on from CAZXLZ010000035.1 coordinate 6,078, forward strand.
TATAATAATACTTATAATTATAATAATGTCTGTTATTTATTTTAAAGTAACTAAAGAGATTGTAAGAAAAAACGTTGATTTAAGTGAAAATTTAATCTCAAGGACAATGAATGCTGTTTATTATCCAAAGATGATTAAAATATTTAACAGGCAAAAAAAGGAGATAACAGACTTTGCCAAAGTTAGCGATGAGTATAGAAAGAACGATAAAAAATTAATTGATTACCTTATCTACTATGAACTTATAGGGGGAGGCATAAGGGCTTTTAGGCAACCAGTTTTATTTTTAGTTGGAGGACTTTTTATAATAAGTGGAAAAATGAATGTAGGACAGCTTATGGTTTTAATGACTTATTCAAGTAATCTTTTAGAATATGTGCTTCAGCTCATTTACGCAGTTGAAGGTATAAATGAATTTTTAATTCCAGCTAGAAGAATTAGCGAGTTTCTAAATCTAAAAGAAGAAAATGGTAGTAATAAAGAAACAGCTTTAAATGATATAAGTGTAGAATTTAGAAATGTAGCAGTTAATCTAAATAATAATTTAATATTAGATAATGTATCATTTAAACTGAAAAAAGGGGACAAGGTATATTTAGTTGGAGATAATGGTAGTGGCAAGAGTCTTATTATAAAAGTGTTGCTTGGCTTTACTCAGTATACTGGAGAGGTTCTACTTGGTGGCGTCGACATAAAAAACTTAAATAGAGAAGTAATAAGAGATAACATAGGTGTAGTTTTTGAAGAACCATTTGTATTTTCTGATACAATAAAAAATAATATTGATGTATTTGGAAAATGTACAATTGATGATGTAAAAAAAGTAGCTTCTTTATGTGAAATAGATGAAGAAATAGAAAAATTAGAATGTAAATATAATGAGCTATTAGGTGAACGAGGTATTAATTTAAGTGGAGGTCAGAAACAAAGAATATCTATTGCTAGGGTTTTACTGCAAGAAAGAAGCATAATGTTCTTTGATGATGTACTTAGTAAATTAGATAGAGCTACAAAAAGTAGAATTACCCAAAATTTGTCTTTAATTAATAAAGATAAAATCTCTGTATACATTACACATGAATTAAGCTCGATTCCAGATAATGAAACTGTAATGTTTATAGACAACAAAAAGTTAGTTTATGGTACTCAAAAAGATTTAAAACAGAGTAATGAAAATTATATGAGGCTTATTAATATTTGTGATAATATTGTAGGAGAAGTGTATGAGTAAAATAAGAGAAATGTTTAGATATGGTAGTTTTGAAAAAAGAATAGTAATTGTATTTATAGAGCATGTAATAAGTGTTATAATTTGGATAATTATAGATCAATATTTTACACAATCACTTTTTGATAATGCAATAGCAAAAGAAAACATAAGATTAGTAGTATTCCTAAGCATACTTATGATAGTTAAAGTTGTAGTTGGAATAATAGAAGGAATTATAAAGTGCCGACTTAGGCACCATCTTCAAAGAGATTTTTCAAATTATGCAAGAAAAGATATATTTGAAAAGATAATAAATTCAAATATAAGTTACTTTGATAAAAGTAATACAGGAGAGTTATTAGAACTAGTAATGAATGATTCATATACATTTGCAACTTTTTTTACGCAAAATGGACTTGTTACTACAGAAAGTTTTTTTAAAGTTTTAACGCAAATGGTATTACTTATGTTTATAAACGTAAAACTTACAATAATACTTATTTTATGCTATTTTATTGGCTATATGGCAGTAATAATCTCAAATAGAAAATCTTTTGTATTACTTAACAAAATAAGGAAACTTAATATTTCTATAACTAGATGGGTAACAGAACAAATAAATGGGATAGACTTAGTAAAATCATTAAAATTAGAAGAAGAAAGACTTGAAAAAATGAAACATTTAATAGAAGAATATAGTTACGAGTCTAGTGCACTAGATAAGATTATTAGAAAGTATAATATAGTTTATGATGTATTCTCACTTTTAACAATGGCTATTGTCCGGATATATGGGTGGGACTAGTATATTAAATGGTATTATGACTTATGGAAGTCTAATGATATTTATTAATGCTTCTAGCCTTATAAACAAACACTGTAGTGTATTTATAGAACATTTTAGAAGACTTAATGAGTCATATGTTTCATTTATAAAGATACTAAAATTTAATGATGAGTTTAATGAGGAAAAAGATAGTGGTGATTTAGAGCTAAATAATATAAATAGTGTTGTAATTAAAAATTTAAAATTTTCCTATTCTAATGAAAAACAAATACTTAATAATATAAATCTAGATATAGGACTTAATGAAAAAGTAGCAATTATAGGTAAAACAGGTTCAGGTAAAACTACACTTGTTAATCTTTTATGTAGATTTTATGATATTAATGAAGGGGAAATCTTAATTAATGGTGAAGATTATAGAAAATATAAGTTAGAGGATTTAAGAAATCAAATTGGATATGTGCTTCAAGATGTTGTTATTTTTGATGGAGATGTATTTGAAAATATAAATTACTCAAATAAAAATGTTAGTAATGATGATATTATAAATATATGTAAAAAATTAAACTTGCATGAAAAAATAATGAGTTTTGATAATGGATATAATTCTAATCTAAATAAAAATAAAGATCTACTATCTCAAGGTGAGAAGCAGATGATAAACTTTGCAAGAATACTTGTTGAAAATCCTAGCATGATTATTTTAGATGAAGTAACATCTTCTTTAAGTTATGAAAATGAAATGCTTGTAAAAAATGCAATAAATGAAATTATGAAAGGGAGAATTTGCTTTATAATTGCACATAGATTATCTACAATAAAAAATTGTGATAAAATTGTTTTAATGAAGGATGGAGAAATTATAGAGAAAGGAAATCATGATGAGCTTATAAGTTTAAAAGGAGAATATTTTAAATTAATTAATGCTTAAAGTATGGTTTAGGCAAAATTAGGGTGGAATATTTTCACTTGCCTCTTTAGTATCTCTATTATCAGTTAGAGCAATAGATAGTGACCTAGGAGTATTTGCAGCATTAATGCTAATAGTTAGTACTATTTTTAAATTTATACAATATAAGAAGCAGATAGTGAAAACTTGACTTAAAATACAAAAAAGTGTAGTATATATAAATGAAAGTGAGGAATTTTTTATGGAAAATTATTTTATAATTCATGGATCTTTTAGTAGTCCATATTCAAACTGGTTTAGCTGGCTTCATGATTTTATTTCTGATGACAAAAAGGAAGTATATGTACCAGACTTTCCAACAGGTGTAGGATATCAAAATTATGATAATTGGGAGAAACTTTTAAAAGTATATTTAAGTGCAGGATTAATTAATGAGAATACAACTATTATAGGTCATAGTATAGCACCTGTATTTATTTCAAAATTCTTAATAACTAACAAGGTTAAAGTAAAGAAACTTATATTCGTATGTGGATTTAATAATTATTTTGGAATAGATGAAGATTATGATAATGTAAATAAAAGTATGTATATAGACAATTTAGAAGATGTAAAAAACTATGCAAAGGATATTATATGTTTTTATTCAGATAATGACCCATATGTAAAATATGAGGTTGAATGTGATTTTGCAGATAAAGTTGCAACTGAAAAAGTTTTACTTCCAAATGCAGGACATATAAATGCCGAAAAAGGCTTTGATACATTTGAAGAGATAGTAGGATATTTATATTAGTTTATAAATATTTGATTATAGGAGGGAAAATCGCTGATGCTTGTATATGTAGTAGTGTTAGCAGGTATATTTGCTACTATTGGTCAGTATTTGGATAAGCATTTAGTAAATATTGGTATAAGTAGAAATGATTATTTTTACTACATGTGTGTAACGATGATACCTTTCTCAATATTAATGGTTGTAGTAGAGTATTACACAAATAACTTAAAATTTGAGCTTGGTATCATTCCTATTATACTATTAATTATGTCTATGTTTCTAAGATATAAAAAGCAACATACTATAGTTGGTTGTTTAAAGTATTTGAATCCTTATGAAGACTCAGCATATTTATCACTTAGTATAGTAATAGCTTTTGTTATAGATGTAGTTATAGGAACAGAGAATTTGAAGGTTATATCTATACTTTCAGTTATGCTAACAGTAGCTGGAGTATTTGTAATTGCAAATTCAAAAATAAGAGTTAAAAATCTGCAAAAAGATTTGTTAATAAGAATATTTACCTCGCTGTTAATTACATATGTTACACATTTTATACTAAAATATTGGTCTAATGCAGTATTTATTTTAACATTAAACTTATTACTAACTATTATATTTGCAAAAGACTATAACTTTAAATACCATAAAGAACATAAAAGAACTATAAAATGGGTATTTGTACAACAAACATTTGGATTTTTCTCGCTTTATTTAGGGAATTTTTTAGCTAAAAATTCCGTAACACTAAACTCTTATGTAAGGCCTACATCTATAATTATGGTAGTTATAGTCTCACTGTTTTTTAAAGATAAAAATAAAAAGCCTACATTAAAACAAATGCTTGGAATTATGCTAGTTATTGCAGGTATATGTTTGATAAATAGATAGGATATATTAATAAAATGTAGGAATGTTATAAAAGGAAGAGGTTAAAAATGAAAAAAAATTCAAAAGGTACAGAAATTGTTTATGGAAAAAACAAAGCTGTGATTGTATTAGATTTAATGAAATTTAAGGACTATTATGCTATATATGCTGATGTTAAAGAAGTCGTTGATGCCAAAGGATAACTACCATGCTTTACTGTTAAATTAGAAGACAAGATAGCACTAATAGTAAGAGATAAAAAAATGATGCTAGAAATGGGATTAAATACAGAGGAGAGAAAGGCTAATAAAACAGCATGAAAATATATCTCAAGATGATGGTATAAGGTAAAATACGTTTAAGTATGAATATTTTGTATGAAAGGTTGTGTGTTTTTTGGAGTATAAATTTAGAAAATGCTCTTTAGATGATTTTGATTTCTTATTTATGTTAAAAAAGCAAAACTTTAAAAAATATGTTGATAATATTTGGGGATGGAATGATGAAGTGCAAAAAGCTAGACTAAAAGAAGATTTAGATAAACACTTGCAGCATAAGCACATAATTATTATAGATAATAAAATGGTTGGAGTGTATGCATGGCATATAACAGAAGAAGGAAATTTCTTTATTAATGAAATAAACATAATTAAAGAATATCAAAATAAAGGAATAGGTAGTAATATAATAAAAAATACTCTTGATGAAAATAGAAAAAATAAAGTAAGGACAATACTTCAAATATTTAAGGATAATCCCGCTAAAATCTTATATGAAAGATTAGGCTTTAAAGTTTATTCTGAAACAGATACGCATTACCAAATGGAATGTTTAAGCTAAATATTTAGCTAGTCTATATAATTATAAAGGAGAAAATATATGAAAGTGCTTAGCTTAACAGAACCTTTTGCTACTCTTATAAAAGAAAAAATAAAATATGTCGAAACAAGAAGCTGGAAGACATCATATAGAGGAGAGCTATATATTCATGCAAGTAGTACCAAGCCACAGTATAGCCATAAAAATGATGAATTTAAGAATTTAGTCTCTGGGCTTAAGTTAAACTTTGGAAACATTATTTGTAAATGCAATCTAGTAGACTGCGTTTATATGACAAGTGAGTATGTAGAGAATATGAAAAATAATAATTATACTGAATATTTATGTGGTGAGTATAAAGAGGGAAGATATGCGTGGGTTCTTGAGAATATAGAGGTGCTGGCTAAACCTATAAAAGCAAAAGGTCACCTTAGTATTTGGAATTATAATTAAAGGAGAATATGCATGAAAAAAAAGATAAGAAAAGCAGTAAGATGTTATTTGATAAAAGATGATGAAGTTTTAGCAATAAAGTATAAACCAGGAAATAAAAAAGAAGAATATTATGATATTCCAGGTGGTAAAATCGAGGAAAATGAAAGTCCTATAGATGCTGCTATTAGAGAAATGAAAGA
>CAZXLZ010000036.1:0-11586 GCA_964642045.1 uncultured Clostridiaceae bacterium
TAAAATTAGATAAAAAACAGACTTTTATACTTGATAGATCAGAGGCTTATATAGGAGTATTAATTGATGATCTTGTTACTAAAGGAACTAATGAACCATATAGAATGATGACATCAAGAGCTGAATATAGATTAAATTTGAGGCAAGATAATGCTGATTTAAGATTAAGAGAAAAGGGATATAATCTTGGACTGGTTTCACGTGAAAACTATGATAAGTTTTTAGATAAGAAAGAAAAAATAGAAAAAGAAGTAGAAAGAATAAAAAAATTAAATATATATCCAACTGATGAAACAAATAATTTATTACAAAAAATAGGTTCTAATAAAATTGATAAAGTATACAAGGCTAGTGAGCTTATAAAAAGAAATGAAGTAAAATATGATGATATAATTTCACTTGATAGCACAGCTCCAGATTTATCTAAAGTTATAAGAGAAGAAGTGGAAATAGAAATAAAATATGAAGGTTATATAAAATTACAAAAACAGCAAATAGAGGAGTTTAAAAAATTAGAAGAAAAGAAATTATCATCTGATATAATATATTCTAATATTCAGGGATTATCATTAGAAGCAAGACAAAAATTAGACAAGCAAAAACCAACTTCCATAGGTCAAGCATCTAGAATATCTGGAGTATCACCATCTGATATTTCTGTTCTTCTTATATATCTTAGTATGAAAAAGTAGGAGGTTTTCACGTGAAAATTATAGATGATGAAGAATTTAAAGATACACTAAAAAATGAAGCTTTAAAATATGATTTTGATTTAGAAAATAGCGTTATAAATAACCTTACTATCTATAAGGAATTATTAGTATCATGGAATGAAAAAATGAATTTAACTAATATAACTGATAATTATGAAATAATTATAAAGCATTTTATTGACTGCTTAGAATGTACAAAATATATAAATGAAAAAGATCTGGTTATAGATATAGGTACTGGAGCAGGATTTCCAGGTATGGTAATAGCAATATTTTTTAAAGACAAACTAAATATAACTTTAATGGATAGTTTAAATAAAAGACTTGTATTTTTAAACGAGGTAAAAGAAAGGTTAAATTTAAAAAATATTAATATTGTACATGCAAGGTCAGAAGAGGCATCTTGTAATGAAATTTATAGACAGAAATTTGATGTAACTGTTTCTAGAGCTTTTGCTAAATTAAATGAACTTGTAGAATATACGAGTGGTTTTTTAAAAGTTAGTGGCAAATGCCTTTTCATGAAAGGTGATAATTATAAATTAGAACTAGAAAATTCTAAAAACGCTTTTAATATACTTAACTTAAAATTAGAAAATATATATGAATATGAATTAAAGTTAGAAAATGAAGTATATAATAGAGTAATATTAGAATTAAAAAAGATAAAAGACACTCCAAAAAATTATCCTAGAATGTACACTAAAATAAAGAAAAATCCATTATAAAATATATAAAGAGAAAAAATATAAAATTTCTCTTTATTTTTTTTACAAAATGTATTATAATATACGAAGAGGTGAAATTATGGCGAGAATAATATCTATAGCAAATCAAAAAGGCGGAGTAGGGAAAACTACAACATCTGTTAATTTAAGTGCATGTTTAGCTGAGAAAGGAAAGAAAGTATTAATTGTAGATACAGACCCTCAAGGAAATGCAACAAGTGGTTTAGGATTAGAAGCTCATGAGGATAAATCAGTGTATAATGTATTAATAGATGATGTGCCTATGGAAGAGACAATACAAGGTACAATGATAAAAAAATTAGATATATGTCCAGCTAATATAAATTTAGCAGGAGCTGAAGTAGAACTTGTATCTATGGTTTCGAGAGAAAATAGGTTAAAAAGAGCTATTGATGGGATAAAAGATAAATATGATTATATAATAATAGATTGTCCACCATCTCTTGGACTTATAACATTAAATGCATTTACTGCATCTGATAGTGTACTTGTACCTATTCAGTGCGAGTATTATGCTTTGGAAGGTTTAGGACAACTTATAAATACAATAAAACTTGTTCAGAAACACTTAAATCAAGATTTAGTTGTTGAAGGTGTTGTGCTAACTATGTTTGATGCAAGAACCAATTTATCTACAGAAGTAGCAATTGAAGTTGAAAAATATTTTGGTAATAAAGTATTTCAAACTATAATACCAAGAAATATAAAACTTAGTGAAGCACCAAGTCATGGATTACCTATTAATTTGTATGATAAAGATTCAAAAGGAGCAGAGACGTATAAGAATTTAGCAAAAGAATTAATGGCAGCTGTGAATGATAAATAATTATTAGGAGGTATATATGGCAAAAAGTTTAGGTAGAGGATTAAATGCTTTTTTTGGAGAAGATGAAGAGGAAGTAAAAAATATTGCAAATGCTTCTCAGAATAAGAAAGATGATAAAAATCAGATAGATAAAGTGATTGATCTTAATATAACAGAAGTGGAGCCAATGCTTAATCAACCACGTAAAATATTTGATAAAGAAAAATTAGAAGAACTTTCAGATTCTATAAAAGAAAATGGAGTAATTCAGCCAATTATAGTTGTTAAAGATGAAAATGGATATACTATAGTAGCTGGAGAAAGAAGATGGAGAGCATCTAAAATGGCTGGCCTTAAATCAATTCCAGCTATAGTAAAGGATTATACTGATACTAAAAAGAAACAAGTTGCACTTATTGAAAATATTCAAAGAGAAGATTTGAATATAGTCGAAGTTGCAAGAGCTATAAAAGAACTTATGGATATAGACGGTTATTCACAAGTTGAAGTAGCTAGAATAACGGGAAAGAATAAATCTACTGTTTCAAATATAATGAGACTTTTAAAACTTCCAGAACCTATACTAAATTATTTAATGGAAGGAAAACTTATGGAAGGACATGCAAGAGCCCTTCTTGCACTTAGTAATAAAAATAAACAACTAGAAATAGCTGAAAAAATAGTAGATAAAAAACTTACAGTTAGAGATGTTGAAAGACTTGTATATAAAGGTGAAGAATATGTAAAACCTAAAGAAAAAGCTCAAGAGAATGATTTTTATTATAAAAAAATAGAAGAAAAACTTAATTCATATTTTGGTTATAAAGTAAGGATAGATGCTTCTAAAAAACGTCAAAGACTGGTTATAGAATATAATGATCAAGATGGATTAGATGAACTACTTAATAGATTGAATATAGAAATGTAGGGGAATTTATCCTCTATATTTTTATGCATAGATATATTTGAATTTATAAATTAGATATGATATAATAATAAAAATCGTATCAATATATTTATGTAAACTATATTAAGATTGGAGTAAAGTAATATACTATGAATATAAAAAATAAGGAGATAATAATATACTCTGTAGGAAGGCTTCAAAAGGATTTTGAGTATATTTTTGATAACTTAAAAGTAGTAGGATATATAGGTGATGATAAATATTTAAATGAATATCAAGGAAAAAATTATTATACAATAAAGAATATTCCTAAAGATTATCTTAATAAAAGAATTGTTGTAATATGCTTAAGGAAAGAAGATAAAAATATAAAAATAATTAGAAAGAAATTCAAAAATCTTGGATTAATAGAAAATAAGAATTATTATTGGTTTGAAGATTTAGGAAATTTGCTTAATGACAGATTAGAAGATACATATATTAAAATTTATAAATTTCTATGTAGACTCTTTCATAAATGGGAAGGGTATAATACTAAATATATGAAAAATAGTGAGCTTTTAACCAAAATCATATATACTGACAGTATAAATGGTCCAAAATGTGAAAAGCCTTTTATGTATATGCATGTGCAACCAGAAGGATATGCACATAGCTGCTGTCCTGGATGGGCATATAATAAAGCTGGAAATTTGGTTTTAAAAAGTACAGATAAGATTTGGCACTCAAACACCTTAAAACTTTTTAGATTATCAATAATAAATAGAACCTATGCTTTTTGTGATAGAGTTACTTGTCCATATATGAGGCAAAATTTAAATGGGAATACCGAAAGATTGGATGATTTAAAGCCAAGTGACATTCCAAATGAGGTTTATATATCAATAGATAAATCTTGTAATTTAAAGTGTAAAAGCTGTAGAAAAGATTTTTATCATCCAAAAATATTTCATAAAATAAGATTAAATATCTTGTCCAAAAAGTTAAAAGAATCTGATTGGACTTTAAAATCTAAACGATTAGTTTTGGCTGGACAGGGGGAGATTTTCTTTAGCAATATATATAAAGATATGATATATAATTCTAAAATAAAAGAAAGAAGTAATATAGAATTACTTACTAATGGAACACTTATGAACAAAGAAAATTTAGATAAGTTATGTGATATATATAATGATATATCATTATATATTACTTTAGATGCAGTAACAGAAAAAACATATAAAAAATTAAGAGTAGGTGGTAATTTTAATAATCTAATGAAAAATTTAGAATATTTATCTACTTTAAAAAAGCAAAGAAAAATAAAACATGTAGATATAAATTTTGTAGTCCAGAAAGATAATTATAAAGAAATGGTAGGAGCAGCAGTTTTAGTTAAAAAATTAGGATTTGATAAGGTTAACTTTTCACAAATAACTAATTGGGGAACATATACAGATGAAGAATTTAAAGAAGTATCTATGATTAAAGAAAATGGTGTTCCTAAAAGAGAACTTAAGGAAGTACTTAAGAATCCAATATTTAAGGAAAGTATTTTTGAAGATTCAAATGTATCCAAGTTTATAGAAAATTAGAAAAATACCTTCAAGATAAGGTATTTTTTTCTTTATACAAACATAATTTTAATATATATACTTGACAACAAATAAAAAAAAAGTTATAATTAATACGTGGCTTGGAAGAGTGTCCGAGTGGTTTAAGGAGCCAGTCTTGAAAACTGGTGATATCGAAAGGTACCGTGGGTTCGAATCCTACCTCTTCCGCCAGTTATTTTTGATGTTTTAGTGGCATAAAGATATTGCCACTTTTTAAATAAGTTTGGAGAGTTACCCAAGTGGTTAAGGGGACAGTTTGCTAAACTGTTAGGTTCCGTTCAGGGGCGCGAGGGTTCGAACCCCTCACTCTCCGCCAAATATTTTCTTAAAAAGAAAAAATTATTTGATACTTAAAAATGTTATTTATATAAAAATTATGAGACTGTAGGTTTTAAATCTACAGTCTTTTTTGTATATTTTTATATAATTATGTAATTTAAAATTAATGTATTTATATAAATATATAAATAATATGCTTGAAAAAGTAGGACTTGTATGATATAATTATAATGTATATTTATGTAAATTAAAATAATAAATTATTATAAAAGGAGGAGCTTTTATATGAAAGCGTTAGAATTGATTTCAAAAGTAAATGAGGGAGATTTAAAACCATTAAAAGACAATTTCTGGTTAAAGTGTCTTTGGCTAAAAGATAGCAAAGAGGGAATTAATGTTGAAAATTATGAGCAGGCAGATTTAGATCCGCATGAAGTCTTAAATTATGTTGAACGTACTTTAAGAATACTTGATGCTGAAATACTTAATGGCAATTTAACGGAGCTAGAGGCATCAATTATTGAAGAAGTTCTCTGCTTTGCAGAAATTGCAAAAGGGGGAAATAAAGTAATTCGGTCTAAATGGAGAGAAAAATGTTACCAGATTGACGTTCACAATATAGGCTCATCACAGATATATGATGAAGTAAAAAGAGATAGCAATGATTATAGGAGATATAGATATATATCTACATTAATCAAAACGCATGGATTAATTGGGCAATTCTTAAGAGGAGAAGTATCTCTTTATGAAAGTGCTCCGTTATCTGTAACATCTTATCCGGGTGCATCAAATGAAAGAGTACTTAAAGTACTTAATAAATGCATTATTGGTGCTGTTAGTATGGATTTGTATGAGAAATTAAAAAATGATATCAACAAGACGGTAGATGATATTCTTAATTTCAGATTTATAGATTATACAGATAACAGATTAAAGAAGATAAGGGCGACAGCTATAAAAAATGGGGAAGATTTTGATAAGGAATTTTCAAACATTGTTAGGCGTACGCCCTCTTTCAAAGACATACTGGATGAATTCTTTAAATCTTATGATCTTTGGTATGTTGAGGTTGCTACAAGTGAATTATCACTTGAGAATGTTTTGAAACTTTTTGCATATATTGCAAAGAATACATCAATTTATGAAGTAACTAATATTTCATTTGAAAATATGATGTCTTTTTATTGTGATTATGATGGCAAGAAGCACATAAATATTTTCAAGCACAGATTTATTGAAAGACTCTTAAGTGATTACGACTTATCATCAGATAAGAAAATTGCAAATGAGTTCTTAAGCATAGAATTGGAAGTTTTGTCTCCAATGCTTAAAGTTAAAGTAAAATTCAGTGAAATAGCGGAAAAGTTTGTTGATTTTTGTATGTCCTCGATAGGCAAAGGTTCTATATATGACCAAGTCATTGTAATGGCTTGTGACAACTTTGGATTAAGACGCGATCAGTTTGATAGACTTACAAATGAGTCAAGTTATTTGGATACAATGAATTCTACCATAGCCTTCAAACTGCCACTTATTGATTATATAAAAGGTGATAAAGTAGCAGATATAGGGCCTGGTGGTGGCGCACTTATGGATAAAATAGTAGAAGCTTATCCGGATAAAAAGGTGATTGGCGTTGATGCTGCTATAAATGTTGTTGAAGAACTTAACAAAAAGAGGACGAAAGAAAATAAGTCGTGGGAAGTTGTTCACGGAAATGCACTTAATTTACAAAAGACATTTGCACCAGGTGAGCTTGATACTGTAATTTTTTGCTCGATACTGCATGAGATATACAGCTATGTAGATTATGAAGGCAAAAAGTTCAATAAAGCTACACTAGCTAAAGTCTTTAAGTCAGTATACGATATATTACCTGTTGGCGGTAGGATGATTATTCGTGACGGTGTAATGACTGACTCAAATGAAAAAAGGATAATATCTTTTAAAAATAAAGAAGATATTAAAATTTTGGAAAATTACAAAAGAGACTTTAAAGGAAGACAGATCGAGTATAAAATACTTGAAAATGGCAATGTCCTTATGTCTGTAAATGATGCAATGGAATTTTTGTATACTTATACATGGGGAGAACAAAGCTATGCTCATGAGGTTAAGGAGCAGTTTGGTTATTATACTCCAAATGAGTATATTGAGGCTATTAAAAGTGCATTTGATAATAAAATGAAGGTCGTTCATATGGATCATTATCTTCAGGATGGATATGAAGAGTATTTACTTCCCAAAGTATCTATTTATGATGAAAATGAAAATGAATGCAAACTTCCTGATTCAACAATAATTCTTATTGTTGAAAAAACAGAATAAAAATTAAAGTAGAATATATGAATGTAATTATTTATATATTCTACTTTTTTGCTGTAAATTTAATAAAAACATAGAAGGGAGTGTTTTGCTATGATATTTCTAGCTATATTTTAGCAATCAAAGTCTAGTAGGTGATATATAAATGAAGTTAAGTTTTAATATAAATTACCTATACTAGATTAGAAAATAAGTATTAAAGTATTTAATGTGATTTAGAGATTTAAATATAAAAAATACCCCAAACCTCATAAAAGGTCTGGGGAGTAACAAAATTACATTTTAGTACTTTTACTTATATAATTTTACTTATTTAATTATTTCATTTTTCATGCGCCAGTCGATACATCTTTCAAGATATTCAACATACTCAGGATTCTTGCACATTCCCTTGCCAGGAGCATCCGATATCTTAGCAACATCCATACCGTTACATTTTGTAACTTTCATTACAATGTTAAGCGGTTTAACTTTTGTGTCGTTAGAGATGTAGGTTCCAATTCCAAAGGCCACTTTTGCGGATTCCTTGAAGTGCTCGTTAAGCATATTTGCTTTTTCAAAATTCAAGTTATCACTAAAAAGTAACGTTTTGGTTTTAGGATCAATACCCAGTGATTTGTAGTGTTTAATCATTTTTTCTCCCCAAGCAACGGGATCTCCACTATCATGTCTAACTCCACTAAAGAGTGTAGCATAAGTGAGGCGGAAGTCTCTTAAGAAACAATCAGTAGTAATTGTATCTGTAAGAGCCGTACCGTTCAAGACACTATATTCATCAACCCATGCCTTAAGTGCATACCAGTTTGAATATGCAGGATTGTGCATGGGATTGCCTTGACCAACACACATCAAATATTCATGTGCCATAGTACCACAAGGTTTAAGACCGTATTTCATAGCCAGGTATACGTTAGAGGTACCAATGAATGTAGAACCAGGGTACGTTTGCTCCGCAAGTCTTCTAACTGCCAGTTCTTGAGCTTCAGAAGAGAGACTTCTCCTTAAGCCAAATTCACTGAAAGTAGATATGCTATACTTACCGCTTATCAGCCAATTTATCTTCTCTTCAAGTCTGTCCTTAAAGCTTTCGAAAAGCTCATCATAATCATAGGCCATTTTGAAGTAAACTGCATTTACAATTTTTAAAACGGGAATTTCATACATAGATGTATCAAGCCATGTACCATTAGTTTCAATGCTAAGGCCATTATCTCCTTCATGTGTGATATCAAAATCATCATAACATGGTTGCCAGCGCTTAAGCTGATTAACATATTCCACTTTGATCCATTTAATGGTAGGGAGATATGCAAGCTCTTCCTTTGTAAATCTCAGGTCGCAGTACAACCGTATCTGTCTTTTGATTTCTTCAACCATTTCCTTGGTAAAGTGCACATCTTTATTTCGGCATTTGAAAGTCCATGTGCACTTATAGTCATTGAATTTGTGAAAGATAACCTGTCCCATTGAAAATTTGTACATGTCTGTTTCGAGTAAGCTTTTAATAATTTGTTCCATGTTGTCCTCCTTGTAAAATTTCTTTGGAATTTAATAATTATATGCTGTATTATTATATCATTTTATGTAAAGTTTGTCAACTTTTTTACTGAATTATTTATACAAGGTTTCATAATATAATTGGTTATGCTGATTATTATTTTTATAAAAAGTAATTTATTAATATAAAAAATATATCCAATGATATAATTTTAAGTATATCATTGGAATTTCTTATTATTATATATGCTCGTTAAGAAACTTTTCAAATTCATTTTTAGATAATGGTTTTGAATAATAATATCCTTGTATAACATCACATTTTATTTTTCTAATGAATTCTACTTGCTCTTTTGTTTCAACACCTTCCACAATTGTTTTTACTTCAAGTTGCTTAGCTATGAACATTATATAATTGATTATATTTTTGTCACTTTGAAGGTCTGCTTTATCAACAAATATTTTATCTATCTTAATTATATCAATAGGCATATTTTGAAGCATAGCAAGAGATGAATATCCAGTACCAAAATCATCAATTGAAACAACAAATCCTTTTTCTTTAATATTATTTAATATTTTTACAGTATCTACATTTTCCTCATTAGTTGCACTTTCTGTTATTTCTATATCTATTTTGCTTCTATCTAATTTATATTTATCAGTAATCTTAGCATACTCATCAATAAAATGTTCATTAGCAAAATGTTCTTTTGAAACATTTATTGAAATTGTTGGAGCAAAACCATATTTTTGTTTCCAAGAAAATATATCTTTACATACTTGTTCAAATATATATAAGTCTAATTTTATAATGAATTTATTTTTTTCAAATAGTGGTATGAATTTGCTTGGAGATATCATTTCGCCATTTCTGTGCCATCTAACCAGTGCCTCAGCTCCAGATATTTTCTCAGTTGTAGTGTATATTTTAGGCTGATATACTACAGTAAATTCATGATTTTTTAATGCTGACTCCATACTAGATTCAATTCTTTGAGTTTCTACTAATTGATTTTCAAGAATATCATCAAATATGTAATAATCTTTATTATATGTTCCTTTTATTTTTGCACGTGCCATATAGGCTTTGTCTAAAACTTTATTTATATCAGTATCCCTTTTATTAATTTTATAGATACCAATAGATAAATTTAAATTAATAGTTATTCCATTTACATCTAGTTTTGAAGCTTCTCTAAATATTTTATTTAGCAAGTCTTTAATATTTTTACTATAACTAAATATTGTTGCAAATACATCATTAGATATTCTACAAGTAATGTTATCTTGTGGTAATATGCTAACGAGTTTTTCACCTAGATTTTTTAGTATTTGATTACAAAACTTATATCCATGTATATTATTAAGAGCTTTAAATTTATTTATATCTAGTGCTATTATATATCTACTTGTATGCACATCTTGCTTTTCTAGATATTTGCCTCCATTTTCTTTAAATAAAGCTTCATTACCAAGTAAAGTAACAGGGTCTATATAGGCAACTTTGTATAACTTTTGCTTCTTTGCTTTATTAGATATATTAACATATATATATACAGCTATTACAATAAAATTAAATAAAAAACAAATTCCAAGTGATATAGCTAAAAATGAATATATTTCTTTAGCAATTGCACTATCAGGGGCAACAGTTATAACATACCAATCATTTATTCCAAGTTTTTCATAATCAAAAAAGTATCTGTCATCATTAAGCTCTACGTTTATATGTCCTGACTTATTACTTTGAATATCTGTTTTCATTAGATTTAAATCTTTTAAATCATCTTTATTAGTAATATTATACTTGCTTATTAAGTAATCATATAATATAGTATCAGTTGAAGTTGTTGTTGTAGTAAATGTGTTAATAAGAATATTACCATTTTTATTTATTAAGAATGTTCCTCCATTATCGTTAAATACACGTTGTGATAATATTTCTTCATATCTTTCAGTTTTTATCGTTGCAAATAGTACGTATCTTTGACCTTTAAAAGTAAACGTTTTTGAATAAATATTTACCTGATAATCAGAAACAGCACTTGGTCTATTTTCTGAAAGATATACTGTGTCTTGAGCAAAAAATTCTTCAATATTAGGATAATTTTTTATTTTGAAGCTATCACTTGTTGTTCCATTACCTTCCATATCTAAAACTAAGAATCTATTAAAATGTTGTTCTTCAAGGTCACTTGCAAATCCTTTAAATATATCATCTATACTATTAAAGTTACCATTTTCTATGGCATGTACAACTTGATTAACAAATTTCTTTTGATTATTTATAGTAATATTTAGATTACCTGCATTTTGTTTACCAATTTCATCTAAGTTTGTATAGATATTATTATAGGTTAATTTCCTTAGATAATTTAAGTATAACCATGAAACTAAAAGCATTGATATAAATAAAATGACTATAAGCCATATTCTTAAGTTATAAGTTTTTCTTTTTTCTAAATCCTTTTTCATATAGCACCTCTATATTATAATACAATATATTTATTTTTTTTCAACATTTTTTTGCTTTTTAAAATATATAAATCTAATTTATATACATTATTGTAATCTAAACTACTTCCAAAATTAATAAATGTAATTATTTTGTTATAAAAATATAATATATAAGACTTAAAATATAATATATTTTTTAAGAAAATTTTTTCTATTGACAAATAGAAATTTGCAATATATAATATGAAAG
>CAZXLZ010000037.1:0-11350 GCA_964642045.1 uncultured Clostridiaceae bacterium
GCCAAAAAATGGCGGAAGAAATAGTTATACAAAAAAAGAAAATAAACCAGAAAAAACTGAAGAAAAAGCAGAAGAAAAAACAGAAGAATAATTTTGAAAAGGGGGATTTTTTAATATGGCAGTAACAGCAGAACAAGTAAAAGAATTAAGAGATAGAACTGGCGCAGGAATAATGGACTGCAAAAAGGTTTTAGTTGAAACAGATGGAAATATAGATAAAGCCATTGAACTTTTAAGAGAAAGAGGAATGGCTAAAGCTGCAAAGAAAGCTGGTAGAATAGCTAGCGAAGGATTAGTAGAAGCATATATACATAATGGAAAATATGGATCATTAGTAGAAGTAAACTCAGAAACAGATTTCGTTTCAAACAATGATGAGTTTAAAGCTTTTGTTAAAGATATTGCAATGCATATAGCAGCAGTTGGACCAAAGTATGTAAGACGTGAAGAGGTTCCAGAAGAAGTAGTAAAGGCTGAAAGAGAAACTCTAATAGCTCAAGCTATGAATGAAGGAAAACCAGAAGCAATAGCAGAAAAAATGGTTGAAGGAAGATTAAATAAATTCTTTGCTGAGATATGTCTATTAGAACAACCTTTCGTTAAAAATCCTGATATAACTGTTGGACAGTTATTAACAGAATTAATTGCAAAAATAGGTGAAAATATAGTAATTCGTAGATTTGCAAGATTTGAAAGAGGCGAAGGAATAGAGAAAGAAGAAACTAACTTTGCTGAAGAAGTAATGAAACAAGTAAACGGCTAATAAAAATAAAAAGAGGCACATAAATAGTGCCTCTTTTGTTATACATTCTATAGTATTTGTATAATTATGTAGTTAATACTAGTAAAAAAATGATAAAAATTTGAATTTTTATACCATATATGATATAATGTATGCATGCTTGGTAAAGCAAATAATAACTAATGAATAATTTCAGGAGGTTTAAGTTATGGAAAAACTTTTCAAGGAAAAAACAGTGAAGGTAGCGGCCGGAACAAAATTTAGATGGAAGGATAGTTATTCTGATTGGGAGGCTGAGTTAACTGTTGATGAAAATGGCAATCCTACTTATGCAAGCTATGGCTCTATGAATGGTTGGTGTTCAAGGTCGCCGGAAGATGGAGGCTTTGATGATGCTGTTAGAAGGGTTATGGAGACCTTACTCGAAAAGGATGTAGAGGAGTTTAAAAATATGAGGGACTCTTTAAATAATAAATATAGGAATATGGCAGAAGACGTTCGGATTGGCAAGGCAAGCAAGTACAACTTCTAAAAATATTTTGTGCTTGCTCTAGGAGATTTAAGACTGTATAGTTTTAAATCTCTTTTTTAATTTTAGAATCATGGGTTTTACTTGTGGTTCAAAAGAGCAGTTATATTTGCAAATTATGCAAAACTGTGATATAATACATACTGATATATCTCAGTCATATTAATACCTTTATTCACTAATTAGTGAGAGAAAATTAACCTCTAGCTTTTTAGTTTGACTTATGCAAATTAATACTTCAATAAAAATAATAAGGAGGAAAATTTATGTCATACGCTTTTAAAGGAGTTTTAAGATCAGAATGGAATAAGGAAGTTGTTGAATATTTAGCTTCTAAATTTAATTCCATTAATCCTCGGATTATAGTTTTATCTGAATCTGTGTTTATCAATGCAACTTTAGCTAAATTTGATAACGTAAGTTTTATCATTAATGCAGCTTATGAATGCCTTGAAATATCATTCGCAAAAGTTGATGCAGATAAGATGGAACCTGTAATTCAAGAAATACTAAAATGGGATGCGTTTACTGAATATTCATCTCGATTTTGCTTAAAATTTGATAAGGACACTTCACGTTCTATATTGTTTGACAGTGGTGAACGTCAATCATCTAATGACTTTAAGAATCATTTTCGTAGCTATGAAACTGAAATAATTCCAATTAAAAACAAATAGCTTTTGTGATAAAAGAAAAAGTAGTCACCTGCCGAAAAGTAGGTGACTCTTTCTTTTTATGTGAAAATTAATGTCTTATTTACAATTAGAACTCAAGACAGTTATTTTTTTATTTGATATTAGTTGCATTTTATCTGTTTTTGTGATAGTATAGACTTAAAATGAAGGAGAGAAAAAATGAAAGTAGATGATAGTTTAAAACCATTTTTTTGGGATGTGAATATTGAGAGTCTAGATAAAGAAAAACATAAACAATATATAATATCTAGGATGTTTAATTTTGGCGATGATGAGGCTATAGAGTGGGTTAAGGAAGAGTATACAGATGAGGAAATAGAAAATGTTGCAAGAAATAGTAGAAACTTTACTAAAAAATCAGCAGAATTTTTAAAAAATATATATAACTTAGAAGAAGAAGATATGAAATTTTATATTAATGCAAGAGAAATGGGAGACTATTACTTTATGTAATAAGGAGGAAGTTATATGTATTGGAATACGATAGATGAACATAGAAAAAATGTACTAAAAAAATTAGTAGATAGTAAACCTTTAACTGATTATTACATGGCAGGAGGAACTGCCTTATCGCTTCAGTGTGGTAATAGGATGTCATATGATTTTGATTTTTTTACGTGTGTAAAGTTTAATTCTGAAACGCTTGCAAATCATATATCTACACTTGGTAATTTTAAAATTATATATCAGAAAGATAGTACTCTTCATGGAATTTTGGATGGTGTAAATATAACATTTCTATATTATCCCAATCCTATGATAGAAGATTATATTTATGATGACGAAATAGAAGGACTAAAATATGCATCCTTAAAGGATATATCTGTTATGAAGCTTGTAGCTCTAAGTTCAAGAGGAGCAAAAAAGGATTATTATGACCTTATGTATCTTATAAAATACAAAAATATAGATATAAGAGAAACGTTTATGAACTTAGATTATAAATTTGAGGGAAAGAATATTAATAAAATGCACATAGTTCAAAGCCTTACATACTTTGATGACGCAGAGGTAGAGCCAGACTTAATACTTATGGTTGAAATAAGTTTTGAAGATATAAAATCGTTTTTTGTAAAGGTGCAAAAAGAGCTATATGATATGGTAAATTAGAAAGAAGGAGTTTTTTGATGGAGTTTAAAGCATTAGATAATAAAAATGTTGAAATAGAAGTAAATGGAGAAAAGTTCTTAAGACATGCAATAAGAACACATTATATTCAGCTTGGAGAGGATTATAATAAGATTATAGAAGATTATGTAAAAGATATTTATGAAGATGGAGATATTGTATCTATAAGCGAGAAAATAATTAGCTTGTGTCAAGAAAATGTAGTATATAAAAAAGATGTAAAAGTAAGCGGGCTTGCTAAATTTTTATCAAAGTTTGCAATGAAGACTACAGCAGGAATAGGTGTAGATAGTCCATATAAAATGCAGTTTGCAATAGATATTAATGGCCCTATAAAAGTGTTATGGGCTGCTATCGCAGGTGGATTTTTCAAGTTATTTGGTAAAAGAGGTGTATTTTACGAGATAGTTGGACCTGAGGTTAGTGGACTTGATGGATTTTATGGAGATGTGTTTGAAGATTATGCTGAATTTGGTATAAGAATTCCAAGAGAGCCAAATAAGGTATGTAATGAAATATATGAAAAAACAGGTGTAAAATGCATGATAGTAGATGCAAATGATTTTAATGTAGAGATACTTGGAAAGGCAGATAATATAGGATTTAATGATGATGCTTTAAAAGCAATGATAAAAGATAATCCAGCTGGACAAACTAAGACATTAACACCTATTGTACTTATTAGAAAAGAAAATAAATAATATTAGTTGATTATAGGAGGAAAATGTGGAAAAAGATTCTGCTAAAAATAATAAAAAAGCAGTTTATATAGCAATAATAACTACTATTACTATATTATTTATAGCTACTATAACATTTATAGTGATGCTATTTATGGTGAAATTTAATAATAATGTATCTGATAATACATATTTAGGAGATAAAGATATATCTAAAATGAAACCAGAAGAGCTAGCAATATATGTTAGCTCTTTAGGAAGTGATCTAAAGAAAATGAGTATTGATGTACTTGATGATGGTAAAAAAATATATACTATAACTCCTGAGATGTTAGATATAGAAATTGATATAAATTCAACTGTAAAAAATATATTAAATGATGGAAAAAGTGATAATATATTTGAAAATCTTTTTAATACATTAAAAAATGATAAGAAAAATTTTGACCCTATTATATCTTATGATAAGGAAAAATTAGAGATGGTTATAAAAAATATAAATCTTACATTAGATGAAAGAGTCATATATGATACATACTATATAGCAGATGATAATAAATCACTTATACTAGTTAAAGGTAAAGATGGCTATGTAGTAGATGAAGATGATTTAGAAGAAAAATTAATAGATATAATTAAAAATCAAAATGAAGAGTCATTAAGCTTAAAATTAAATAGTAAATTATCATATAGTTTAGATAAAGATGAAATAATAAAAGAAGTTAAAAAAGATGTAAAAGATGCATATATAGATGAGTCAACTTATCCTGTTACTTTTGTTAGTGAGAGTTATGGAATAGATATAGATGATGATTTGTTAGCCGAAAATATAGTAAAGCTTGATAATCTAAATGAAGGTGAGAGTATAGAAATAGCTTTAAATGTTGTAACACCAAAGGTTTTTCTAAGCGATATAAGATATGATATGTATAATGATAAATTATCTAGCTATACAACATATTTTGCTGGAAATCAAATAAATAGATCAAAAAATATTGAAATTGCATCAAAGCTTATAAATGAACAAATAATAATGCCAGGAGAAGTTTTTTCATTTAATAATACAGTTGGTGAAGTAACAATTGACAAAGGATATGTTAATGCTGCAACATTTCAAGGTGGAAAAATTGTAGATGGTCTTGGTGGTGGAATTTGTCAGGTGTCTTCAACATTATATAACACAGTACTACTCGCAAATTTAGAAATTGTAGAAAGGTACTGCCATAGTCTGCCAGTAAGTTATGTACTTCCAAGTAGAGATGCAACTATTTATGTAGGAGCTTTAGATTTTAAGTTTAGAAATACTAGAAGTTACCCTATAAAAATTGTTACAAGTTATAGCCAAGTTGGAACTTTAGCAATTAGTATTTATGGTACAAAAGAGGAAGTAGAATATGATATTGAAATAGAATCTAAAGTATTAAGAGAAATAGAATTTGATACAGAATATATATATGATAGTTCTGTAAGTGGTCAGGAGATTGTATCTGATGGAACAAATGGTAGAGTTTCTGAAGCATATATAGTAAAAAAACTTCATGGCAAGGAAATAGAAAGAGCTCTTCTTTCAAGGGACACATATTCGCCATCAAATAGGGTGGTAAAGGTTGATCATAAATAGATATATATACTTGAAAAAAAGTTTTTTTAGAGTATAATTTATATAGATTATGGGAGGAATAAAAATGGAACCATTAATTAAGATGAATACATTTGAAATTGTAGATATGCCTGGAATGAATACAATAGGGTTCGTAGTTGAAAAAAATGAAGATGAATACAGTAAAGGAAACGCGCTTCTTTCTCTTCAGAAATTAGAGCATATAGATAGTGAGCAAGATGGAAAATTTAAGAAGATATTTAATGTACTTTGTGCTGGAGAGGATAAGCAGCTTATAGTACTTCTTACTCTAACAAAGTCTAGAGCAATATTAAGTACAGGTGAACTTACAGAAGATGGATTTACAGCTACAGAGAGTAATATACCTCTTAATTATGGTACTATATATAACCAAAGTTCTGTTGAGTATAAAGAAGTGCCATATACACCTAGCATGAAAAGGCATTTCTCTATAATAGATGCACAAACTGGAGAAGAGGTAAAACCTGATATATATATGGATAAAAATACAAATATGGTTAAGGGCAAATGTAAACTTTTACCTAATAGAGCTTATATAGTTCTTGAACTTAAATTTGAAGATGAAAACGAATGAGAATAATAGATAAATCTTGGAGGAAATAAAATGAGCAAAAAAAGAGTTAAAGCAAATGTTGTTTCAGTTACTACAAATGAAAAGGGAATACCGGATAATTTTGTAAATAGCAAGTCGCTAAATGTTGGCAAAACTGAAGTAACAAAAGAACGTAATAATAAAAATCAAAATAAAAATAAAATTATATAAGAGTTGAGGGTTGATATATGTTATATAAATTACAATCATTAAAAAAGGAACTTATAGCTTTAGGTATCTTTTATTTAATATTTGATATATGGGTAATAGGTGCCATATTTGTTGGATCTTTAGATTCAGAAAGTGCAAATATAGTAGTTAGATTTTTTACGCATATGCAAGGTTTTCTAGATACAGTAAAAAATCCACTAACTATACTAAAAGGATTATTTAGCGGTCATGGACAATTTGGAATATTTATGTCATGGTCATTTTGGACATTAGTAATAACTATAATAGTATATATTGTATATAAAGTAAGTCGAGAAAAAAATGGTGAGTATGACGGAATTGAAAATGGATCTAGTGACTGGGCTAAAAATGGTGAAGAGTTTAATAAAACTGCAAATGGCAAAGAGATTCTAAATAGGAAAAATGGATTTATACTTAGTAAAAAACATTATTTAGGTACAGACTTAAAGAAAGTTCTAATAAATAAGAATGTTCTTGTAGTCGGTGGTTCTGGTGCTGGTAAATCTGCTTGTTACGTTAAACCTAATATTCTTCAGCTTTTGGGTTCATATGTAATAACAGACCCTAAAGGTGAGCTATATAGAGAAACATCAGGCTTTTTAAAGACTCAAGGATATAAAGTAAGAGCACTAAATCTTGTTAATCCAAATTTTAGTGATAGATATAATCCACTTGCGCATATTATTGATGATAAGAGTGTAGATGAAATTGCAAGTACAATAATTACTGGTGGTAAAGGTGAAAGTAATTCACAGGATCCATTCTGGGATAATACAGCTAAGATGTTACTTAAAGCATGTATATACTATGTAATATCAGTTCTTCCAGAAGAAGAACAAAACTTATCTAGCTGTCTTAATATTATAAGGCAAGGTGGATCAGATGCTACTATTTTTGAAAGATTATTTATAGATGAACTTAAACCTACACATCCAGGTAGAGTTCAGTATGAAAACTTTAAAACAGCTGCAGATAAGACTATGCAGAGTATAGTTATTTCAACAATTTCAAAAGTTGAGATATTTGATACACCAGCAATAAAGAGGATTACAACGTCAAATAATATAGATTTTGAAGAGCTTGGAAGAGAAAAAACTGCACTTTTTGTAATTACATCAGCTGCTGATGGAACATATGATTATATATCTACAATATTCTTTGCTCAGATGCTTCAAAAAATGTTCTTACAAGCAGATCATAATGGTGGAACACTTCCAAATCAGGTTTATTTCTTACTTGATGAGTTCCCAAATATTGGACAAATACCTGATTTTCCAAGAAAACTTTCTGTTACAAGAAGTATGGGAATAAGTATATCTATAATTGTTCAGAACTTAGATCAGTTAGAAGCATTATACAAAGATCAATATGAAGTAATACTAGGTAACTGTGATACTCATTTATTCTTAGGTAGCCAGTCTATAAAAACTTGTGAATATTTCTCAAAGAGTTTAGGACAAAAAACTATCAAGTTTAATAGTAAATCTATTAGCAAAGATAAGAGTGAATCTACTAAACAGGGCGTAAGTATAAGCGAGCAAAGGCAAGGTAGAGATCTTATGACTATAGATGAGCTTAAGAGAATGTCACCAGATGATGAAATATTAATAGTTAGAACAGTTAAACCTATAAAAGCTAAAAAAGCTTGGTATTACAAATATCACCCAATGAGAGATGAGGCTAGAAAATATGAGATAGGTGATATAACAGAGATGCCAAAAACAGATGAAGTTCCTATAAAAGCTATGGATATACAAGAACATTTTGCAAATAGAATGAAACTTGCAAAACAAAAGCAGATGGAACTTGCAAATAAAAATGCTGATATAGAATTTGAAAATACTGAGGCGCCAAAAACTGCTACACCAAATATACAAAATGATATAGAAGATTATGATCTTCAAAAAGAACTAGAAAAGAAATTTAATGAGTTATTTGGTTCGTCAGATGAAAGTTAAAAGAAGTTCTATGTCCAAAATTACAGTATTATGATTTCTTTGATTATAAAAAATATCAGAAATTTATTTCAATTTCTGATATTTTTGTTATTAGTATCACTTATCTTGATTTTTTTTAGACATATCATCTAAATATTTTTCGGCTGGCTCGCTTGATATAATGTATAAAATTTTGTGTGTACGGTTCAGTAAAGCTTCTTTTATTTCTTCTTCTGTAAAGTATTCCCAAGCAGAAACGATGTTTTTTATGAGAGGTTTACCATCAGAACCATCACCTATTATAGTTTCTGTGCCCTCATCAGAAAAAATGATATAACCATTTTCTGTTTTATATAAAAGTTTCCAGTCTACAAATTCAAGGGCATCCCTTATAGCATCAAAATCAAGAGAGTAGGGGGTAATACATTTTTTTTATTGTCCGTATAATATATTCAGTTCGCTGTGTTTTAGAATATAGAGTACCTAAGAAAATGTTCCTTTTGTCAAAGTTAGTGCCAACTTCTCCTAAATATTCAATACTTATTCCCATGATTTTTCCTCCTAGTTTATAAATATTTTTTAGTATCTCTTTGAAAATTACTTGAAAGACTGCTAGTTATTCTTAGATACTATTATATCATACATATTAGCATATGTTAAGTATTATTGTAAAAATAACGTAATAATTTATATATACTTGAGTATTTTGAGTAGTGTTTTAATCAAATAAATTGACTAATAAGATATAAAATAGTATAATAACTTTTGTAGAAAAAGAGGAGTTGAAATAATTGAAAGCAAAAAATATAATCATTTTTAGTTTGATTACAATTATTATTTTTACTGCTTGTTATCTTACTATATTTGGAATTAAAATTGGAGATAAGGTATATTTCAAATGGATAGATAAGATTCAGACAGGACTTGATATTAGTGGAGGAGTAACTGTCACATATCAAGCAGTAGATGATGAAGATATAACAAGTGAAGACTTAAACACAGCCAAAGCTGTAATATGTAAAAGGGTAGAAACATCTGGAATATATGACTATTTTGTTAGAGTTGATGATAGTAAAAAACAAATAACAATAGAAATTCCAGCGGATATTTCAAATACTGAGATTGATCCACTAGAAGTTGTAAAGAGCTTAGCCAAAACTGCTGAAATAAAATTTGTTGATGAGGATGGTAATGTACTTTTATCAGGATCAGATATTGCATCTGCCAGTGTAAGTACAGATCCATTAGAAAGCTATAGCATGCCAGACCCACATGTAGTTCTAAATTTTAGTGAAGAAGGTGCTAAGAAGTTTGCCACAGCAACAGAAGAAAATGTAGGTAAGATTATTAGTATAATGCTTGATCAAACGGTACTTGTAGAGCCACATGTTAGTGAAAAAATAGAATCTAGCAGTGCAGTTATTACTATTGGAAATGGAACATTTGCAGAGAAAAAAGAGCAAGCAACTGAGTATGCAACTTTAATAAATTCAGGAGCACTTCCATTTACACTTGATGTTATAAATAAAGAGTATATAGGACCTTATGTTGGAAGCAAGGCATTAGAGATAAGTCTTAAAGTGGCAGTTATAGTTCTAGTTTTGGTTATGATATTTATGATAGTAGTATATAGAGTTCAGGGACTAGTTGCTTCTATTTCATTAATAGCGTATACTACTTTAGTAATTATACTTATGGGATTCTTTGGAATAAGTATAACACTGCCTGGTATAGCTGGTATTATTCTATCAATAGGTATGGCCGTAGATAGCAATGTACTTATATATGAAAGATTTAGAGATGAAATAAAGAATAAAATATCAACAAAGAAAGCTTTTGATAAGAGTTTCAAAAATTCTATGAATGCAATAGTTGATGGAAATATTACTACACTTATAGTTGCACTTTTATTATTCTTACTTGGTACAAGTACTGTTAAAGGTTTTGGTGCAGTATTATTCTTAGGTGTTATTGTAAGTTTATTTACAGCAATATTTATAACAAGAGTTTTATTAAAGCAGATAATTCCTCTTGTTGATAAAAATAAAGCATTATTTGGTATAAAGAAGGAGGCAAAATAATATGAAAGATATAATGGGACATAGAGTGCTATACTTAACTATTAGTATCGTATTTATTGCCTTTGGAATTATATTTGGACTTGTTAGAGGTTATAAATTTGATATAGATTTTATGGGCGGAACTAGAATTCAAGTTGATCTTGGTGAAAATTATAATGAAGAAGATGTAAAAGATATAGTAAGCAGCATTACAGGTGAAAAACCTCTTGTTCAAACGTTATCTAGTTCAAGTAATATGGTATCTATAACTACTAATGTAATATCTGAAGAAATGTCTACAGAAATTATTACTAAATTAAATGAAAGATATATAAACATGGGAGATAGTACTGTAAGAAATGTTCAGGCATCTTATGGTAAGGAGCTTATACAGACTACTATCGTTGCGTCTTTAGTAGCTGTTATACTACTATTTATATATATAGTTATTAGATTTAAAGTTTTAGGTGTTTCAGCTGCTATCAGTGCAGTTATTGCACTTATTCACGATATACTGGTTATGATTGCCATATATGGAATTCTTAATCTTCCTATAAATACTACATTTATAGCAGTTGTCTTAACAATACTTGGTTATTCTATAAACGATACAATAGTTATATTTGATAAAGTAAGAGAAAATAAGAAAAAAGAGATGAATATAACAAGTTTTTCAGATACAATAGCACTTAGTATAAAACAAAGTAAAAGAAGAACTTTGTATACATCTATAACAACATTTTTAGCTGTTTTTATACTATTTGTTTTTGCTAAAATATATAATCAGCAAGTACTTCAAGAATTTTCACTTCCACTTATGATAGGAGTAGTTTCAGGTACATACTCATCAATATGTATAGCAACATCTCTACTTTATTATTTTGATAAAATAGAAAGAAAAATGAAATTAAAGAAAAAATAGGGTTATTAATCCTATCTTAATATAAATATTTAAGATAGGATTAATTTTTTGTAACTATTTATAAAATTTGTCGTTATATGTAGTGTATATTTATTATATATAAAGTAGGGTGATAATAATTGAAAAGAACGATAAGAATGATGTCTTCAGCATATAAGGTTAAGGGGCAAGGCGTACTTTCAGCTTATGAGGAACAAATAAATTTAGTAAAGAAAAATTTAGGTCAATTGC
>CAZXLZ010000038.1:0-11205 GCA_964642045.1 uncultured Clostridiaceae bacterium
AATAAAGTGGACATAAAAATTTTCAAAAAAAATAAAAAATTTTCAAAAAAATGTTGACAAGTGATATCTGGTGTAGTATAATAGAAATGTCCTAAGAGGAAAAGAGTAAGTCGGCAAATGTTTGACTTAGTTTAGATTCTTCTGCTGACTTGCAAAAATCCAAAAAATTACTAAACTTTTATTTACAGGAGGAATTTATTATGGCAAAGACTTTTAAACCCAGAAGCAATAAGAAGAGATCCGCATTTATGCTCATGATCACTTCTGTGGCAGTTGTTGCTGCTGCGGCTGTTGGAGTGACAAGCGCCAGCTTTTACAGGCAAGAGCATGTAGACGTTAACGCGTCTGATGCAAACTTGAAAGCCGACATTTATGTCGGCGAGGTCGCTGATGACTTGGGCTTGACCGCAGACTTCAAGGATATTACAACCTTGCTTGCAAGCGTAGGTTCTCTTGCTCCTAAGTATCAGACCACTCCGCTTACTGTTACCGATGGTGTGCAGGAAGGCGAAACAGCTGTAGCAATGTATACGGATAACTTCGGCGAATCTGGTAAGGGGCGCTTCAAAGACTTTGCCCCTGGGCAGGTGCGTGCTATTTCTTATAAGATCAACAATACCGGAAAGGTTGACATCAAGCTTGACCTGGCGTTGTTGGCAAAACATGTAGTACCGACTACTCCTCTTACTGCCGATACTTGGGATGAGCAGGACCCAACTGGAGTATTCGAGACACAGTTCTTGGTTACAGGAGTAACAGCGGTTGATGAGGAAGCTCCTACTAAACATGCTGGAACTTTTACTGCTAAACTTGCAGCTGCTGCAAAACTTAGCACTTTTAATACTAAAGCAAATGTTGTTTCTGGCGATGATTCGATTGTAATCGAGGTAGGCAAGTCTGTTGAACTGATTCAGCTTGTGGCATTCCCTGACGACTCTACACGTACTGGTGCTACACCTAATAAGATGAATGACAACAAGTATATGAATTCTTTGTTTGATTTCACATTGTACTTTGAAATGTACCAGGATGGTACACCTACTCCCGAGCCTAATGTTACTTCAAGTGAGTCAAGCACTGAGGCAACTACTGATGCTCCCGAAGTTGGCGGAGGAGAAGGTGGAACTGAGCCTGAGCCTGAAGTTCCCACCGCTTAAAATGAATAAACTAACTTTTTAAGCTTGAGCCTCCACTCCAATGGAAAAACTCTCTGAAAATTTCAGAGAGTTTTTCTTTTTCTTTGCTATATATTTTAGCAATAGTTAAAAATAACTTGACATAAAAAAAAGTGTGTGGTATAATATTATGCGTATATAATAAAATTCAGAAAGGAGAATTCCGTTATGGATACAAATGTCAGCAAACGTTTGAAATATAAAGATAAGAAAGGAAAAAAATATGGCATTATTCGGAAAAGAAGAAGAAGAAGAATGTTCTTTTCCAATATCTTATTTGCAATGCTTTACACTGTTATTTTTGCTATTTTTGGCGTAGCATTGATAGTAAGCTTGTGTACAATCCAAAACGGAGAACAAGTTACATCTTGCTTTGGCTGGTCTATCAAGATAGTAGCTACTGGTTCTATGTCGCCTTCAATACTCCCTGGAGATGTAGTAATCATACACACTCAGGAAAGTTATGAGGTAGGAGATGTAATTACATTTCTTTCTGAAAAGAAAGAAATTGATACTTATACGCATAGGATTGTCGCTGCTGTTGGTGTTGATGGAACATTCCAAACACAAGGAGATGCTAATAACTCGCCAGACGAGGAACTTGCTTATCCTGAGTCTATTATTGGAAAAGCGATATACCTTATTCCGCAAGGAGGTAGAGTAGTACAAACAATACAGAAGATTCCTGTATGGGTACAAGTTGCGTTTTTAATTGGAGCAGGAGTTTTTGTACTTGTTCTTCAAATCAAAGAGAGGATAAACTATAAGGAAAAACTTACTCCTGAAGAACTGGTGATGGAGGAAGCATATGAAGAATATCAAAAACTCAAGAAATTTAACCGTAAGATAAAAAAAGTACTTAAGGTTAAATTTGAAGTGAATGATGCAAATGATGAATAAAAAAATAACGTGAGAAAATATCTCACGTTATTTTTTATACGTCATACAATAAATTTAACTATTGTAGGCGTATATCCTAAGAGAAGGTTTAAACTCAGTTTCTATCTGCAAATCTTCTACATAACCAACATACTTTGCGGCAGTACTTGAATTAAGTTTACTGCGGTAGTTTTCAAGCACCTTTTTAAATGAGCTTACATCAAAGTTTATATCGATAGTAGCTTCTTCACCAGTTTGCAAAAAACCTGTTGAAATCTGAGAAGTAGATGTATTCATCATTTTTGTACCATATTTTGAATCTCCTGCACCTATCTTGCAGTAACTTACCCAAGTATAGTCACCGCCGGTCAAATCAAAAACTTCAGTATAATTTCCATAACTATACCAAATTTCGTATTGAACTGCTGAGTTAGTGTCATTCTGAAGATGGATATTATAATGGATATCTTCGCCTACTATAATATCACTTATTTCTATCTCATCATTCGTTTTTGTTAACCGATAATTTAAGTCCAAATTACCGACTGATGCATAACTCTCAGAATGCTCACTCCTATAAAAACTAGAGCTAGTTGTTCCGAAAGTAGAAGAGATAACAATTACGATTGCCAGCAAAAGTGGCAATACAATTAAAAATTTTAATTTTGTCACTATGATAACCTCCTATTGTTTTATTCTGAAGTGATATTTTCTTTAGGTGCCTCAGTACTTAAAATTTCTTCTGGAGAGTCAGATACTTTTGCTTCTGTTTCTTCAACATTTTCAAAAGAATCTTCTTCAGATACCTCAGTAGTTAAATTTTCTTCTGGGGAGTCAGCCGTTTTTGCTTCTGTTTCCTTGGCGCTTTCAAAAGCAGCTTCTTCATTAGCTGCATTAGCCAATAAGGACATAGCATCATCATATAAGCTTTGAGCCAATTGTTTGTGGTCATCATGCAAAGATGCGTTAACAGTTTTTTCTACATCGTAAGTAAACATAGCATACACTGACACTGAGCCTACAACTGAAACTGCCAATGCAAAGCAAAGCAGCTTTATAAGTTTTTTCATTAGAATTGTCCTCCTTGTATATTTATAAAATCACAAAATATTATATAATAATTTATCAAATTTGTCAATATGTTTGGCTAAATATAATAAAAAGTTACATAATATTTTAATTTATTTGCTAAAAATAGAAAAGATTTAAAGATAAAACAGAAAATTAAGAAAATGTAAATATAGTTAATTTTATGTAAATTAAATAAAAATTACAATAAAACGTTGACATAATATTGAAAATATGATATAATTTATTTCGTAATATTTTATTTTTATATAAGGAGGAATATTTATGAGCTATGAAAAAATATTAGACGATATGAATGAAATTGTAGCAAAGATGAGATTTAAAGAAGAGATTGATTATGCTATAAATAGTTTAGAATCGTTTATTGAAGAAGAAAGTTAATTTATTTTAGTTGTAGTAAAAATGTAGTTTATATGTAGAAAGGATGTAGAGTATGGAAATAAAAGAAAAAGAAGAATTAAAAAATGGAATAGGACATAAATATGATATTTATGCCAAAGAATTAAGAAGAGAGTTCTCAGCTAAATTGGATTTATTAAAACAAAAGTATAAAACTCTTAGTGAGGAAGAAAAAAATAGCCTATTAGAAAAGGCAAAGCAAGATAAAAATAGATGGAAAGAAATATCAGCAATTTTAGAAGAGGATAAGGCTAAATTTTTAAAGAGAAATAATGAATTAAATGCTTTAAGAACTGAATATAATAAAGCAATGAGTGATTTAGGAACTAAAAAATCTGATGAGATTGTAAATATTGATAAAAGATTTGATTACGAAGAATTAGTAAAATTTAGGAATAATGGTGTAAATAGGATACAAAGAGAGTATGAAATTAAGAATGCTAAATGTGATGCATATATTAACGAAGCATCTAGAAGAGCTAGAAAAATTCAAGAGTTTATAAATGCAAAAAGTGCTGAACTTGATAAAATTATAGCTCAAATATCTGAAACATGTGATGCAAAATATAAAGAACTTTGTGAGCAAAATAAACATAATCCAGCATTTACTAAGAAAAGAATAGTAATACCTAAAGAGTTATTAAGTGAAACAGATGGGAAAATATCTATATTACAATCTGATTTAGATAAATGTGTAATAACATCAAAAAAAGATATGGCATTTAACCTATGTCAACAGAAAAAGGCTACAGTTATTAGTGCAAAACAAAAAATGTTTAGAGATGGAATTGCTCCATATTTAGAAGAATTAGAAAAATTAAAGCAAGGTATAGAAAAAGCTGAACAAAAGAAGAAAGAATTATTAAAAGAACGTGAAACTAGATTTGTTTTATTTAAAAAGAAAGTTGCGTCAAAAGCTGCTGAAAAAGGAATAACAAAAATTGAAAAATATGATTCAGAAATAGATTCAGATAAAAACTCTGTTTCAAAATCTACAAAGAGATATAAAGCAAAACATAAAAATGAAAATAGATTAATAGGATTTATTAAAGGAACTTCTCTATATAAGAAAATATCAGAAAGTTCAAGCAGTAAAAAAGAGAAAAAAATTGAAAAAATGGCAAGTGAAATTGAAGAAATGTCAAAGATCGCTGCTAGTAATGAAAAGATTTTCTTCTCAAACCTTACACAAGGAGTTGTTGAAAATCCAATATATCAAAATAATACAAGCACTGAAATTTCACATAAAAATAAAGAAAAAGTGTTGTAAAATAAATTTTATTATGGTATAATTTTGACAGTTATGTAAGGGGTAAGATAAATTATAGTTTTCTTGCATACTGCCAAAATTATATTTTAAAATTGAAAGGGGAATTTTTAGATGAATAAGAAAAACTTGATTTTAATTCTAGTTATAATTATTATCATAATTATTCTGCTACTCGTTGGTGTAACTGTTTTTAATGGTCCTGACGATGATAATTTAGCAAATGGTGGTAATGATGAACAAAAAATTGAACAAGGTAATAATGGAGGAAGTACTGTTAACATCTATGACAATAATGGTAAAGATGAACAGTATGATGGACTAAAAGATTTGAAAAATGATGATGAAAGTAAAGATGAAAAAGATATTTTAAATACTGCATCATCTACAAATAATGCAGCTTCTGCTAGTAGACCTGAGATCTATAATCCAGAAGTTGTTGTAAAACAGCCACAGGTTAGTTTTTCAAGTAACGGATCAAATTCTTTGACTCCAAAATTTGAAACAAGACTTGTTATTAGAAATACACAAAGTGTAAGTTCTGTATATTGGACTGTTGCAAGTACAAATAGAGTAAATGTTGATTCAAAATTACATATTTGGAAAAAATGCTCATATGATGAAAAGTTTACTCTTGAGGATATGCAAGGTACAAAATATATATGGGTAAAAGTAACACTAAATAATGGAGTAGTACTTGGTTATTCTACAGGTGCAATAAATATGAGAAAATATTATGATTTAACACCAACATTTAACCCAAATACTGTTTCTGGTGTATCAAGTGTTAGTATTTCAGTATCTTTTGCACATAGAGAAGATATATCATCTGTATATTATTCAGTTCAAAACTCAGCTAATGTAACAACTAATGCAAATTGGACTGCTATGCCAGGTGACAACAAAGTTAATATTTCTTCTAATACAACAGAAACTAAATATGTATGGATTAAAGTAGTAAGAGTTGACGGAAAAGTATTCTATTACTCTTCAAAAGCATATAACTTAAAAAATTATGGTGTACCTTCAGTGGTATTTAACTCACCAAGTGGTGTGCTTTCTAATAGAAATATTGAAATAAATGTATCTAATACAGCAGATACTAAAAAATTAGAATATGCTGTAGTAAATAGCAATGTGACATCAAGTCAATACGCAAGTGTATCTAATTGGAAGACAATATCAGGAAATAAAGTAGTAGAAAATGTTGCAAATAGAGATGGTAGTGTTAAAGTACTTGTAAGATATACTTTATCAAATGGAAAAGTAGACTATATTGTATCTGATTCATATTCTATGAGAAAATATAATATAGAAGTAGGATTAGTAAATGCTGTTCCATCAGGTGCAGTAAATAGCTATACTGTAGATGTAAAAGCATTAAGCTCTGAAAATGATATAGAGAATCTAGAATATTATATTTCAACTGATAAATATACAAATCAAGATGTATCTTCAGTTACATTTACAAAAGCTGGAGTTCCAACTCTAGTAACAAATGAAAATAAAACATTCTATGTTTGGATTAAAGTTACAGGTAAATATAATATAGGCACAAAGACAGTATGTGTAGGTCCTATAACTGTTAGAGCATATGTTAAACCAACTATAACTTTAGATTCTAGTAAGAGTACTGTAGGTAGCTCAACTAGTCGTGTTATTTCATCTAGTATGACGTTTAATGTATCAGGTATAGATGATATAATAAAAGCAGAATATGCAATAGTTGATTTTTCAATAGAAAGTGTAGATTCTATAGCATCATGGAATGATGTAACAGAAAAAGCTAAAAAAGGTGTAATAGATGGTATAAATTATTCGCCAAATATGCTAACAGAGAAAAAAGTATTTGTGAAAATAACTTATGGTTCTGAGGATAATTATATATCTATTTCTCAAGTATCATACTACAAAACAGCAGTTGGTATAGATTGCCCAAGTACTCAAGCTAGAGCAGAAGGAGAAGTTGAGTATGATAGAGATGGAGATGTGATAGGCGATACAAGACATTATAGATTATCTATTACAATTTCATTGGATTCATCATTAAATAAATCAGATTATGAATTTTTGATTATAAATAAAGCTAATGGTAGTATAATGGATAGAAAAGGACTTGCAAGTTCTACTTTAGCTGAAATAGATTATTCACCAGAAATAGAAGGTAGATCTATAGATTGTAGAATTGAAGTTAGAAAAAAATCAACAGGAGATGTTATAGGAAGCAAAGATGTAACAATCTTATTCCCAACACATCCAGCTGGTACTAATTCATAATAATATAGTAATAAAAGAGTGGCTTTGCCACTCTTTTATATATACTTTTTTGATGAATCATACTTGACATTAAAATAAATATAATGTATAATAAATTCGTTTTTAATGGTAATATTTTTGTTATATTTTAATATTATATAGTAAGTGGCGACTTAGCCAAGTGGTAAGGCACGGCTCTGCAAAAGCCCGATTCATCAGTTCGAATCTGATAGTCGCCTCCATAAAAATAAGAGAAAGTACTTTTGTATAGGTACTTTCTCTTATTTTGTATAATAAAGTTAATTTTTTAGAATATAACTGCTGAAACATTATTATTTTTATGATATAATATATGTATAATTTAAGGAGAAATAATGAAATTCGATGAATTAAATATTAATAATAATATAAAGAAGGCATTAAGTCTTGAAGGATTTGAAAATATGACTAAAGTTCAAGAAATGTGTATACCGCATATCTTGTCTAAAATGGACTTAGTAGGGCACTCTAAAACTGGTAGTGGTAAAACAGCAGCTTTTTTAGTTCCAATAATACAAAATATTGATACAAGCAAGAATCATATTCAAGCACTTATACTTTGCCCTACAAGAGAACTTACAATTCAGGTATATGAACAGCTTAAAAAATATACAAAGTTTCTAAAAGATATAAAAACTTTATGCGTTTATGGTGGAGAGTCTATTGAAAAGCAGATAATTCCTCTAAGAAGAGGTGTTCATATAATAGTTGCAACAGTAGGTAGGGTTATAGATCATATAAGAAGAAAAACTATAAAATTAAATAATGTAAGTGTAGTTGTACTTGATGAAGCTGATGAAATGCTAAAGATGGGATTTGAAGAGGACATAGAAAAGATTGTTTCATATATTCCAGAAGATAGACAGACTCTGCTTTTTTCAGCAACATTTAATGATAATATAAAAAAAGTAGCAAAAAAGTATCTTAAAGATCCTAAAATTATTGAGATAAAAGAAGATGTAGATAATGGTAATAATATAAAACAAATGGCATTAGAAATAAAGACTAAAATGAAAGATGAGGCATTAAGAAGACTACTTGAGTATTATTCTCCTGAGAAATGTGCAGTATTTTGTAATACAAAGAAAATGGCAGAAGAAGTAAAATTGATGCTTAATAAATCTAATTTTACGTCAATGGCTATTTATAGTGATATTAGGCAAGAACAAAGGTCGTTTATTATAAAAGGATTTAAAGAAGGTAAATTTAATATTTTAGTTGCAACTGATGTGGCAGCTAGAGGACTGGATATACCAAACTTAGATTTAGTAATTAATTATGATCTCCCAAAAGAAGAAGAGTTATATATACATAGAATTGGTAGAACTGGTAGAAATGGTGCAAATGGAATATCTGTTACTTTTGTTGTGGGTAAGGAAAAAAACAGATTAGAGGGATTAGAAAAACTTTCAAAAAGTAAAATAGAAATGATAAATTTACCTACACTTAGTGATATAGAAGAACTTAAGAATAAAGATATATTAATTAAAATAAAAGAAATTATATCTAATGAAGATTATAGCGATTTATCACTATATGAGAAGATATGTAAAGACAATAATCATAACTATAAAGAAATATCAAAAGCGTTATATTCATTAATATTTAATAGTTCAAAGAACGTAAAAAAAACGCAAGATGATGGTAAATATGTAACACTATTCTTTAGTTTGGGCAGAGATAATTTAATAAAGGCAAAAGATATAGTTGGAGCAATTGCTAATAATACAGCACTTTTAGGAAATCAGATAGGAAAAATTGAAGTCATGGATAAATACTCTTTTGCACAAGTACCTTCAAAATATGTAGATGAAGTAATATTCAAATTAAACGGCAGTAAAATAAAGAATAAAAAAATAGAAGTACAAGTATCGGATAAAGAAAAATAATTACATTTAATATAATTTAGAGAGGTGAAATAGGTTTTGGCAAGTAGTAAAGTAAGCTTTTTCTGTAAAGAATGTGGCTATGAAAGTGCAAAATGGCTTGGAAAATGTCCATCTTGTAATAGTTGGAATAGTTTTGAAGAGGAACTAAGTAGCACAAAAAAATCAAAATCAATATCTGAAAGAGTGGGATTTTTAGAGAAAACAGAAATAAAAAAACTTAACGATATAAAGGTAGAAGATGCAGTAAGAGTAGATACTGGATTTGAAGAGCTAAACAGAGTATTTGGCTCAGGTATTGTTAAAGGTTCAATATCGCTTATAGGTGGAGAGCCAGGTATTGGTAAATCTACTTTAATTATGGAAGTATGTGGTAATTTATCAAAGGTTGGAAGTGTACTTTATGTGTCTGGAGAAGAATCAGATTCTCAGGTTAAATTAAGAGCAAATAGATTGGGTGTGACAGCAGAAAATATATACTTTTTTAATGAAACCAATATTTCTGAAATAGAGCTTAATATAGATAAATTAAATCCAATGTTTTGTATAATAGACTCTATTCAAACTATGTATGACAGTGATATTGCATCAAGCAGTGGTAGTGTATCACAGGTAAAGGAAGTTACAGCAAGGCTTATGTATTTAGCTAAAAGGAAAAATATAACTATGCTTGTCATTGGACATGTTACTAAAGATGGAGTAATAGCTGGTCCAAGAGTATTAGAGCATATGGTAGATACTGTAATATACATAGAGGGCGAAAGATTTCTAGAAAGAAGAATTGTTAGAAGTATAAAAAATAGATTTGGTTCAACTAATGAAATTGGAATATTTGAAATGAAAGATAGTGGAATGGTAGAAGTTACTAATGTATCAGGAGCATTTTTAGATATGAATAAGGAAGTACATGAGGCTGGTACTGTCATATCTGTTGCTTCAGAAGGAAGTAGTAATATATTTTTTGAAATGCAAGCGCTTACTGCTCATTCCTATTATAACATGCCAAGAAGGGTAGCAAATGGTGTTGATTTTAATAGACTTAATATGATAATAGCAGTTTTAGAGAAGAAATGTAACCTTTCTATTGGAAGTAATGATATTTATGTTAGTGTAGCAGGTGGTATGAAAGTAGATGAACCATCAGCAGATCTTGCAATTGCGGTTTCAATTTTTTCTAGCTTTAAAAATGTAATTATACCAAAAAATTATTTATTTATAGGTGAAATTGGACTTACTGGTAACATAAGAGGAGTAATTAATATAGAGAAAAAAGTAAAAGAGGCATTAAAGATGGGATACACTAAAATTTATTGTTCAAAATCAGATTATAATAAGCTAAAAGATGTACCAAAAGGAGTAGATATAATAGCTCAAAATTCTATATCAGAGATATTTGAAAAGTTATGATTTTTATAAAACTTTTATCAAAAAAGCATGGACTTTTGAGTAAAAATGTGGTATAATATATATGTAGGTTTTAAGAGGGGAAAGGTCATAAGTTAGGGGGACTAAAATATGTTTAACGTAGGTGATAAAGTAGTTTATCCAATGCATGGAGCTGGAACCATCGAAGGCATTGAAAGAAAGAATGTAATGGACGAAGAACAAGATTATTACATTATAAGAATGCCTATAGACGATGTTAGAGTTATGGTTCCAACAGATAGAGCACAAACTGTAGGAGTAAGAGAAATTGCAGATAAAGATGAAGCTGAAAAAGTTTATTCAATTCTTGAAAAACCTATGGAGAAATTGTCATGTGATTCTAACTGGAATAAAAGATACAATTCAAATATTGAAAAGATTAAATCTGGATCTTTAGAAGAAGTAACAGAAGTATTTAAAGACTTATCTCATAGACATTTTGAAAAAGGTCTATCTTTAGGTGAGAAAAAGATGCTTAATACTTCAAAAAATATTTTACTTAGTGAACTTTCACTTGTTCAAGATGAAAGTAAAGAAATTATAGATGATAAGATTGAATCAATGGTTAAATCTTCTTTTGATAGATGGGTAGAAGCAGAAAATTTAGCTGGGACAGATGATGATACTACAATAACAAACCTTTAATTTATAAGAGTTATGCAAGTTTATGTATTTTTGTTTAAAATGTACATAGACTTGTTTTTATATTTGCTTAATTTTTACCATATTTTAGGGAATATAGGTTTAAAATAGATATGTCACACGTAAATTGAAAATAAAATATTGAAAG
>CAZXLZ010000039.1:0-11061 GCA_964642045.1 uncultured Clostridiaceae bacterium
AATGCATTTCTTAATATTTCTCATTACAATAAGCAATTTAATCTGAAAAATTATTATATAGTTTATTTAATTGCTTTTTAATATATTTTTTATTTTACTTATGTAGATTTCATAAATATTCTCACTAATTTCATTAAAATAAATCCAATGCTTTTTATCCTAATCTCATTCTAAAGAAGATTAATATTATTATATAAATAATATTCAAACTTTTAAAATATCTTAATTAATTCTATCAAATTTTTTATAATAAAATACTCCAAATTAAATTTAAAATTATAAAACTTACTTCATAATTATTCGAAAAAATTTGTAAAAAATTGTAAAAAAATGGAAAGAATTGGTTCAAAATACTAAAAAATAGACAAATGTTCATCAAATCCAATATAATGTTTAAATACCCACAAAAACTCTAATATTTACAAACTCGCAAAAACCGTTCAATAATAGCTCATAATCTAAAGGTCTAACATAGGGAATTTAATGAAATTCTATAATTTATTATATCCATATATAAATTGAAATTACAAAATACTCATAATCCTTAACTTAAAGCATACACTTTAAGTAAAATAAATATTAGCTATTATTGACATTATATGTAATTTATTGTATAATCAATGTAGTTTTAAGGAGGATAATTTTAATGGAAGAAGATAAAAAAGAAGTAAAAGCTGAAGAAGTAGGGAAAAAAGAAGAAGTAAAAGTAGAAAAAACAGAAGTAGTAAAAGAAGAAGTTAAGAAAGAAGAAAAATCAGAAACTTCAAAAGTAGCAAGTGATGTAAAAAATGAGGCTGCTGAAACTGTAAAACAAGTAAAAGAAAAAATGAAGGATGTAAACTTCAAAGAAGAAGCAAAAGCTACAAAAGGATTTGTTACAAAACTTGCATCAGATCCAATTAAAGAAGTTGAAGAAATAGCAAATGACAGCGAAAACAAAAACTTCAAAACAGCAATAGTCCTTGTTATAGTTTGGACAGTTGTAGCTATCTTAAATACTATTAGCATATTCTTTGCTAAATACAGTATTTATAATTTCGGTGAAAAAATGCTTATATTAGTAAAAGCATTGCTAGCACCAGCGCTAATTATTTGTGCAATGTCATTAGTAATATTTATACTAAGTAGAAAAAGTGAAAATAAAAGATCACTTATAAACATAATAACAACAGTTACTACAACATTCGTACCAGTAATAATAGCTAAAGTTTTATCACTTCTTACTTTAATAAGCTCAAATATAAGCTGTGTCACAAATAGAATTTCATACATAGCTTCAGCACTAGCAATAGTTATGCAGTTCTTTGCAGTCAAGAGTATATTTGGTGAAAAAGAAAATAAAGGTGCATTCAAAAAATTTGTTATTGTTATGGCATTATTTTACGTAGTATCTTTAGTATTCTATTTCTTAGGAATAAGCCTATATTATTAATAAATAAAATTTAAGTAAAAAGGACTTGTATGTGGATAACATTTCACAGCAGGTCTTTTTTATATCCTAAAATATACAATTTTTCCAGCCATATTACTTAAAAATTATATAAACTTGCAATTAATGCAAAATATGATATAATATTGTGGGTGAAATTATGATTTTTGATAAACTAAAAGAAAGCCTAAAGAAAACCAAAGATGCTATGGATTTAAAAATAACTAACATCTTTGCCAATAAAAAAGAAATAGAAGAAGTAATAGATGAAATAGAAGAAATGCTTATTTTATCTGATGTAGGAATGACTACTTCAGTTAAAATATGTGATACATTAAGAGAAAACTTAAAAAATGAAAAGGATAAATCAGAGGAAAATATAAAGAGACTACTTAGAGAAGAACTTTCTAAGATACTAAACGTAGAAGAAAAAAATGAAATTGAAGAAGATAAAAAAAGAGTAATACTTGTTGTTGGTGTAAATGGAGTTCGGAAAAACTACATCAATAGGTAAGATAGCAAATCTAGAGAAGAAAAAAGGAAAGAAAATTTTACTGGTTGCAGCAGATACATTTAGAGCAGGAGCAATAGATCAGCTAGATATCTGGGCAAAAAGAGTAGATGTACCAATTGTTTTAGGTAAAGAAAAAGAAGATCCATCAGCTGTTATATATGATGGGGCAGTAGCTTTTGAAAATGGAGACTTTGACCTTATGATATGCGATACAGCAGGAAGACTTCACAACAAGAAAAATCTTATGGAAGAGCTTGCTAAAATGAAAAAGACAATTGAAAAGAAACTTCCAGATGTAATAATTGATGTGTATATAGTTTTAGATGCAACTACAGGTCAAAATGCAACATTCCAAGTTAAAAGCTTCTTCGAGAAAACAGATGTAAATGGTATTATTCTAACAAAATTAGATTCAACAGCAAAAGGTGGAGTAGTATTTTCTATTGTATCTGAGCTAAATATCCCTATAAAGTACATAGGATTAGGTGAATCTGTAGAAGATATTGAAGTATTTGATAGTAAATATTTTGCAGAAAGTATAATATAATGGTTATTAGAAAGAGAGAAGAAAGATATGTACAAAGATTTAGAAAAATTCATATCAGCTAGCAGGATAAAATATAACGAACCTATGAAACTTCATACTACTGCAAAGATTGGTGGAAATGCTGATGTATTAGTTATGCCTGAAACTGTAGATGAAATAACAAATATTGTATCATATGCTAAAAAAAATAATATAAAAGTGACAGTTATCGGAAATGGTAGTAAAATAATAGTATCTGATGATGGTATAGAAGGTATAGTTATAAAAATTGGAAATAGGATGTCTAAAATTGTTGTAGAGGATGAGTACATTTATGCAGAAGCAGGAGCAACAATGCCTATGGTAGCAGTAAAAGCTAAACAGTCATCACTTTCAGGTTTTGAATTTGCTTGTGGAATTCCAGGAACTATAGGTGGCGGAGTAAAAATGAATGCTGGCGCTTATGGCTCTGAAATAAAAAATGTACTTGTATCTTGTCAGTACTTAGATGAAAATTTAGATATAGTAATAAAGAAAAATGAAGAGCTAGATTTTGGATATAGACATAGTATATTTACTGAAAGTCCTAATTATATAGTTCTTACTGCAGTATTTAAACTAGAAAGAAGCAGTGAGGATGTAATAGATGAGAAGATGAAAGAAAATATAAACCTTAGAAAATCAAAGCAGCCTCTAGAATTTCCAAATGCAGGAAGTACATTTATAAGACCTGAAGGACATTTTGTTGGAAAACTTATAGATGATGCAGGACTTCGTGGATATAGCATAGGAGATGCTGAAGTTTCAACAAAGCATACTGGCTTTATAATAAACAAAGGAAATGCTACTTGTCAAGATGTATATGATTTAGTACGCTACATAAAGAAAGTAGTAAAAGATAAATTTGGAGTTGATCTAAAACCAGAACTTGAATTTATCGGTAAAAATATAAAAAAGGGAGAAATATAAAATGAGAGAAATATGGGCCTGGTTTAAACCGGGTACAAAAGTAAAAAGATATATAATCTTGCAGATTGTATCTGTTGCAGGATTTGTATTTAGTTTAATAAACCTATTAAAGAATGAACTTTTAGCGCCAAAAACGCTTCTAGCATATATAGCACTGATTACAATATCAGTTTTTGGTATATTCTTTTCATTCCTTTTAGCACAAAAAAGCATACTTGCTACAACACTTAAAAATATTTCTAAGAAAAGTAAAAACCTAGAACTTAGAAATTTAATGTATGCTGATCCATCAAGAAAAAAAGGACCAAGAGTAGTTATAATAGGTGGAGGAAGTGGTCTTAGTAATATACTAAAGAGTCTAAAAGAATATACAACTAATATAACTACAGTAATAGACGTATCAGAAAGTGCAGAAATAAATAACGATTATAGTAAGAATGCAAAAGTTACACCAGGTGATATAAGAAAATGTATAGCAGCACTTTCAATTTCAGAAGGTATGGTTGAAAAAGTACTTACATATACAATTGATTCAGGTGTTAGAAAATCTCACTCTATTGGTAGTATGATAATATCTGCTATGATAGATATATCAGGAAGCTTCCAAGAAGCATTAAGTAGAATACCAGAATTCTTTAAAATAGAAGGACAAATCTTACCTACAACTATGGAAGAAACAAGTCTTTGTGCAGGTCTTGAAAACGGTGAGATAATAGTTGGAAAATACAATATATCACCTAGAGTTAGTGAATTTAAAAGCCCTATAAAACAGGTATTCTTAAAAGATGGTTCATGTAAAGTAAACCCTAAAGTTTTAGATGCAATAAAACATGCAAATATAATAGTTTTAGGACCAGGCTCACTTTATACAACAGTTATATCAAATCTACTTCTTCCTGAACTTTCAAAGGCAATAGTAATGTCAAAAGCAAAAAAAGTATTTATAGCTAACCTTATGAACTCTCCAGGTGAAACAGATTGTTATACTTT
Source organism: uncultured Clostridiaceae bacterium (assembly GCA_964642045.1). Classification (GTDB taxonomy): domain Bacteria; phylum Bacillota; class Clostridia; order TANB77; family CAG-465; genus RGIG5057. The sequence goes on from CAZXLZ010000039.1 coordinate 4,429, forward strand.
ATCAAAACATGTAAATGAGGTTGAAAGATATCTTGGTAAACATGCGCTTGATTATGTAATAGCAAATAATGGTGAAGTCACAGCAGAAATGATAAAAGACTTTAATCAAGGAAAATCTTCACAGGTTGTTTTAGATATTGAAAATATACAAAATAGTGCGATATCAGTTATAACTGAAGATTTAGTTATGACAGCACCAAGTAGTATAATACATAATAGTAAAAGAGTATCAGAGCTTCTAATAGGTATATGTAAAACTAAAAGGAATGGTAAGCTTAATGTTGTATCAATGAAACGTAAGCACATGAAGAAAGAAAAGAAGATAAAGAATAATAAAATTGGACTAAGAGAAAAGACTAGCGAAGTTATTTTAAATTCTAAACAAAAAGTAAAAGACATATTAAAAGAAGCAAAGATAGTAAAGAAAGAAAAAGAGATTATATCTAAGATAAATAGTGAAAAGGAAAATTTATGATGATTTTGGAGTGATACAATGTACAAAAGACAAATAGATAGTATTGAGAATATAAAGCCACTAGAAATATATAAAGCTAGCAAAAAAGGATCATACTTTTTACTTAGTTCTTTTTTAGAAGCATACAAGCCATATAACGGATTATACATTAATAAAAATAAAATTATGCTGTCAAATGTATATGAAAAGATAGTATTAAAGTCTAAAGAGTATAACGTAAAGAATATAAAGACAATTTCAAATAATGTTAGTGCAAAAGAAAATATACTTGAGATTGATTTAGATGAGTTCAGATACGAATATAGATGCCAAAATGTCACATATACAAAGAAGATATACTTTTTAGAAAATACAAACACTTTAGTTTTAGATTATGATATATTAAATGAAAATGAGGAAAAAGTAAAATTCTATGTAGTTCCACTAGTTACATATAGAGATGCTCTTCATATGAAAAAAGCTAATTTCTTAAAATTTGGAAATAGAAAAGTAGATGACGGAGTACTGATAAATTTAAGTGTATCAGAAAATGAAAATTTGGTTTTTAAATGTAAAGATGCAAAATATGTACTTGATGGATCATATTTAAATAATGTAAAGCATGAACTTACAAATCTTGACTTAAAAAAAGATACATTTATAGAAGATTTATTTGTTCCGGGTCAGTTTGAAGTTATTTTGGGGTCAAATGAAAATAAAAAAATAAAGATGTATATCTCAACAAGTGACATTAATGTGCAGGATGAAGAAAAGTTAGAAATTCAAAAATCAGAAATTAATGCAGATATAGAAGAACATTATTTAGAGCTAAAAAAGTTAGTAACATCTATCGAAATATTTGAAAGAGCAAATGTAGCTTCACTTCCACAGATATTATCTTTAGATAATATCTCAAATGTACTAACTGATAAGAATTATAATCTATATTTAAAAGATTTATTAAATATAGTTAAAAGCATAGATGGAAGATATATATGTCTTAATCAATTAAGAAGAGCAAGAAGAACTATAGAAAATGTTATTGCAACTACAAGAAAATTAGATGTGTCAGACTTAGAATATGACTTAGATTTTTTTAAACTTAAGCTTTGGCTTGTAGAGATGATAAACAAGTTATATGTAAAAGATGAAGATATTGTGTCTAGCGTAATGAAAGATTATGTGGGTAAATTATTAATTGATATACAGCAGCTATTTAATGATAAAAGTTATGAAATAGTAAGAGATATTGAAACAGTAGTACTTATGTATAATGCAGTAAGAATATATGGTGAAATATTTAAAGATCCATCGTATGACCAGATTTCAGATGATATTTCTGAGTATATAATAAATAACTTTTGGAATGAACCTAAAAGGCTTTTAAAAAGAAATTTAGGTGATTTGGAGATGTCTCCTAATATAGAAATGTTATATGCAGTTAGCTTATCTTATTCGCCTCTTCCTAAGGATATAAAAACTAAACTTTTAGATACTATATTTAGAGAGCTTTATACTCCTTACGGACTAAGAACTATAGCTAAAACTTCATCATTTGCAAATGGACTTATATATCCAAAATATATGGCTCATTTTATAACAGCAAATTTAAATCAAAATGGTTCAAGCTATGTATCTAAGAAAATAGCATATAATCTTGTTAAAGATTTACTTTTAGATATTGGAAAATATGTAGAAAATAATGTAAAGTACGTGTATAGTGAAAAAGGACTAGATATAGATTACAAGGTTTTAGATCTTTATACTACATCAGAGATGATTAGACTGTATAGCATGTTTATGTAGGTGACATATATGATAATTTTAGGAATAGATCCTCGGATTTGGTAGAGTGGGATATGGAATAATAGAATTTGTAAATAATAAATATAGGCCTTTAGAATACGGAAGTATAACCACAGAGCCAAATTCGTATTTTCCAGACAGGTTAAATAAAATAGAAAAAGATTTAATAGAAGTATGTTCAAGATATAAAATTGATGCAGCATCTGTTGAAGAATTATTCTTTAATACAAACATAAAGACAGGTATACAGGTTGCACATGCAAGAGGAGTAATACTAAATACACTGGTTAATCTAGGTATTGAAATTAACGAATATACTCCTCTTGAAGTAAAGCAATCTTTGGTAGGATATGGTAGGGCTGATAAAATTCAAATAAAGAATATGGTAAAATCATTTTTGAAGCTAGAAAGTATGCCAAAACTTGATGATACCACTGATGCTTTAGCTCTTGCTATATGTCATAGTCATAGCTATAAAATGAATAAATTAAAATAGGCTTACTTTTAAACAAAGTAAGTCTTTTTCCTTTTAAATATTATTAATAAGTTTGTATAATTAAAATTAACCATAATTTTATGTTAAATATTTTTACAAAATTACGGTAAATAGTTGACATAATATTTTACAAGTGATATAATATTAATGTATTAACAAGAGGCCAATATTAAAAATTTATGGAGGACAAAAGTATGGAAAAACTTATTCGTGAAACTCTTCAGGAAAAACTCAAGAAACCTGATATGGACAATGTTGCGGTGTTAATCGATGAGTTTGGTCGTCAGTATCCGGCAAAACGTGAGCTTGCCGATAAGCTCCATCGCTGTTTCTACGAGTATGTAGGAACTCAGCAGGAGTTAGTCGATTTGTTCAACGCCGTTAAAGAAGCGTAAGAACAAAATCCGCTTGCATATTTATTTATTAGTGGTCATACTATTTAAGTAGGACCACTTTTTTTCTTGACAATAATTCATATATGGAGTATAATTTGACACGTGTAAAAAGAAGTGAGAGTATGAAGAAAAAAGGAATTTTAATATTAATAGTTATAATTATTATAGCTATTATAGCGTCAGTTTTAATGTATTTACAAAAAAATAATTTATGGATATTTGATAAGTATAAAGATGTTGATTTAGATCCAAATGAAATTTTTGAAAGAATATATGAAGGAATATCTCTTCCATCAATGGTAGATGAAAATATGGAAAATATAAAAGATTTATATAATGGAATAGATGAAGATAAGATAACAAGTTATAGTGTAAATATTTCTTTTATGAATATAAGGGCTGATGAGATAGCAATATTTAAAGTAAATGATAAAAATTATTTAAAGGAACTAAGAAAAATATTAGAAGATAGAGCTATAAATGTACAAAATTCATTTAAAGATTACATATATGAACAATATGAAGTATCAAGAAAATATAAAATAATGACATACGGCGATGTAATTATGCTAATAATAACAAATAGTAATGATGATATATTAAAAATTGTAGATGATATGATTTTTGAAAATGAAAACATTTAGGAGGAAAGTATATGGAATATTTAGTATTTATAGGGTGTATAATTGCTGTATTTATAATAGCTAAAGTTTTATCATGGCCATTTAAACTTATAATAAAACTTATAGTGAATATACTTCTTGGAGGCCTACTTTTGTATGTTGTAAACTTAGCAGGTTCAGTTATAGACTTTAGTATACCATTTAACTGGATAACAGCTCTTATTGCTGGTATATTAGGTGTGCCTGGTGTTGTACTTTTAGCAATTTTTCAGTTTATATTCTAAATAAATTTATAAGTATTATTTTTACTGTATATTTTATTTAAAACTTGTAAAAAATATTTACTGTGAAAGGAACGGTAAATATTGTGAGTTATAGTTTTAAAAAATATACAGTATTATTTTTGTCTATTTTCTTTTTAGTATGCGCACTATATATGTCTATAAATAGTGAAAATATCAATTTTGGTACAATTTTTGCAAAGGATGAAGCATCAAGTGCAATTTCTACTAGCACTTCTGAAGATGGCTCTGATATGGTTAATTTGCTTGCAAGAATTATAAATGGTGAGGCAAGAGGAGAGCCATATGAAGGTCAGGTAGCAGTAGGAGCAGTCATCATGAATAGAGTTAGAAGTAGTGAATTTCCAAATACAATAGCAGGAGTTATTTATCAAAAAGGACAATTTACAGCAGTAACTGATGGTCAGTTTGATAAAGCAATAGAAAAAAATTCAACAGTGTATAAAGCTGCAAGAGAAGCAATAAATGGAAGTGATCCAACTGGCGGAGCACTGTACTTTTATGATCCAAGATATACAAAAAGCAAATATTTATTTTCACTTAAAACTATAACTACTATAGGCAATCATAGATTTGCTATAGAGGAGAAATAATGTTAGAAAAATTTGAAGGTTATATAAAAAGAAAAAAGAGAAATATAAATCCTAAGCTGATGGGTATCACCATATTCTTTATATTTGGTATTTTAATCGTACTTTTAATGAATTTTATATTTATGTACAAAAAAAATAGGGATATGCTAGAAGATGAATATAATAGAAGTATGTACGAAATGATAGGCTATGTAAAAAATATAAATACCCAGCTTAAGAAATTAAAAATATCAAATGGTAATAAGGTAATAACTACAACTTTGGCAGATATATGGAGGCAGTCCAACCTTGCTAAAGAGAACTTAGCAAATCTTCCAGTAAATCAGGAAAATATGGGTAACACATCTAAGTATCTAGCTCAGCTTAGTGATTATTCATATTATCTAATAGAGAAAGTTTCATCTGGAAAAGAGATTTCTGAGGAAGAGTATGAAAATATAAATAGTTTAAGCACATATGCTGAAAATCTATTTAATGTTACAAGTAAGATTTATGAAAATGTAAATAGTGGAAAATTAAAATGGAATGAAGTAGAAAAGGTAGCATCTGATGAACTTTCAGATGACTCAAATATTAATGTATATAGCATAGCAAAAACATTTCAAGATTATGCAGGACTAATATATGATGGGGCATTTTCAGAGCATATCCTTGATGTAAAACCTCAGATGTTAACAGGAAATGTTATATCTAAAGAAGAAGCTGAAAACAAGTTAAAAAGTATATATGGTGAAGAAATCCAAAGCATAAACTATATAGGCGAAGTTGTAAATAAAATAGAGCTGTATAATTTTAGTATTAAGTTAAAAGAGGATGAGGTAGAAAAAAGTGTATATATAACTAAAGATACAGGTCTTATCTACCTTATAATTTCAGATAGAACAGTAACTGATAAAAAAATAACAGATAAAAAAGCTGAAGAAATTGGTCTGGAATACCTAAAAAAATTGGGAATAGAAAATATGGAGGACACTTACTATTACATACAGGATAATATGATAACTATAAATTATGCTGCAGTAGATGGTGATGTACTACTATATCCAGATCTAATAAAGGTAAAAATAGCGCTAGATACTGGTGAGGTATGTTCATTTGAGTCAGCAGGTTATATTTATAACCATAAAGAAAGAAGCTTTGAAGGTTCATATATTACTGAGGAAGAAGCAAAAAGCTTATTAAATAAAAATCTTGAAGTACTTTCATCTAGAATGGCTGTTATACCAACAGATGCAAAAGAGGAGATTTTAACATATGAATTTGAGTGCAAGATGGAAGATAAAAATTATTTAGTATATATAAATGCTGAAAACAAAGAAGAAGAAAAAATATTAATAATGATAGAAACAGTAAATGGTACACTTTCTATGTAACAAGCAAAAAAACTTTAGCTACTTTTTATAGCTAAAGTTTTTCCTATGTATAATAGGATATATATAACATTTTTTTGGATAAACATTCTAATATAGTTAAAATAAATATCAATTTAACTATCAATATATAATATGATAAAAATGAAAAATAGTTAGTAATAAAATTACTTTATTTTCATATATTGTACTAAATATATGAGGAGGAAATTATGAAAGTAGAAAAAGAAGAAAAAGAGATAATGCTGTATAGTGATAGTATAAAGGATAATATCACAAGCTGGATAGAGCAGGATATTATTTTACCTGATACTAAACCAGATGCAATAAAAATAATTACAGTAAATGTTAATCCATATGTAACTGCTGTTGAGGCATCAAGTGGAAATTTAAAGGTAACAGGCAAACTAAATTATTTTGTAATTTATAAAGCAAATGAAACAGATATGGGAATCAGAGGAATTCTTTCTTCTATGCCTTATGTTCAAAATCTTGCTGTAAAAAATATAAATTCTGATATGAATATTTTAGTAGAGCCAAGCGTAAAAAATGTTATTTTTGCTCTTCCAAATGAAAGGAAAATTTCAGTAAAGA
>CAZXLZ010000040.1:0-10960 GCA_964642045.1 uncultured Clostridiaceae bacterium
ATAAAAGAATCACAACATTGTATAAAAAAGTGGACACTTAATATTGCAATTTATAGATATTATAATTTTTAACATTATTATTGACATAAATAGCAAAAAATGTTATAATTTATTTTAAGTCATTTTAAAGCTTGAGAAATTATTTTCAATGGAATAATGCCTTAAAAAAGAGGCAAAAGTGAAAGGAAGTTTACTTATGAAAAAAAATATTTTAGATGTAAAAATTTATAACGATTTACCATCTAAAAAAGCAGTATTCATAATGCGTATTTTTTTCTTGCTGCTTCTTCTTTTAGCCATTTTAATAATCATATTTGGCCAAAAACAAGAAACAAGAATAAGTAAAGAAATAAGTAAAGACAGTAAATTATTAAGCTTTACAGAATTTTTAAATTCATCTGGCATGATCTTAAGCCGGCCAAATTTACAGATTTCTAAAAATGAAACTACTGTAAATGAAATTGTTTCTGAAAAACCTGCTAGTTCTACAGTTACACTCCAATATCAATCCTGCAAGCTTGACGCTATTCTTGAAAACCAATTTTCAGAAAAGCCAAGTGAAGGATTTATAGAAGAAGTAACTTCAGAAACTGGTCAAGAAACAGTAGAAGAAGTTACAGATTATTCTCATATATACAAAAAAATTGGTATAAGTGAATATGAATTTAACGTTCTATGCAAATATCTTTGGAACGAATATGGTCATGGCTGTCTTGAAGGACAAGCAGCAACAGTTTCTGTTATATTAAATAGAATAAAGTCCGAATATTTTCCAAACGATATAGTGTCTGTAATAGGTCAAAAAGACCCCGACCAGTTTGCTGAAGCATATTGTCACGAACCATTTGTTGAGCCAACTGAAACGATGATAGAAGCAATAGAAATTGCTTTTAGTGGCACAGACTACAGTAATGGTGCAGTGTACTATGCAAACCTTGAAAAAATAACTAATGAGGATACTCTTAATTGGTTTTTATCATTAGAAGTAGCTGCTGAAGTTCCATATACTACTTTTTTCAAGTTAGGATAGCAAAAATTCCCCACGTAAAATTTTTACGTGGGATTCTTTTTAATTTGTACTTAATATTTTCTTCATTTCTTCGTGTCTTTTGATTTTTTTAGTAGTTGTTTTTATAAGTTCTTCATCTGTTAATATAAGGTGCTTTATATGCTTATATGTAGGAAAAGTCTTATTAAGCTCCTTTATTTCATTCCAAACTATATTATAAAGTTCTTCTTTAGTCTTACCTTTATATTTTTCTTCTACTAATTCCTTATTATATGTAATTTTTATAGCAAGTTTTACATCATCTTTATTATCAGGATCAGGCAGACCAAAAGCCATACATTCTTCTACTATATCTAATCTACTAACTACAGTTTCAATTTCTTCTGGAAATATCTTCTTGCCATTTCTTAGAACTATCATGTTCTTACTTCTTCCTGTTATAAATAATATTCCATCATTATCAAAATATCCCAAATCTCCAGTATAAAACCAGCCATCTTTTAAAACTTCTTTAGTAAGATCTTCCATTTCATAATAGCCAAGCATTACATTTGGTCCTTTAACTCTAATCTGACCTATACCATTTTCATCTTTATCAACAACCTCTACTTCCTCATTACACATAGGTATACCTACTGAGCCCTTCTTCTGTGTAAAATATCCCTCTGATGCAATTACAGGTGATGTTTCACTAAGACCATAACCTTGAACAGTTGATATTCCTAAATTATTGAAAGCCTGAAGTACATCACTATCAGCAGGAGCTCCTCCTACTATTACAAGTCTTAAAGCTCCTCCTAAAGCACCTATAACCTGTTTAAATATGGTTCTTCTTAAATCTATATGTAGTTTCATTAAGAAGTTACTTAGTTTTAAAGCCGTTTTTATAAGCTTCTCTTTATTTTGTTTCTTTATTTCTTTATTTATAGCCTTATATATTGCCTCAACAAGTACTGGTACACCAACAAATAAAGTAACTTTATACTCATTTAAATTTTGCTTTATATACCTTAGTCCATCAGGAAAAACATTTCTTACTCCACAAGCAAGCATAACTATCATACATGTAGAACCAAATATATGATGAAATGGCAGGAAAGCAATATTTGTATCAGTTGACCTAATATCTTCAACTCTTAGCATAGCATAAGTATTAGAAGCTATATTTTTATGGGATAGCATTACTGCCTTTGATGCAGAAGTAGTACCTGAAGTAAATAGCAATATGTTCATTGCATTTTCATCTATTTTACAATCCATATATTCAGTATTACCACTTTCTACTAGCATTTCACCAAGCTTCATTAAATCTCCTATATTTCTATATCCTTCTATTTCAGACATAGATATAAATTCTATAATATTAGTCTTTTCCTTTTTCTTTATACTTCTTATTCTTTCCTCTAATTTTTCATCAAAGAATATTAAGTCTGCTTTGCTTCTTATAATTGAGTTCTCAAGCTCTTCTTCTTGTAAATCCTTATCAAGTGGAACTGAAACTATTCCTCCGAAGAAGATTAGCCAAGTGGACTAAGACCCACTCATATCTATTTTTACCAACAATTGCTACTCTCTTATTCTTCATTCCTATGTTATAAAGAGCTGTACCTAGTTTATTTATATCTTTAAAAAGCTGAGAATATGTAATATTTTCATATGTTACATCTTTTTCCTCTTTATGTTTTATAACAAAAGCTACATTATCACTATATTTTTCACATGCGGCATAAATTATCTGTTTTATATCTTTATATTCTTTAGCATCAAACATCTTTCTTTTCATAAAGTTCCTCCTAAGGTTAAATTAAATTCTCAAGTATTATATCACAAATAATATGACATATAAAGGGCGAAACTGTTTGTTTACAATTTTCGCCCTTTATTTATCACTCTTTACTGAAATTTAGTTATATCTGCTACTTTGGCTGCAAAATATGGAAGATTAGAATCTTTTTCTATTAAAAATATAGTAAATGTGTTATCGACATTAAAACTTCTAATTTTTGTTTCCATTATAGCTGTAGTTTTTTGAACCATCATTCCAGCTTCACTTTTTATTTTTCCACCATTTTCATCAAGTTCAAATTCAACTGTTTGCATAGCTTTTGATATATTATAAATGCTACCATCAGCAAAACTAAAATTTTTATTTTCAACCTCTGTAATGTTATTTTTTAATTTAAAGGAAATTTCGGGCATTTTAAAGTTTTCACTTTCACTAAGATGCTTGTTACCACTATAGCTTTTTTCTTTATCTATAATACTCATATACGTATCATAAAAGCTATTATCCTTTCCTCCTTTTTCAATTATAACTTCATCATTTGTTTTAGTATAAAGTTTTATCGCAAATTCATTTTCTGAATTATAATAAAGTACTTTAATCTGATTTTTAACTATATAATCGGTATCATTATCTGTACCAAAATATTTCACATTTTCATAACTACCAAATCTTCCATTATTAAGTTTAGTAAATTTATTTTCAAACTCGAATTTTTTCTTAAGCATACAGTATAAGAAATAATCCTCATCTGACACATGTACAAAATCAAAGTCGTCTAAAATATTACTAGTTTCATCAAACTTTTCTTTTATAGCTTTTTCTATCTCTTCTTTTAATTTAAGAGTTGGATGTCCATATACTTTATAATAACTACTATCAGCAAGGTTTGATATATCAAATGTACCTTTATTTAGATTATCTATAACTTCAGTTTGATTTTCAAAAACTATATCCTGCTTTGCTATATCATTTTTAAGGTCATTCCATATAAGATTAAAAGTTCCACACCATACAGTATTATCAGTTATTTTATCTTCTAAAGATAATGCTAAACTTATATTAGCTTCTTCTTTATTTGGTTTATCCTGCACTGGTTCATTCTCTATTGGTGCATAATCATAGCCCCAAGTACTAAAAAATACCTTTTCACCTTTTTTCATTTGCCTCATATCTGCCATGTATAATATAGTAAGTACAAATGCACATATAACTGCTACTATTATTAATATTCTGATACCATTTTTCATAAAAATATCCTCCTATTCTAAATGATTAGACTTTACGCACTCCAAAGTTCATTTTAATACTTTTACCTTTATTTTAATAGGATTAAAAGTATTTAAATTTAACTAGTATTAATAAATTTTGGTAGTCCGAAAGAAAGTTAGAAATATCGTTAGTATATCCTTTTTCCGTGTATCCACAAGACACAAATATTTCTGCCCCCTTTTATTATTTTAATTTCTATTATTAAAAGCATTAATGTATTTATTCAAATATTTAGTCCTGTCCTTTGAATTATACTGCATAATAAATCTTGGGTGTTCTAAAGCAACAATTTTATCAAAAAATTTATATCGATCGTTAATTTCTGTTAAGAATTTAAAATTCTCTCCACTTCCTATACAATAACATATCGATGTATTAATTCCAAAAGAAATCTGTTTTTTTAAAGAATCAACAATAAAATCGTACAAAGCATTCTCCAATTTCTTATTTTCATAATAATTTGAATTAACTTCATTTCCTTTTGAATTTATATTTACTATTCCTAACGGACAGACAAAATTCATAAAAAAGTCATTATAAAATTTTTCAAGGCCACCATATTGTTCCATAACATCATACAAAAAATCAGAAGATGATTTATTTATATAAAAGTTATCAATCATAATACCAGTCTCTTTATAAAGATGACTCGCATCTTCAAATGGAATACCTGTTGTAGCTGTGCCTTTCCTTGCTGGTGAACTACCTAGTATTAAATATCTTTTATTATTGTCATTATAATATTTATTATAAAATGCATTGGTTAACTTTTTTATTTGTTCTTTATTTTTATCATTAAATGGATTACTAATGCTATAATTACCAAATAAAGCTAAAGATATATTAGCTAACCATTCATTAAATTCTAGAACACTATCTGCAAAAGTTTTTCTTTTTGTCATTTTATCAACTCTCTTTTTCAATCCCAACTCTATCTAAATTAATCTTTTTTTATAGAAAAGTATTCAATCCTCATGACATATTTATTCTAAGGATATTCTATCATAAGGAATGTATAATCGCAATACTTACTTATGCATTCCTTATTTTTTCTACCATATAGAATATAATAAACATTACTAGGTTTGTTACTACTATCATAGCACCTGTACTTATACTAAGTATATATGATAAATATAGACCCAGTAAAAAACAAAATACACTAACTATGCTAGAGCTTATAACTACTTTTTTGAAAGTCTTGAAAACTCTCATTGATGTAAGTGCTGGAAAAATTATAATACTACTAATTAAAAGTGTTCCAAGCATTCTCATACCCACAACAATTATAACTGCAGTAAGTACTGCAAGTATACTAGTATATTTTTTTACATTAAGTCCGCTTGCCACAGCAAAATCCTCATCAAAGGTTATAATGAATATTTTTTTATAACATACAATATAAATGACTACAACAGCAACTGCAACAATGACGCTTAAAACTATATCTGACTCACTCATAGCAAGAACTGATCCAAACATAAAATTACATACATCTGTATTAAGACCTGTTGTAAGAGAAGTGACCATAGCGCCAATTGCTAATGCGCTACTAGATATAATAGCAATTGCACTGTCATTTTTTATTCTTTTGTTATTACCTATTTTAAGTAGCAAAATTGCTGCAATTATCACTCCAGGCACAGCTATATAAAGTGGACTGCTAATTCCAAATGCAGCTGCTATCGTAATTAACGCATAGCCTACATGAGAAAGTCCATCTCCTATCATACTAAATCTTTTTAAAACTAAACTTATACCAAGAAGAGCTGCACATAAACACACTAAAATTCCAACAAGTATTGCCCTTTGCATAAATACATGTGTGAGCATTTCTAAAATCGTTTCTATCATTATTTATTTCCTCCTGCTATATAACTGTAGGTAGTGCCTTTATAACTTACCTTTCCCTGCTCCATTTCTATAACATTATCAGCAAATTTAAGTGCTCTATCTATATCATGTGAAACCATAAGTATAGTTAAATTCCTTTTCTTTTTTAATGTATCTAACAAATGATATATTTGTTTTGCTATATTCGGGTCAAGTCCATTAGTAGGTTCATCTAGAATTAAAAGTTTATCACTAGCACACATTGTCCTTGCTATAAGTACTCTTTGCTTTTGACCACCTGAAAGATCTGAGAAAGCTTTTTTCCTTATATCATATATATTTAGTTCTCTCATTATATCTATCGCCTTTTTTCTATCTTCTTTTTTATAAAATATACTTAGAGGATTATTTGATATTGTACCTGATAAAACAACCTCTTCTATTGAAGCTGGGAAATCAGTACTAGCAATATTACTCTGAGGAAGATATCCAATTTTCTCATTTACTACTATCTTACCTATATAGTTTTTATTTAATCCCACTATACATTTTAATAAGCTACTTTTTCCTGAACCATTTTCACCTACTATACATGTAAATTTTCCTTCCTCAATTTCTAAATTTATCTTTTTTAATACACTCTTATTTCCTATATAACTAAAGGATAAATCCTTTATAACTATAACATTTTGCATATTTTTCACCTTTTTTTAATTAATATAAAGCCTTCTCTAAAACTCCTATATTTCTCTTCATAAGACTTATCCATGTCTCTTTATTATTAAAATCTTCTAAACTAATATTATGAAGTGTTTGAATTTTTAATATTTCTGCATTATTTGCTGCCTCTTTAGCTATAACAGACGCTACTTTTCCATCATTTAATTCTGTATAAAGTATAACTGGTATACCACTTTCATTTACTAAGCTTGAAAGATGCGAAATAGTTTTAGTGCTTGGTTCAGTTTCTGATGAGCATCCATTAAATGCGGCCTCTACGTTTAAACCATAGTAATTTATAAAATACTGCATTGGCATTTTATCTCCAAATACAAGCAAATCTCTCTTTTTGTTTTTTATAACTTCTTTAAATAAATTATCTACTTCTTTTATCTTACCTATATAACTTTCAGCATTTTCTTCATATATATTAGCTTTGGCTTCATTTAATTTTATAATTCTTTCTTTTAGCGAAATAACCATATCTATTGCATTATCTGGAGAAGTCCAGATATGGTAATTAAAAGAATCTTCTTCATGCTCATGCTTTTCAAAACCATAATCTTCTTCTTTTTCCTTATCCACATAATCAGCTATACAGAAAATATTATTTTTATCTATATTTGATGATGTAATTATTTTTTCTGCCCATGGCTCTACCTCACCGCCAATATACACAAAAACATCTGAATTTTCTATCATAACAATATCTTTGGCAGTAGGATCAAAACTATGCGCATCAGTGCCAGGCTTAACTAGCATAATTAAATCTATATCATCAGTTCCATTTATAATCTGCCTAATAAAATCATAACTTGCAAAATTACTAACAACTATACTCATTTTATCACTACTATTTGATTTATGGGTATTTCCTATGTATATAACTAAAAAAATAAGTGATATTATAAATATAATTAAAGCTATACTTAAAAGTATCTTTTTAAAATTCATATTTACTCCTTACATTTACTGCACTTTCCATAAAAAACAACTTTATTTTCATTAATTGAAAAATCTTTATCTTGTTTTGCATCTTCTATAACATTTTGAAGCTTTTTACATTCAAAATGCTCAAGTTTTCCACATTCTTCACATATTAAATGGTAATGCGAATGACACTCCTTTATGCTTGCATTATACTGATAACAAAATCCTTGTTTTTCATCTAGTGGTATTTTCTTTACTTCATTCTTTTTTACCAAACTATTTAAAATTCTATAAATAGTGGTAGTTCCAACCTTTGAACCTATTTTTTCTTTAATTTCTTTAACGCTTATATGCTTATCACTATTTTCTTTTAAGTAATTCATTAATATATCTTTTTGTTTTGTATTTCTCTCCATAAAGTCCTCCTTATTGAAAATCATTTCCAATAGTGGTTTATATATTTTAACATAAGTAGTATATAATATCAAGTAAATATACAAAATAACAAGTATTATGGCATAGAAAAAGACACCATATTTTTTAATACAGTGTCATTTTAAAAATTATAGAGTCAATGTTTAGGCACGTAACCATCGCCTAAACATCTAGGGCAAGGAAAGTTTAAAGGTAAAGCGCCGCTAAAATGTTTAGGAATTACCTTTGTTCCACCACATTTAGGGCAAAGCTCTGTTTTTTCGGGAATCTCAAAGCCACCTTCACCTTTGCAATCTGCACAATCTTCAATTTTGTCTCCAAAGTAGTTATATTTTCCAGATCCTTTACATCTTTTGCACTTAACAAACATGTCATCTTTTCCTTTCTAAATTATTATTGATTTTTACGAAATATACATTTATATTATATAATAGATTATGTAAAATTTCAATACTAATTATCCTATTTTTAATATTCATCAAATATATGCAAGGTGTGTTTTCATCACTACTATTAAAATTTTCAATAAAATACCTAAAACTTTAAGATAATTTTATGAACAAAGAAAAAAGAAGAATTTTTGTAAAAACACATAAATTCCTCTCTTTATTTTAAATTATTATAACTCTCTATGCTCGTCTATATAGTTACTGTACATCATTGTAGTTGCAACATCAGTATGACCTAAAACTTCTTGAAGTTTCTTTATATCCATGCCGTCTTGAAGCTGATGAACTGCAAATGAATGTCTTAATGTATGTGGAGTAAGATCTTTCTCTATATGAGCTCCCTCTTTATACTGCTTAAGAATCTTCCAAAATCCTTGTCTTGTAAGTTTTTTACCATTAGAATTTAAGAATAGCGTATCATCAGTATCTATTCTACAAAGAAGTGGTCTTAAATTTTCTACGTAATTAGATAAGAATTTAACCGTAGAATTATTTAATTTTATAACTCTTGCAACTTTGTTTTTATTAACCTTAATTGTTCCTGCACTAAAGTTGACATCAGAAACCTTAAGAGATATAAGCTCTGTAACTCTCATACCAGTTGAATAAAGCACATGTAGCATTGTTTCATCTCTTTTTCCTTTTAAATCATTTGGAATAGGCTGAGTAAGAAGTGCTTCTATTTCTGCCTTTGTAAGTATTGTTGGATCTTTTTTCTCAACTTTACATGTTTCTATATCAAGTGCAATATTTTGGTCTGCTAAATTTCTACTAACTAAGTATTTATAGAAAGCTTTTATAGATGCAGATGTTCTAGAAATTGTTGCACTAGATTTGTTCTCTGATTTTAAGTAATCGATATATTCTTCCATATCTTCTTTTTTTAATGTATAAACTTGTCTATTTTGTTTTTCAAAATATTCTTCAAATTTTACTATGTCCCTTTCATAAGATGCAATTGTATTCTTTGCTGCATGCTTGCTTTCTAAGTGGTTTATAAATTCATCAATTATTACTCTCATTGTATGCTCCCCCATCTTTTCTGACAACATTATATAATATTTTTTGCAAAAATGCAAGTATTTTTTAATATTTATGTAAAATAAATTAAAATTATTAGCAATCACGAATCATACAAATAATTTTAAAATGGCATTTTTTATGATAAAATAACCAATTAACTGAAATTTTACCAAATAAAAAGGAAGTCATTTTTATGACCTCCTTTTTATATTATTATATTCCAAAATATAAATTCCATCTGTATTCAGAAATATTTAGTCTGTCCTCCTTAAGCTTTTTTATTTTTTCTTTATTAGAAAAGTAATTAGAAACATAAGGCTTTATATTTTCTTGTACTACATCATTTTCATTAAACTCAGATAAATTCATTACAAATTTTACAACATCTTCGCCTGCCAGTTCAAAATCTGAATCTATATATTTCTTTGCAATACCATCTAGCATATGTTCAATTTCAATATTTTCTTCTTCATATATTGCTATCTTATCATCAATAGTATCCTTTGTTGCTAATGTTGTAGCACATGAACAAACAATTATTAGAAAAATAAAAGCGCATATACTACAAATCAAACAAAACCATAAACTAGGTGTACCCAAAAAAGGCTATTCAGCATAACGATAATATTCTTTATATGCCCTTATACCTAATATAATAGATAAAGTCAAAAATATTACCAAAAGTAAGCTACACATATTTATTCTCCTTAATATTTTACTTGTATAATATGCTATACTTATAAAAATAACCTATACTAAATATATAGTTTATTTTATAATTAGGAAATATATTATCTACCAAAATATAACGCAAATTTTAAATTTGGAATTTTACTCTTTTTAAGCTCAAGCTCTTTTATAATTTTATTATTTTCACTGTATACTTCTATCTGCTCTAAAACGAAGTTATATGATTGTAACTTTGGAATTTTAAATACCATTTCAAAGGCGTCCTCCCCATCTATACTTAAATTAGTATACACATTCTCTTCTTGCTCCATATAGCTTTCAACAAAAACCTCTATTTGTTTTTCTATTTTTCTATTCTCCTTCTCATAAATTGCAATTTTATCATCAATTGTATAAGAAGTTGATAAATCATAAATGTTTGACCCAAAGGCTGTTATACATACCACAAAGGCCAAACTTAAACAAATTACTGTGATTAAAAATACAGCAAATTTTATATTCGATTCTGATGTCTCGTTCTCATCACATTGTTTCCCACATTGTATAAGTTTTCTTAAAAAAATAATAGATAATACTAAAGACAAAATCATAAAAAATGTAAGCATATTAGTCCCCCTATAAAGTTAAAATTTAATTTTGATTTTATCTATTAGAATTTGGTATTTCCATAATAATATCAATCAGGAAATTCTCCCTAATTCTAATAAAACTTATTGCCAAAGTATTATACCATACTCAAAACTATATTACAATCTCTTTATTTATAATCATAACGACCCGTGATAACGGGTCGTTTGCTCTACCCCTATAAGGGGA
>CAZXLZ010000041.1:0-10717 GCA_964642045.1 uncultured Clostridiaceae bacterium
AATAAATAGAAAAATTATTATATATTAAAATATTAGAATTAAAATCAAGTTTAGATAATAAAAGTAATAAATTACTAGAAAAAATACTAGAATTATCAAAAGAAGAAAAACAATATTTTGGAATGTATTCATTCATTATTGGAAATTCAAGAAAAATTCAAAAATAAAAAAGCATCCTAAAATAGAATTCATTGCAAATTAATCAAAATATTCTTTCTATTTTAGGATACTTTTATAATAAATATACTTTATTATAAAAAAGACTTATAATATGATAATTAAGACTTGAAAATATTAGTAAGATACTTACGTATTTAAAAATGCTTTACAAATTTCATTAGTAACTATTGCAGTTGCATACGAATTACAAATTGGTATATTATTTCCAAAAGAGCTATCATTTATAATTATATCTGCATTACTATTAGGGTCAATTGAAACCGCTATTACTCCATCATAATTAGCTGGATATGAAATATCAGTAGTATTATTATAACAAGAAGATATAATTAGAATATTATGTTCAAGTGCTGATTTTATTGCATTATGTAATTTTTCATTATCAAATAAAGTAGAAAAGCTCATATTAATTACATCTACATCATTTTTTATACACCATTCAATAGCACTAACAACTTCATCTATATTTGCCTCTAATTTATTATCTAATACCTCTGCGTAATATATATCATAATTTTTTTCACAATTGATAATTGATAATTGATAATATTGTCTTACCGTGATTAGTTATTGTCATATAATCTTTGTTCGTAAAATCTTTTATTATAACATTATTTCCACATTCTTTCTTGTCTATTACACTATCAATAATTCCAATCTTAACAATATCTTTGCTATCATTATAATATGTAGTTAATATTACTATACTTAGTATAATTCCAAAAATTATTACTATACGCCAAAATTTAATGTGATTTTTTGTCATAATACCACCTCAAGAAAAAAATTGGAGCTAGCCATTTTGACTAGCTCCTCTGAATTACAAGTTTATAGTAGGAATGTTTAAATCTAAGTCATCAATATCAAATTTATCTTTCAATAACTTTGGATTTGAATTTGGATATATTTCTTTAAAGAATCTGATTACAACATTGATATCAAGAATATCGATATTCAAAGAGTCTTTTATACCCCTACACTTCATACCATCTATTTCTTTTTCTTCATACAACCATTCTTCAAATCTCTTTGAAGCCTCATCAAAACATGACTCATCTATATCACATTCTATACTAGAAGCATGCAAATCAAAACAAACATTTATTATCACAACATTTCCTCCTTACTCTGTTACCCTCCCGTACCAAGCATGAGGAGAGTGTGATGGATTTTTATACCATTTTCTTCCGTGTGGATGCCAATGAGGGTAGTACCCATCTCCACCATGAGCCGAATGTGGAGTAGCAAAACCCATATTTACTCCAGCCATACTAGCAGCTGACTGTGCTGCCTGACTTGTTGTAGCAAATATGTCTCTACCAGCAATTAATCTGTTTGTAGCTTCTTGTGCTGTAATTTCTGAGCTAATCACAACCTTGCCATTAATTAATTCAGCTGCATAAAATGCACCTACTGATTGCGATGGAGCACCTGGCTTTACATATGTAGCATCAATCATCGCTGCTATATCATCTGCAATATACCAAATACTGTATCCACCAATTACAGCAACAGTGCTAGCAATCACAGCCTTAGCTGCAGCAATAAGTGTGGGAGTCCAGTAAATTAATGGAAGAGCTATTGCGGCTTGTCCGACAACCTTTTCCTCTGATACATGGTCATCGTTATTAACTATACCAAGGATAAGCTTATCTTCAACTATTTCTCCACTCAGTCTATACAGATTATCATTTATATATAAACTGTACTCATCGCTATCCTTTGAATAACAAGCAACAAACTTCGTATCATCAACACTAAGCTCAGAAGATACATCCCCATTACTAAATTGAGTAACAATTACACCGTTATCATCCTGATAAGAATCGGCATAAACTTCTTGACTTGGGAAAGAAAAACCAGTAACTAATATAGCAAGTGCAAGTGCAAATGCCATATACTTTACATATTTTTCCTTTACCATCCGTAAAAATTTCATAGTACGTATTCTCCGTTTCATATTTTTTTACGCAAACATAAATTATTATAATTACCCTCCTTAAAAATAATTATTTTTAATATTCATTTACATCCACGCAAAGTAATTATATCATCAAATACATCGTATTCAATAAAAATCCATTTATTAGACATTATTCGACAAAACTAGACAACATTTTTCGTAAATAAATATCTATTTTATGAATTGCATCATAAAAATATGTATTTGTCTGACTATTAACATACGTTAATACATATTTATTATATAATTTTCTTATAATTTTTATTTTAACATATATTACTTAATAATAAAATAGTGTGGATAACCAATGTTAAAATACTTTTTTACTTCATTTTTTAATTTATTAGCATTTTCTTCCGTTAATCTTTCATTTATAACTGCAATATTTACCATTAAACAAAAATGCTCATAATTTTCGCCTAATCTAACATCATCTGCAATATAATCAGGTATTTCAAAATTAAAATGCTTTTCCATTTTTTCCTTTATTTTTTTATTGGTTTCATAATCTTCTATCATCCTTTTTACTTCATCATTTGTGGTATATAAATCTATATTTTTTATCATAACACTTTAAATTCCTTACATTAAACATTTTTTGTCTAATTATAGCACAATTTTTGTTATATTATAATATTTTCGACAAAACATCTCATTTTAATGAGATGTTTATTGATTTTTATTTGATAGAATTATGTTAGAGGTGAAATACAAATGGACTTTTCTGAAATCGTTGTAATTAAAATTAAGGAACTAATGAAAGAAAAGAACTTAACTACCTACAAATTGTCAAAACTAACAGGAATTTATAGCTCTACACTTACTATGTATTTAACTAGAAAAAATAAAACTATTAGACTTGAAAATTTATTATATATATGTGATGCCTTAGGAATAAAACTTTGCGAATTCTTTTCAGATTCAAGATTTAATGAGGCTGAAGCAAAAGATTGGAAGAAAAAATCTAAATAAAAGATGTGTTAATTTTGTATAACTAGCACATCTTTTGTTTCTTATATGCCAGTTTTTGGCAATTCTCTATTTAATTTTATTTTTCTATTATAAATGATAGTAGTCCAATCATCATTATCTTCTATTTTTTCTTCTAAGTAATTACCTGATACTTTAGTTTTATTTGTAAATGTAAAACCATTTTTTAAATTATCTAATACATTTACATATACAATAGGACTTTCTATTTCTTGAAAATCTATTTTAACTGTTCCAAATCTAAATTCAAACTCTGTTATATACTCATCATCTTCTAATTCTAAAGTATTAAAATCTAGCTCATATACTATCTCTGTATCTAGCTTATCTATAAACATTTTAAAGTCATTATTATTTGTTTTATACCATACACTATATTCTAACTTTTCATTCCAAGTACCTGTATATATTTTATCTAATCTTACAGCCTCTGTTGGTAAAGTATCATTCCAAGTAAAATTATCTAGTGGAACGTTAGATTTATTATGAATATTTTGGAAATTATAGTATATATTATCTTTATTTTGCGTTTCTATAAATCCAGTCTTTTCTATTTCAATATCTATGTCTACATTATCATTTAATATAACTTGTTCTATTAAATCCTTATGATTAACTATTTCAACTTCGTATATTTCTTCATTAAGTAAGTAATAGTCTGCTTGTTTTACTTCTTTAATATAATAAGTACCTTTTATTAAATCTCCAGTAATTGCTATACCATTTTCATCTGTTTTTATAGTATCTACAACATTTTTATTTATATCTAGTATTTGAAATTCAACATCTTTTAATGGCGTATTCTTTGAAAAATCAGTATATTTATTATCATCTGAGCTTAATTTTATAACTTTAATTCTTCCTTTTATTTTTTCATTTTCAAAAGTAATATTAGTTACTTGATTTTCAGTTAAAGTAACTGTTTTTACTTCTTCATTTAATACATAGTTATCAAGAGTTTTAATTTCTTGTACTGTATATGTATCATCTATTGGTAGTCTTTGAGTTGTAGCCTCTCCATTTGCATTAGTCTTTACAGTATCTACTACATTTCCTTTTGAATCTAATATATTAAATTCTATCCCCTGTAATTTTATTTCATTATTATCTAAATCTACCTTTATAACTCTTATTTGCCCTTTCTTTTTTTCATTCTTAAAATTAATATCAGTTACTTGATTTTCAGTTAAAGTAACTGTTTGTGTTTCATTATTTAACACATAGTTTTGCAATGTCTTTGTTTCTTGCACTGTATATGTATCATCTATTGGCAATACTTTAGTAACTGCCTCACCTCTTGCATTAGTTTTTATAGTATCTACTACTTCACCTTTTGAATTTAATACGTTAAACTCTACACCTTGCAATTTTACTTCATTATTATCTAAATCCACTTTTATAACTTTTATTTGTCCTTTCTTTTTCTCGTTATAAAATGTAATATTATTTGATACTCCCCATTCAATATCAATTTGTCTTGAATTAGCCGAACTAATATTATAAATGCTTGGTGCTTTAACTTCTACAACTCGTATTTTTTGCTCTGTAAATAATTTTAAATCTTTTTTTACATCAACTCTTATATATCCGTTATCATCGGTTGTAAATTCTCCAAGACTTGTGCCATCTAATTTTTCAAATCTAAATGTTACGCCTTTTATCGATTTGAATGTATCTCTATCTAACTTTTCTATTATTATGTTTTCTGTTGTATAATCTATTTTAAACTGACTTTGCACAGTTCTAAAATTTACTGGATCAAGTAATAATCCCATATTTTGCCTACCTGCTACATTTGTTGCACCAAACATAACTGATGTTTGTAAAGATTCTGTTCTAAAATTTAACATTATATTTTTATCATCAGTAACACTACTAACAGGAACTAATATTTTTATTTTATCTGCATTAGTTATATCTGACATTACATTATTATTTATATCTGTTATCTTTATATTATCTGCTCCCATAACTGATAACTTAATATTTTTTACATTACCATTATGAGATAAGGAATAAACTTGAGAATAATAATTTGAATCTAAATTATCTATACCCACATTACCTATTTTCTCAACATTCAAAATAGCCTCTGATGTATGTTGCATATTTACTCCATCATTATATATTTTTCTTATAGCATTAACTACATTTTCATTTCCGAGGTGCGTATGGTGTTATTTCATTTAAATCTAAATGGTCTATATATGCCCATACGGCGAACTGTGTTGCAAAACTTGCCTCATCTTCATTATTTAATCCAAGTTCAGCAAGACTTTTATATGGACTACCTGAAATCAATATACTAGAAATTTTAGGGTCTGCTATTAATTGATTAGCATCCACAGTATAATCTCCTGCCTCTGCTCCTGGTAGTCCTAAATTTAAGCAAAATGCCTTATGTTCTACATTATTATGATCTCTATAAAAATACATATGGTTGAATTGCCCTATTCCATAATATCTTATATAACTTGCTCCCTCTCTACAATATATATTGTATCTTCCAAAATCTATATTATCATTTACGTTATAACTTTCTGCATTTACAAAATTTATTTTACATATAACAATAAATGATATTATAAATAAAATACTTAATTTTAATATCCTATTCATTAATTTTTCCCCCCTAAATAAAAAAATAAGCAAGTAAATATTTTTACTTACTTGCTTTAAAAATTACTGAAAATAATATTCAGTCCTCACATATTCTCCATTTTTGTAAATATCTTCTGCATAGACGTAAAACTCAGGGTAATAATTATCCATAACTATATTTGCAATTCTAGATTCATATAGTGGATAAAATACATCTCCTGATTTTTCTATTACGAAATTTATATTATCAACATTATCCACTAACCCCGAATATCTATTATCTTTATTTTCTCTTATAAGTCTTTTAGCAATAGAAATCATATTGTTAATTTCTGAATCATTCCTCTTAGAAGTATATACATCTTCTTTTGGTGTTTCTTGAGCTGGTGGTGTATTCTCTACTACTGTATTATTATCATTATTAGAATTATTTTCATTAGTTCCTTGCTCATTATTATCACTTGGGACATTATTTTCCACACTGTTTGTTGTACTATTATTTGGAACATTAACATTGTTGTTTTGCTCATTATTAGTAATTATTGGCTCCTCGTTTTCAGTTTGCTCCAAGTTATTATCAACTGTAACACTATTATCTTCGCTATCTATTTCTTTATGGTTGCTTGTATTCTCATCTAAATTGTCATTGTCTGTTTTATTATCTACTTCTATTGATGCTGAATCAATTCCATTTTCTTCATATATATCGGTATCTCTATTATTTTCTTTATTCATATTACCTAATAATATTAGTCCTGCTCCTACTATACATGTTATTATTATAATACCTAAAATTATCAAAGCTCTTTTCAAAATCATAAATCTCACATCCTTATTATAATTATAATAACATTTTAAATAAAAAGTCAACCCCCTATTCTTCTATCCCTTGAACGCATAATCTTAAATTAGGACTGCTTGATATACAAGTTATTAATGTAATTCTATTATCATCTGTCTGCTCTAATTTGCTCCAGTCGTAACTATCTATATTTGTTATATTATCTACTAAATATTTCTTTGTTCCATATTTAGTTTTATAATATATCTCATCACCTATCTCTAGATTGTGTATATTTTCAAAATAATTTGCATTTGTTCCTATGTTATGACTAGCAAGACCAACATTACCATCATATATATTTGTATTTTCAAAGTGTCCAATTGAATGAGATAAGGTTTCTAATTCTACACTTTCACATATTTCTATATCAAATAAGTTTATTTTTGGTATAGTTAAAGTGCCTATATGCGAATCATCAAATATTTCCTCTTGCTCTATGACAATATCAGTATTATTAATAATATCTCCAACTTTAATATTGTTTGACATTCCCGTATTTGTTTTATTCGATACATATATCTTTAAAAATATAAGTGTAACTATTATACCAATAGCACTTATACATATTATAATTTTATTCTTCATTACATCACCTAAAAATTAACTTCAACATTGCAACCTATAATATGGCAATATTTACTTAAATCTCCTTTCTTTACTGTTATTACTTGACCTTTATATTTTTTATATAATCTTCTACTTAATTTAATTTGATATTGATTAGCATTAATTTTCTTATTTGTTATATCAACAATTTTATTTTTCAATTTATATCTTCCTATATACTTATTTTCACAATACACACTAACTTTATCTTTTAAGTAAAAAATAATTAGTATAATAAAAATTCCACTTGTACCAGTAGTTATAGGAATTACCATATTTATATTTTTTTCTGGCTCTTGTTTTATTTCCTCATATTTTACTTTCACTATATATGGCTTTTCTATTTCTTTTTCAGCAGTTCCACTATATTTAGCTAACACTCTGTAAGTATAAGGGTTTGTTATTCTCTTTACTCCTCTATATAAAGCCTCTCCTCTATACAAATCTGTTATTTCGATATCCCCTGTATTTTTTGTTGTTTGTGTGTACCAATCAACATTGATTAAATATAACGTTAAACCATCTTTCTCTATTTCTTTTGGTATGAAGTCCATATCATTTCTAATCAAATCAAAATATTGTTTTATTTCATCTACATATACCTCATAATAACCATTATATATAGGTATAACTTCTATGTTTTCATAATCAAGGTTATTTATTCCTACATACCCATCGCTATCATAATTAATTGTCTTAGGTAAATATTTTAATATTTCAGTTAAACTATTAGATTTTACTGTTATATCTTTTATATCATTAATTTCAATAGTATCAATATAATTTTGATTTTCCATATTGTAATCTAATAATCTGTATTCTTTTTCCTCATATTCAATACTTGATTCTAAATTACTAATAAACATATCTTTCTCACCTTTTTCCACTTGATACTCAATATTCAATACATTATTATATATGTTTTTATCAAGTATAGTGCTAGCATAAGTAGTTTTATCAATTAATAGTAACACCACACACACTAAGCAAGTTATCTTTAATTTATCTATAATATTTTTCATATCAAATCCCCCCTTTTATAATTTCAATGATAAGCATTCTTACATTTGCATTTATTAGAGCAGTAGCACCAATACTTACAAGAATAGTTATAATACCATATCCTAAAAAAGTTAAAATATCAGGTATCCTACTTTTTATAAAAGAAAAGCAAGTTAGCATTTTTTTACCAACTTGCACTTCTTCTTTTAAACTTTTCTTCAATTTGCTTTTACTTACCTTTTTTATTTTCTTTTTCTTGCTTGTATTATCAATTTTAAATTTTACTGCATCAATATAATTATTTTTATCTAATGCTTTTATCCATTCTTCTTTTTGACTTTCTTCATCTTCTGATATTATAAAATCATATATACCTATGTTAAATAGCTCAGATAATAACTCATCACCTACCTTGCAATTTAAAGCTATAATAATTATTTGTATACCATATATTACCTTTATTTTAGTAATTGACTTTAATATTTCTTCTTTGTTATCACTAAGTTTAGATATATCAATAATTATTCTATCAAATCTTTCTAAATTTTTATTCATAAATTCTTTATCTATATAACTTACTAAATCAACATTTAAGAATTCAACTACAAACTCTTTAAAATGTATATATTTACAAACCATATTTTTTGTGTTTTCATTATTTGTGATTACTAAAACCAATTTCTTTAACTCCTTTCAAGCAAATTAACTTTTTTTAACTTACTTAACATATTACTATCATAATTTAATTCTACATATTGCTCTAATCTTTCCTTAGTATCTTCTAACTTTTCATATAAATCTATCATTTTTATTTGCTCATCACTATATGGATATTTTTCTTTTTCTCCACCTAGATTATTATTTTCTCTTTGTAAATTTCTTAAATCAATACCAGCCATTATTGCTTCTGCTCTTTTAATACTTTGAAACTTATTTTCTATTGCACTCTTTTGAAATTTATTTTTTAATTTTCTAATTTCATCATTTATATATTGGTAATGATTTTTTATATCTGAATGATAAATACATATATTTGATTTTAATTCATAAATTATATATTTTAATGTTGTAGGAGTTAAATCTAATTCATATTTTATCATTTTTAATGCAACATCTTTGTTACTCCCTTTCTTTATTAATTCATCATATTTATCAAAACTAAAATCTAAATCAAGATATATTTTATTAAATCTATATCCTTGTTCCTTTTTTTCATAACAAAATACAGTTTTTCCTGTTGCATCATCTAATAAATCAATTATTTTTTCACATTCTTCAAAAGAATAACCATTTGAAAGAAATTTAGAAACAGGATAAATATTTTGCTTTATAAAATCTGAATATCCTTTATAAAGATTATCATATATGTATTTTAATTTATTATAATCTAGCTTATTTTCATTTACCATATCATAAATATACTCTTGTAGATCTTTACAGTATGAATTATTTTTAAATTTACTAACTAATAATTTTGACTTTATATCCAATTATCCACACTCCTTTTTCAAACTTCATTTCCCCACGAATCCCAACCATCTGCTGTCTGTCTTGCAAACAGTTCAATTCGTGGCAAATCTCCAATAAGTTCTACTATTCTTTCTCTTGTTTGGTCAGGCTTTTTACTGTGTTCTTCTCTTACGGACATTATAACTTGACTTACTTTTTTTGACTTTCTACTTATATGCCCTTTTGTAGCAATTAAGCAATATTCAGTATTTCCTCTAGTCCAAAATCCCAGTCCAATTATTACCTTTAACATTTTAGTTAATTTTACCCATAAAAAGCCACACGTTTTATACTTAAATCCCCATTCTTTAATAACTTGCATTGCTTCATTTAAGCAAGGCCAAGTTCCCCACAAAAAAAGGATACAATCTTTCTCTGAAATTTGTTTTATAACATCTTTCATTGCGATTATATCCTCTATTTTCATAGTTTTATAATGTTTTTCTGCTGTTCCTTGACCATCTTTCCAAGTATTATAATGCCAAGGTGGGTCAGCATAAATTATATTATATTTTTTATTTGTATTATATATATCTACTACTATATTTATCACCCCTCTTATATAAAAAAGAGTGCACATATTTCTATATACACTCTTTTTGCAATAAATAATATTATTCTCTTCTATAAGATATTTTTTTCATCTACTAAATTCCTTTTTATTTTTAAATTACTTACAAATCTAAGATTTTTTTCTAAATTATTAATTAAATAAGATTCTCCAAAGTTTAGAATAGTTATCTTTTCATCACTTAAATTTGTAAAATAAATTTCTAACATTATAAAAGAATTTTCTATATATTATTTATTTCCAAATTAAAAAAATTTTTTCTCTATTCTGATAAATTCTATTACCCCATTTACATTAAGACTTAATCCAAATTCATTTTTTCCTCATTATTAAAAATTTTAAATAAATATTTATGTTATATCGCATCTTCTATACTTATTTCTTTGTTTTGTATATATCCAATATCTTTTATAATATCTTCCATTTTCCTTCCAATATTGACCTATTTATG
>CAZXLZ010000042.1:0-10323 GCA_964642045.1 uncultured Clostridiaceae bacterium
ATCATCTGGTTTTATTTCTATTTCTACATCTTCAATTTCTGGAAGAACTGCTACTGTAACTGTTGATGTATGAATTCTACCACTTGCTTCAGTTTCTGGAACCCTTTGAACTCTATGCACACCACTTTCAAATTTCAGTTTACTATATGCACCTTTACCTTTTAGCATAAAAGATACCTCTTTAATACCGCCAAGCTCTGTTTCATTCATATCCATAACTTCTACTTGCCAATGCTTTAAATCAGCGTACATTGTGTACATTCTATATAAATTATACGCAAAAAGTGCGGCCTCATCTCCACCAGCACCTCCACGAATTTCAACAATAACGTTACTGTTATCATTTTCATCTTTAGGAAGAAGTAATATTTTTAGTTCTTCTTCAATAGATGCAAGCTTATCTTTAGCTTCATAATATTCTGCTTCTGCCATTTCCTTCATATCTTTATCGCTCATAAGCTCTTTTGCGCCATTCATATCATTTTCTACTTTTTTGTATTCTTGATACTTCTCTACAACTTCTCTAATGCTAGAGTGTTCTTTCATACATTTTCTAAACTCATTTTGATCACTCATTATACTTGGATCTGATATTTTATTTGTTAGATCCTCATATTTTTTTTCTAATTCTTCTAATTTTTCAAACATATTATTCTCCGATTTCTTAACTTTAGTGTTAACTATTATACATTACATAAACTAATATGTCAACTTTATCTTTTTATGACTGATATATCTTTCACAATTCTATCGTAAAGTATAAGTCTTCTTTCTCTTTCTATACTATTTTCCTCTAGTTCAGAATTTGTATAGTTAACTACAAGTGATTTATCCTCTAAAGTAGCTACTTTTTTTACTGGTATATCTATATACTCATTAAGACTAAGTATAGTTACATAGTCTATATTATTTTTATTAGTGATAGAAGTATTATCAATAAAAAATCCATTATATTTTTTCCATATTACTTTTATATCTAAAGTTCTATCCTCTACTAAATTTTCAACTCCATTAGTAACCCTAAATACACAGTACACTTTAGTTTTATCTTCTGAATCTATGATATTAATTAGTGTTCCTTTAAGGATAGCATCTTTAGAAAGTACTTCTAAATTATACACTAATCCTTCATTCATATATATCCTATTATTAAGATTATTTTCTTCAATTATTATATATGATTCAAAATTATCAACTATTTTTATTCCAAACACCTCATCTGGCAGGTTATCATAAGTCTTTTTTATCTCTTTTATTTTAGAAAGTTCAAAACTGTCTACTGAAAACTTATTCTCAAGTCCATCTGTGTTATATATAACCACTCCTGAAATATCCGCCTTTATATTATTAAGCGATGTATTCATATTTTCTTTAAATGCATCTCTTTCACTTATTAAACTTAAAAGATCAGTAAAGCTAGGATTTAATGATGCTAGTATTTTTGCCTTTTTATATGCAAGATCATTTAATTTAGATTTATATTCATTTATAGTTATATATGATGATGTATTCTTTATTTCCTTAATAACACTATCAATCTCATTTTCTACCTGAACAATTTCACTTGAATAAGTAGATGGGAGCATCATCAGTTTGGCATTTATTCTTTCATCTAACTGATTTAGCTTTTCTTTATTCTTGTCATATTCCTGAGTCTTATACATTGCAATAACATCACCTACTGCAATTCTTTTTGTTTCAGTAGCAAGTGTTACTATCGTTGAATTTTTGTTATAATCTACTACTGTTTCATTATTTATTATATATGCTTTTGTTTCTGAGTATATCTCATATACAGAAATCTTAGCTTCATATAACATAGAGTCTATATTTTTTCTTTTCAAAATAACTATAAATATTATTATACATATTATTATAAATACAATTCCTAATATAAATTTTGGAATGATTTTCCTTGCTTTTGATTTACTTGTTACTTCATTAAAGCTATCATTCTCAAACTCTATCTTTTCCCTCATATACAATCTCCATTATTTTATCTAGATTTTTTTCTAGCTCTAAAGTCATATCGATATAGTTTACATCTTTCATTTTCTTAAACCATGTCATCTGTCTTTTAGCATACTGCCTTGTTCTAAGTTTTATTTCTTCTACTGCTTCTTCAAAAGTGCTATTTCCCTCAAAGTATCCAAACATTTCCTTATACCCTGTTGCTTGCCTTGCAGTTCCTTTGTTTAGTTTATACACCATTTTTGCTTCTTTTTCAAGTCCATTTTCTATCATGATATCTACTCTTTTATTTATCCTTTCATGAAGCATCTCTTTTGGCATAGTAAGGCAAAAAAGTGTAAAGTCATATCTACTATTCATAGATTTTATCCTTTGCTCTTCTTTTTTCATATGTTCACTTTTTTTACCATTTAGTTTGTACATTTCAAGTGCCCTTATAACTCTTTTTAAATTATTTGGATGTATATCCTTAGCTGCTTCGTTATCAACATCTTTTAACATGTTATACACATATTCATTTGAATTTTCTTTAGCAAGATCACATAAATACTGTCTATACTCATCATCTTTTTCTTCTTCTTTAAAATCCATATCTAAGATTACAGCTGACATATAAAGTCCAGTACCACCAATTATAATCGGAGTTTTTCCTCTTTCTAATATCTCTTCTATCTTCTCATAACACATTTTCTTAAAATCTGCTACAGAAAACTCTTCATCCATATCTACAATATCTATTAAATGATGAGGAATCCCATCCATTTCTTCTTCAGTAACCTTAGCAGTACCTACATCTAATCCTCTATATATTTGCATTGAATCTGAAGATATTATTTCACCATTTACTCTTTTTGCAAGGTTTATAGAAAGAGCTGTCTTTCCGTGAAGCTGTAGGCCCAACTATACATATAACTTTTGGTTTTGATTTGATTTGCACTTTTTACACTTTCCTTCCAAATTTCTTTTCAAGTTCGTATCTTGTAAAATCTATAGCTGTTGGTCTACCATGTGGACAAGTAAATGGAGTGTCTGACTCAAGCATTGCATCTATTAGCTTTATATGCTCTTCTTTAGTTACTCCTATATTACCTTTAATTGCAGCCTTGCAAGCTATTGTTGCTAAAAATCTATGTTCATTTTCATTTCTTTGTGATTTATTACCTGTCATAAATTCATCTAATATATCAAGAAATATCTCTTTATAATCAAGCTTTATATCCCCTATATTTGGAACGCCTGATATTTTGTATGAAGACCCCGAAAATTCTTCAAATATATATCCATATTTTTCAAAATATTCTTTGTTGTCTCTGACAATTTGCATTTCATTATTTCTAAGTTCAACTATTATTGGCAAAAGTAACATTTGTGTATCCTTATTTTTCTCATTAAAATATGCCTTTATTTTATCATATAAATACCTTTCATGTGCTGCATGCTGATCTATAAAATATACTTTTCCATCAATTTCAATTATTATATATGTATTAAATGCACACCCAATGTACTTATAATATGTTTTCTCTTTGGCCTCTTCTTCTACTAAATTTATTTCCTCATATTCATTTTTTTCTATGTCAAATGGAGAACTTTTCTCAATATTATTCACACTGTAAGTGTTTATAGTGCTACTTTCTTCTAGCTTTTCATCATTATCACTACTTTTTTTATCTTCTAAACTGTCTTTTATAACATTTAAATACTCCTTAGTTTTATCCATTTCTTCTTTACTTAGAGTATTATGACTTTCTTCTTTTTTAGGTTCAGTAAACTCATAAGTATTAATATTAACATTTGTATCAGTAATGACTTTATCATTTTCTTTCACATTTTCTGTTATAACTGTATTTTCTTTTAAGCTACTTTTATTTATAGTTTGATAATTTGGTATATTTACACTTTCTTCATGTTTCTTTTTTAATATAGTAAATGGACTGCTTTCAGTATTTGACTTTTCTAAAGCATTTCTTACTGCATGAAATACTGCTTCAAATACTTTTGATTCATTTTCAAATTTTACTTCTAATTTTGCTGGATGAACATTTACATCTAAAGTTTCAGGAGACATTTCAATATTTATTACTGCAAAAGGGAACTTATTAATCATAAGCTTTTCATCATATCCCTTTTCTAAGGCTGACATTAATGTCTTATCTTTTACGTATCTATTATTTATGAATGTAAACTCATTATTTCTATTAGACCTGGAAATACTTGGAAGTCCTATACATCCTCTTACTTTTATATTTTCATATTCGTAATCTACACTTAATATATTTGTATATACATCTCTTCCAAAAATACTGTATATTACTGACTCTAATTTTCCATCTCCTGATGTAGAAATAATCTGTTTCCCAGAATTTATATATTTTATACTTACATCAGGGTTTGCTAGTGCAATTCTAACTACAACATCTTCGATATACCCAGCTTCAGTATAATCCTTCTTTAAAAACTTATATCTTGCAGGTGTGTTATAAAAGACATCTTTTATTATTATGCTTGTCCCTTTGTTTGAAGGAGCTACACTATTTGAAAGTATATTTCCATCTTCAACTATAAGCTTACTTCCTAGCTGTTCATCTTTATGCTTAGTAATTAAAGTAACCTTTGAAATAGCGGCAATAGATGCTAGAGCTTCACCCCTAAACCCCATTGATGTTATCTTTAAAATATCTGCTTCTTTTCTTATTTTGCTTGTTGCATGTCTTTCAAACGCTATCTCAGTGTCATCGGCTCTAAATCCATCACCATCATCTGTTATTTTAATATAATCTATTCCACCTTTTTTTATTTCTACTGTTATGTTTTTTGCATGAGCATCTATTGAATTTTCAACAAGCTCTTTTACAATAGAAGCTGGTCTATCAACAACCTCTCCTGCTGCTATCTTATTTATCGTACTTTCATCAAGTAATACTATACTTCCCATAACATCCCCCCTAAAAGATATTTTCTTCTAAATTATACTATTAAATATGCTTTTTTGCAATCTTGAATATATAATCTTTTTTAATTTATTTTAATATAAATAAAACATTTACTTTAAAATCAATAAATGATAAAATTATATTTGAAAAGAGAAAATTTAAACTTTTTAAGTGAGGTAATATATATGGCTTTTATTTCGATTTTTATGATGAGTGCAATCTTTATGTTTTTTATATTTTGTATTCTTATGACCTTACATATTATAAAAAAGATTGGCGTGACACTTTTAGCAAGAAAAATAAATATTAATAATTATGGTCTATTATGGATTCCAGGACTTGGAGCATTATATGAAATAAAAATAATGAATAAATTTTTGAAATATGGCAAGAAATTTGAAGTAGTGTATTTTGCTATAATAACAATAGTTAGATTAGCTTCATTAATGTTCTTTTTGTTTGGGCCAAATTATCAGGAGGCTTCATTTGATACATTAAGTTCAATTATTTCTGATGTCGGTTTCGTAATATTTTTAATTGATACTGTATTTAAAATTATTACGTTAAAAAAGAGTGGATATAACGTATTTATCTCTATAATAATTTGCATATTCTTATCACCATTTTGGTGTTACTTTGTAAATGGAAAAGTAAAAAAATATAATTCAAATGTTATTATATAACATATATTTATTTTTAAGTATAAAAACTAGTAAACTTAATATATAGTAATTTACTAGTTTTTATATATTATTACCTCTCATTATCTAAGTCTGCATTTTTATTTTTCTCTTCTTTCTGTTTTTCTTTAAGCTTTACAGTATATTCATCAAATATTACAAGAGGTACTTTTAGTCCTGCTTCTTTCATCATTTCTTTTACATTTTGAATATTTGATTTTTCAGTTTCAGAGTCAAGACTATCCTCATTTATATACATGACATATGATGGCTTTAAAGATGACTCATAAGAATTTCTAAACATAACAATCTCTGTACCCTCACCCATGTTTTCCTCTGATATTAGCTCATCATAACTTGCAGAAAAATCATTAAATGTGTTATTAGATTCAACATAGTCTATTCCTTTATTTGAATGTAAATTTTTATCAGATATAGCATTAATAAGTTCTGGCGTAAGCGTACTTTTAGAAAAACCAAGTGCAATATTTCCAAGTACTCCTCTACCTTGTAAAATATTTTTAGGAGATAAAATCCTAGTAGAAATCTGATTAGAAACATCTGATACATATCTACTATCAAAAGCTCCTACTTGACCAATACCTTCAAATTCTAATGTTTTATCAGTTATATAATGATTTTCTTTTGCATTATATGAATTTAATAAACTTTGTTTTTCATCTTCAGTTAGATGTACTTCTCTTCCAAGCTCACTTGAGCGTTTTTCTTCTAACTTTTGTATATATTTATCAAAATTCATTATGTTTCTATCTGGATTAAAGAAATGAAGAAGTACCCCAGTTCCAAGCTGTGATAAATCTGATATTATAATCTCTTCTTTTTTCTCTGGATCATATACATTTTCTATTATATTAATTCTATTTTCTACCTCATAATCTAAAAATAAATCTTCTAGCTCGCTTGCAATTTCTTCTCCATTTTCTATAACATCATTCATATTCATAGATAATATGCTATTTACTTTATCAATATTATCCCTTTGTTCTTCTTTATTAGGAAGCGTTTGTAATCTTTCCTTAAGCTTCTCTGAATTTTTATACTTTTGATAATCAGCCTCACTCCATATACCATGGAGTTTTGTATACATTTTTCTTTCATCTGTGCTGTATTCTTTTCCATTTACAACTATGTCATTAAAAATACCAAGATTTATTTCTGATTTTATATATTCCTCATTTTCTCTTAGTCCTTTAACTGTATATTCCCCTATAAGGTCAGATTCTTTGGCAATTAACCCTATAACAATATATTTTTCTGTTTCACTTAAAGTACCGCCTTCAAAATATTTAGTAAATATGTTATCAAAATCCTCTTGTGTATAGTCAGTTACATGATCTTGAAGCCCACCAACTGCTAAAACATTCTTATGCTTTTCATCTATCTTAAGAACGGATTGATTCCTTAAAAATGAATCTTTATTATACTCAGATATTATTTCTTTTCCGTATACATCATATATTTCTTTCAAAGTATCTTTGTTTACCTCATTTACTCTAAGAAGATCTATCATATTGTTATATGGAAAGGATTTTCTCTTAAAGTGTTGTGGCTTTATCCCCTGCCCTACATCAGAGAGTTCAATATTAGTGGCATTATAGAAATCAATAGCATTATTAACATTATTTAATATGTATTTTTTCAAATAATCATTAGAAACATCTATGCTATTTCTATCTTTGCTACTATACAGCACTTTACCTACTTCTGAAGTATTTGAGTCTTTATTTTTTAATGCTTTCATAAGTGTTCCAAGTCCAAAAGTATCTACCATAATTTTATAGCTTCTTAAATCATTCATTATTCCAAAATGTTTATATAGTTTATCACCATACATCATACCAACCATTTTTAATTTTACTGCTTCAAATATATTAATCTTATTACTATTTGTAGTTGCTAAACTATTATTTTTTTTGCTCATGTTACCTTCCCCTATATATTACATTATATCAAAATTATTTTAACATGACCATAAAATATTTTCAATAAATGTATACAGTCATTTTATCAAAAAAACAAACTCAGATAATATTAAATTATCTGAGCTTATAGAGCAGTTCTATATGTATTTTTGCAATTAATTTGTTACTGGGTTTGCACACGCGAAAACATATCATATTCACGATCTGCTTTTTTCATAATGGCTGATGCAGTAAAATATCCACCGAAAATAGCAATTATGAGTACTAAAATTGCGCATAAAGCAATTATAGCATTACCTTTTTTATTACCTTTACCACCAAAAAGCACCTTAGTTACTCTGCCAAGTGCACTTGGTGCATTCCTTGCAACATTTATAGTATTATGTATTTGAGCATATGTGTTCCATCCAGCATTTATACCATAACTTAAAGTTTTATTCTCCCAAAATTTTCTTAGACTACGAAGCCATATAAAAAAGCCTATGGGAACTATCGTTATAATACAAAACAGATAGATAAGATCAGATGAAAGGCTTTCAAAGCTGAGTATTACTTCCTGATCTACTCCTGCTATTTGAAGTAAAAAAGGTAATATAAGGAGTAAAATATAGCCATATACCATAGTAAATCCAGCTATAGACATAGCATATCCCGAAACTACCTGCGCTCTGAAACTTCCTCCTACTTCTTTAGATTCTGTCCAATACCGCCCTGAACATGATGCATTTTGCCAAGAAATGAAAAAGTTTATACCAAGCATAAGAAATAATAATAACGTTTGCATATTAATGCCCTCCTTTAATAAACCTAGCATTTATTTATTGCCATAAAAAAATAACTTCATATATATTTTAACATAATTTAATGTATTTTACAACATTTTCATTCTTAACTATATTATAAATTAATTTAACATTATTAAAGTCTTACTTCTTAAGTATAATAGAAATAATTCCACAAAGCATTCCACATATTGGATAAATAATCCAGCTTATATACCACAAGTTAAAAACAAAACTAATAAATAGGTATATTATAGTTGCACAAAGCATAATAACACCTGAAATTTTTCCGATTTTATCTGAGTTTTCATTTAATTTACTAGAGCTTTCATTGTTATATTTTTCTATATCATATCTATCTTTATTTATACCACTATATACAATAATTGGCACAGCAATAGATATAAAACACATTAATATAGAAACAGGAAATGTACTGTCTTCATCAAATATGTTTAGATAAATAAAGCTAATAAATACTACTACACCAACTAAAATAATTCCAACTGATAATGCTATCATTTTAGAAAACTTATAGTTATATCTTTCTATTTCTTCTTCTGTATAGAAATTAGAAAGTTTAGGATATTTATTTTTAAAGTTTTCTTTCTCCATACCTCTTAGTATAAATATAGGAACTGCAAATACGATAAATACAAGAAGTATAACTACACCTATACCACCATTTTCATTAAACCCCATAGCAGTTAGCATAAGTGTACAACCTATTAATATTAACATTATGGCAAATGCAATACCTTTGCTAAACTTATCCATAAGACTATCATACTTCTTTTTCTCCTCATTTGCATCAGCAGAAATCTTTCCTCTAACTAATTCATCCATACTGCAATCAAATATATCACATATATGAATTAATTTTTCAGTCTCTGGCATACCTGATGAGCTTTCCCATTTACTTACTGCCTGCCTTGAAACGTCGAGCTTCTCTGCAAGTTCCTCTTGAGAATAGTTTTTGCTTTTCCTTAAAGCTTGTAAATTTTCTCCAAAATTCATTATATACACCCCCATGTACAGTTATAATTTTAATGCAAATAACATATTTTTTCTACCAACTACCATTTGCAATTTATATTTTCCTTGCTACTTTAGTTTGCTTAAATAGCAAAAAGAAGTAAAATATAAAGATAAGTAGATATTTTATTTATATTTTTAATTATCTACTTACCTATGCACATTAATCTATCTTTTCTTTTAATTTATATAACAGTTCTAATCCCTCTTTAGGAGAAAGCTCATCTAAATTAGTCTTCTTAAGTATCCTTGACACTTCATTTAAACTATAATTAAACATATCAACAGCAATTTCTTCTGCGTTAATCTTTTTACCCTTTTCAATACTTTTTTTGGCAATATCTGACAGTTCTAATTCTTTAAGTATTGCTTTTGCTCTAGTTATGGCCTCTTTAGGAAGACCTGCAAGCTTTGCTACATATATACCATAAGACTCATCTGCTGCCCCTTTTATTATCTTATGTAAAAATATTACATCATCACCACGTTCTTCTGTTTGCACTGAGTAATTATTAATACATGTAACTTTTTTAGCAACCTCAGTAAGCTCATGATAATGCGTAGCAAATAACGTTTTACACTTTATTTTCTCTGTTATATATTCAACAGTAGCCCATGCAATAGCTAGTCCATCATAAGTAGATGTTCCTCTTCCTATTTCATCAAGTACAACTAAACTATTTTCAGTAGCATTTTTTAGTATATTAGAAAGCTCGGTCATCTCTACCATAAAAGTAGATTCACCCATAGCAAGATCATCTGAAGCACCAACTCTAGTAAATATTCTATCTACTATACAAAGATTAGCTTCTCTTGCTGGAACAAATGAACCAATTTGAGCCATATATGATATTAAAGCAACTTGCCTCATGTATGTAGATTTACCTGCCATATTTGGGCCAGTTATTATAGCTAGCATATCATTTGTATTTTCTAAATATGTGTCATTAGCTATAAATTCTACCTCTTTTAGTGATTT
>CAZXLZ010000043.1:0-10284 GCA_964642045.1 uncultured Clostridiaceae bacterium
AGAAAATCCTCCTAATATATAAATAAAAAGAGGAAAAAATCCTCTTTATTTGTTATATCTTACCTGTATTTAGTAAAGAGTCTCTTGTAGCCATTACATTTATACTATATGTTCTTTCTAAAATTCCCTTGCTAAAACAATTTGAATAGAACAGCCCCTCACCCATATTATATGAGTTTAAGCCATAGTGTTCTATAAAATATGTATCACTAGAATACTTTCTTCCCGCGTCTAAATACATAGCTAGCATATATGCACCAGCCTCTATATTTTCATATGGATCAAGTAAATTTGTAATACCTATCTTATTTCTTAAATTAGCTGTATTAGAATAATGTATCTGGCAAAGTCCATAAGAGTTTCCTCCACCAACAGCATTTACATTATATCTACTTTCAATATACATAACAGCAAGTAAAAGTTCATACTGAATACCATACTTTTGGCACATTATATATGTATATTGCTGCATATCGCTACTAAGTGCAATATCGTATACTTTAAATCCATCATCAGCTTTTGGTATAACAATACCATTCGACCTAGATGTTGCAAGATTTAAATTTGTTCCAACTTCTATTACGGAATTTACACTTTCAGAAATTATATTCTCTTCTAACAATGTTCTAGATACCTCAGAACCATCAGAATATTTAACTGCATATCTTACCTTTTTTACCCCGTCTACTCCCTCAGTAGTAACCCTAGATACTCCTCTATACATACCAGGATTTTCTATATATTCTTCACTGTGAGCGATAACCATCTCTTCATCTAATATTTTAACAGTAACTGGTGTATATTCAGCAAGCATACTATCTATATCAATAGTAGATACTTCTAAATCACTAGAAATAACTATATTCATATTCTTTTTAATATCAGTATCTACGCTTGGATATATACTAGTGTTTTCATCAATATATATATTATTACTAAGTAAAAAGCCACGAACATTAGTTGATAATGTTTTAACCCTAATCTTAGTACCATAATAGTCTAAATTTATAATTTTTACTTGGAGCGCTATAATACATAAACATATCATCATGAAAGCAAGTGTCATAGTTATTATGGTCATTACTTTCCTTATGTTATGCGCTTTATCCTCTTTCAAATAAAACTCCTCCTACTTATAGCTGGAGATATTATACCACAAAAAAATATAATGTCAAATTTCCCATTTTCTAAGAAATTATATACCTATGAAAAAAGTTGTTATTTACACATTTTCTTATACAATTTTCCATTTTTAAAATCACTTTTTCTTATCTCATTATATTTATATATATATATATTAGATTTTCTATAAAATCTTACAACATTTAGCATTACATCAATTCCACTTTCATTGTTATTTCCACAAAATAGAAATACTAACCCTATTGGTATAAAAATGGCAATAATAATAAATGATATTTTATATGATAAATTAAAAAGACTTGTTATTCCAAGTATTGTAAAAATTATAGTGCAAAATATTACTAAAGCTTTATAGTCTATAATTCCTAAGAACTTATTTTTATACTCATAATTATAGTATATTTTAGATTTTATCAAGCTTTAATCCCTCCCAAATTTATCAGATGTTATTTTACTAAATATTTCTTTTGTAAAGGTATTTATTCTATATATGACATATATACTTCCAACCATAATAATCTTATACATAATATTTTCCATATTTGTACAAGAAAGTGGTAACATGAGAACAATCTTTACAACATTTTGCATCATTAAATTTATAAAAAATACCTTCATATATGAAAAAAATATTCCTGATGTTAGCTTTGTGCATAAACATATAAACGCAAGTGGTGATATTAAAATTAAAAACAAAATAGTTACATATCTAATAGCAAAGGTCATAAGCACACTTATACTACCAAATGTGAGCATTCCTTTGGTCATTCCATTTAGGCTTAATGTATCTTCCTTTATATATTCTTCAATATTTATTATTTTATCTTTAAGGCATTCAAATGTTAAACTATCCTTAGAAATAAGCCTTGCAATTCCATCTAAAATCTCAGTAAATATATTATTAAGTTGTAAAATAGTTGATAATATGTATATAGAAAAATTAGTTAGAATACCAACTACAATTATTTTAAGTATAAATTTGAATACACTTTCACTTTTGTTTCCATTATACATAGAAATAAAATTAATAACTATGTAATATATACAGAAAAATATAATAAATGCGTTTGCTAAAACACCAATATAGTTTATGCCATCTATTTGTATAAGATTTGAAAGTGGTTCTTTTTCTACTATTGTTTCATCTATGACAAATATATTATCAATTGCCTTAAATACATCTCTTTCTACTGAGTTAAATAGTTTTTCAAATACTATGTTTATATTAGAAATTAAATTAGTACTTTCCATACTATATCAATGCATCCACAAATTTTATTATTAAGTCTATGCTAAGTATAATGGCATATCCAACAATAGCATTTACTATCATCTTTTTACCCATTTTGAGTTTTTCTTCGTCACCAAAACTAAATTTTCTAATAAGTACTCCACTTGCTATTGCAACACCTGCTATTGGAACTGCCAGTTTTACTAAATATCCTTGTATTTTATTAAATACAGTCGTAAATTTAGTAACAAGTCCTGGTGTTGAAGATGCACCGTATACATTTGCTATGATAAGTCCTATCATAAGTGTAATCATACACACTTTCATTATTTTTCTACTCTTTCTCATATCATTCCCCCTCTTTCCACATATCTAACCTAACCTTTTTATACAATTTGCTATTTAGTCCATCACTTAGAATGCAAACTGCCTCAAATGTTTTAAGATAGCTACTAAAATAGCTACTATCTATTCTTTCTTCTAAATTTTCACTTATATTATAACTTTCTGTTATGCCAGATTTATTATTTTTGAAATTTTTAGAAAATATATTGTACTTAGATTCTTGTGAATTTTCAGATACAGATATATTTGTTCTCCTTTTTTCCTCTTTTCCAAGCTGTTTTACTATCTCTCCTATAGTGTATACATCATCATTTCTAAACCATATTTTATTTACAAAGTTTTGTATTATAACATTTGAAGCTGCCTCATTATTCAAAGTATTCTTAAGTGACGAATAGCTCTGCATGGCCACAACGTTTATACATTTATATTCTCTAGATAAAGAAAAGAAATGTGCATCATCTTCATTGCAAAATTCTTGGTATTCATCACAGAGTAAAAACTTGTCCTCTTTATTACTTGCCCTAAGCACTTCGCTTTCAAAATTAAGCTTTAAATAAGTTGCTAAGATTTTAGAAATTTTAGGATTTTCGCCTATGTTTATAGATAAAACAGTTATTGAATTAAAGAAATCTTGATTTTTTTCATTTTTTGAGCAAAATCTTTGACATACATTATAATCGCTGACAAATACATCTGTCATTCTAGTTATTTCAGAGCGTATAATATTTTTGGTTCTTGTATCTAACATCATATACTCATTTTTTATATTTGTTATGCTATTATTTATTTCAAAGACCTTATTTTCAGATAATTTTCCAAGCATAACTATATTTTTTACTTCTTCTATTTTATTATTTAAGTACTCATTATCTATACACAATTTATGAATTTCTAGAAATGATACATAGTCATTATATGTTCTAATAAGTACAATGAAATCTTTTATATAGCTAGCTGCTTTATCTAGCCAATAAGAATCAGAACTATTTTTTTCAGATAAAATTTCTAAGCACTTTTTTATTCTTGAGGCAAGTTCAAAAGCAGATATATGAGGAATATCTATAGGATTATATATTCCGTTATTTAAAGCTACTATATTTAATTTAAGATTACTATTTAAAGATTTCATTACTTTTTTTACTGTATCTACATAATTACCTTTTACATCAAGCACTAAACCACATATGTTATTTTTAACAAAGTACCTAAATATTGTTGTTATTGCCGTAGAAGTTTTTCCACTACCAATACTTCCAGTTATTAATATGTTTTGATATAGTCCTTGTTTATATATGCCTAATTTCTTATCGTTATAGCTCCCTATAATAAGAGTATCTTTAGATAAACTTTCTTCTCTTTCTATTTCTTTTTTACTTGAATTTTTGTAATATATTAATTTTAGAATAAAAACTAAATATACAACATAACTTGATAGATAATATAAAATTTTAAATATGATAAAACTTTCATCAAAAATGTTTGCAAGGTCAATTCTTTTTTGAAAAATACTAATTATATAAACTTTAGAGAATAAAAAATTATATGTAAAAGCCAATTTTATGGCTAAAATTGCAATTGTAGCAAAAATACTTTTAAAAAAGTATTTGCTACCATTGGGTGATAAAAAGAAATTTAAAATACTTATTTTTTTAGTTTGTTCAAAGTT
Organism: uncultured Clostridiaceae bacterium; assembly: GCA_964642045.1. Taxonomy (GTDB): domain Bacteria; phylum Bacillota; class Clostridia; order TANB77; family CAG-465; genus RGIG5057. The sequence goes on from CAZXLZ010000043.1 coordinate 4,389, forward strand.
GCTGGCTATATTTGTTAAATTATACTTTTTTATATACTTACCAATCTTGCCACCTTGATTTGTACATAAGAAAAATTTATCTAAAAGAGAATATAACCAAAATGAAATTAAAATAATATAGATGGAAAATTCTAAGACCAAAAGCATTTCGAATCACCAACAAAATTCTATCATTTCAGTTATCTACTTTCAAGCCTCGACAATATATTTTATTTTTTTCGACAAAACTAGTTTATATTCTACTTTTTAAAACATTTTATTGCAATTAATATTTTAATATTGTATAATTAAATACGTTAAATCTCTAACTAAATTATTAATATAATGGAGGACCAAAATGAAACATGTAAAAACTGTAAACAAGATAAACCTTAAATCTACCTTAGAGTATGGGGGATGTCAAAAATGTACCGCTTCATGCCAGAGTGCATGTAAGACTTCATGTACAGTTGCAAATCAAAAATGTGAGAATTTGAAACACACAGACAAGTAAAGAATTAATTATTTTTGATTTTCTATCTATTTGAAAGTTTAACATAATGCGTTAAGCTTTCTTTTTTATAAAATTCACTATATTTTCAACTTAGCAAAGGGGCATAGTTTAAGTCTTGTAATAATTATAACATTTTAGAAATAATTTATTGATTAACTTTATATCTGTATGTTATAATAAATTGCTTTTCTAAAGGTGGGTGCTATATGAAAAAAGCACCGATTTTATTCGATGCTAATTTATTCCATTTTTTGACATCAACGTATTGCCTGATTTTATATTTATATACTATAATTAAATTGCTCTTTTCTATGAGTAGAAAGGAGGAAACAAATGTCATTACTAATAAATATTGCGAATGCTATAGCTCGTCTTATAAATGCTTTATGCAACTTATACAGAACTATTAACAAACGCAAGTAACTCATAGCACAAGTTCCAGCTTGTGCTATTTTTATTTTATGACATTATCACGATTTTATGCACAAAAAGGAGAAGGTAGTTCCAGCTATCCTTCTCGAAACAATATGTCTCTACTAATAACCTTTCTGTAACTCTGAAGAAAGGAGGCTTAAAATGAAATTCATTTTTTCGCCATTGTACACCAAGATTACATAATAATCTCAATATACCATTAATTATAAACTATTTCAGTTATATTGTCAAGTTATTTTTTACCACTTTCTACTACTTTTTACTAAAACTTACTAAATATTATAACCTTTTTTAATTTTTTTGCACAAAAATGGCACCATTTTCAAACATTAGACATAAAACTACGTTAAGTCATCTATAAAAAAATGGCCTAACGTAGTTCTTTTTTGGAGCTGAAACTCAGATTTGAACTGAGGACCTACGGTTTACAAGACCGTTGCTCTACCAGCTGAGCTATTCCAGCACTGGTGACCCGTAGGAGAGTCGAACTCCTCACTCCGCCGTGAAAGGGCGATGTCTTAACCGATTGACCAACGGGCCGCGATATGGTGAGCCATCGCAGATTCGAACTGCGGACAACTTGATTAAAAGTCAAGTGCTCTGCCAACTGAGCTAATGGCCCATTCATCATAACGCCCTATTATAATACTATAATTTACTTAAAATGTCAATAGAAAAAATGTAAATTTATAAAAAAATGATTTTTTATGTTATATTGCAAACACTATATAGAGGGTGAATTAAATGAAAAATAAATCTATAATTATAACTGGTGCAGGTAGCGGTCTTGGTAAAATGGCTACTTTAGCTTTAGCAAGAAGAGGACACAAAGTAATTGCAACTACATTTTATGAAAATGAAGCTGCAGCATTAAATGAAATAGCATCTAAGCAAAATTTAGATATTATAAGTTTTAAGTTAGATATAAGAAATGAAGAAGAAAGAGAAAAAATACTAAATTATGATTTTGATGTATTAATAAATAATGCAGCAATTGGAGATTCTGGATCTGTATCAGAAATTTCCATAGATAGATTTATAAATGTATTTAATACAAATGTATTTTCAAATATATTAATTACACAGACTGCTATAAAAAAATTTATGGAAAAGAAAAAAGGTAGAATTATATTTCTATCATCTTTAGCTGGAATGAAACCTATACCTTTTCTTGCACCATATTGTAGTTCTAAATTTGCTATAAACGGATTTTTTGAAGCTCTTAGATATGAAATGAAAATACTAAAAGATGTTAATATAGAGGTAGGTATAATACAACCAGGAGCATATGCAACAGGTTTTAATAAGGAAAATAATGAAAAAATGTACTCATGGATGCAAGAAAAATCATATTTTAAACCTATTCTTAATAAAATACATGTTACTCAGGAAAAATTATGGAATATTGCAGAAACAAACAAATATAATTCTATTATAACAAAATATATAAAAGCTGTAGAAGATAAACATTTAAAGAAAAGATATAGCGCACCTTTTTTTCAATACATTTTGATAAAAATTTTGACAATTTTCACTTAAAAACATATTTACTAATTTATAAAAGTGTGCTATAATGAATTTGTGTATTGGGGGATAATAAAATGGATAATGATAACAAAAAACGTTTACTTAGCCTAACTAATGATAAAGCTAGAAAAATTTGGGCAATAGTTTTATTATTAATTAGCATAGCAGCAACTGCTGTATTACTTTATTTTGAAAACAAAAATATCGATGATGCACCTTATGCTATTTCTAACGAGAAAAAAGGTGAATATGTAACTTTTGATGTAAGTTTACTTACAGATTATGTAGCAACATATGGTAATGAATCACATAAAGATAAATACTATATAGCTAGCGATGATACATATATGATGATAATAAAGATAGATTCATCAGACATAAAGAAATTCAAAAAAATAATAGATTATACATATGGTGACATAGATGAAAAACCAGAAAAAGTAACAATAACTGGTGTCTGTGCAACAATACCAAAAGAATTAAAGAATATTGTAATCGATTATTATAACGAATACTTAGGAGAGGAAACTAAAATGACATCTAGTAACTTTGAAGACTATTTTAGTTCATGCTATATTGATATGTCAAAATCTCCTTACGATGATTACAAAATGGTAGCAACATTAGTATACACTATTGGATATGCTGGTTTCTTAGTACTTGCAATAGTTATAGTTACAAATGCTTTAAAAACTAAAAAAACTATCAAAAATTTAGAAGCATCAGGATATTTAGATTCTGTAGTAAGTGAATTTGACAGTATGTCTGCCCAAAAATTTGACATGCAAAATGTTATATTAACAGATCATTTCGTAATAGATTATACAAATCACTTAACAGTTGTTAAATATACAGATATCGTATGGATGTATGAATACACTTATAGATATAATGGTGTAGATACTCAAAGATACATAAAGATAATGAATAATAAGAGAAAAATGGTATTTGTTGGTTCTAAAAATTCAAGAGGAAAGCACTATGATCTATTTAAAGATTTATTCGTAAAACTTGCAGATAGATGTCCAAATGCTTTAGTTGGATATAACTCAGAGAATATTAGTAAGACAAGTAGAAAGAAATTTGATGAAACTTTAAAAGAAATAAATGACAAAAATATAAATATGTAATTAAAAATTAAGAAGAAATAGAGAATGTCTCTACTTCTTCTTTTTTGTTTCTTTATTTTTTTCCATGCATGCTTAGAAGATTTACATCATTAGAATATAGCTTTCCTTCTCTTCTTTCATGTCTTTTTATAGCAAGATGTATTAGTTTATCGCAAAGATTTGTAAAACTAACACCCTTTGGCTCCCAAAGATAGAATGAAATTGAGCCAGGAATAGTATTTATCTCATTTACATATATTTTTCCGCTATCTACATCCATTATATAATCTATTCTTGCTACTCCCTCACAGTCTAATATTTTAAACACTTTTCTTGATAAACTTAAAATTGTATTTTTTTCCTCATCAGTAATGTCTGCTGGTATTTTTCTAGTTAATGATGCCATTCCATTACTAGTCTTTGAGCCTTTTCCACCTTCACTCATATATTTATCTTTGAAACTTAAAAATTCATCATTCTTTACAGGCTCTTCAAGCTCTGATACTTCTACATTCATATAATTTCCAAGCACTGAACTATTTATTTCCCTAAGATTAGTAATGCATTTTTCTACTAATATTTTATCTGTAAATTCAAGTACAAATTTTATTCCTTCTAATAGTTCTTCATCATTTTTTACAATCTTTATACCCACACTAGAGCCTAAATTAGCTGGTTTTAATATCATAGGGTAACCCAGTTTTTCTTTAAGATTTATCATTACCTCTTTTTCATTTTCTTCAAAATCATGTTCATATATCTCGCTATAGTCAATAACTGGAATTCCTGACTCTTTTAATACTTTTTTAAATATTATTTTATTCATTCCTACAGCTGATGCACATACATCACATCCAACGTATGGAATATTATACATTTCAAGAAAACCTTGAAGTGTACCATCTTCCACATTTAATCCATGTACTACTGGAAAAGCTATATCTATACTTGCAATTTCTTTCTTAAATGTAGAATTTTCTCTAAATACTAAAATCTTAGAGTTTTTAGATACAAAATATACTCTATCACATTTTTTACTTAAATCATCTAAACTTTTATATGTATTTATATCAAAAAGTTTATCTGAAGAATAAAATTCATTGTTCTTAGTTATATATATTGGAACCACTTCATATTTATCTGATTCCTTTAATGCATTCATTACCTGCATTGCAGAGATTATAGAAACTTCATGTTCTACACTCTTTCCTCCAAAAAAAACTCCTACTGCTGTTTTCATTAAACTCCCCCCTTAAGTTTTTATGAATAACTATCTGGCAGATCATTTTCAATTAAAGCTATTATATTCTCATGCTCTATCTTTAATTTAGCAAGTAAATTAAAAGCTTCATATATATCCTTTACTACCACATATTTATCATAGTTTTCTTCATCCATACCATCTTTCAAAGGTTTGGTATTTTTATCTCCAACAAGTATTACAAAGTCGCATACACTCGCATATTTTCCAAGCTTTTTATTTAATTCATAATCCATTTTGCCAAGTTCAATCATTCCTGGTGTAACTAAAACTTTATATCTATTATCAAACATATTAAGACATTCAATAGCAGATCTTGATCCTTCAGGATTTGAATTAAATGAGTCATCAAGTACAGGTATTCCTGCCATTTGTTTTAGCTCAAGTCTATGTTCTACTGGTTTTAGTTTTCTTACTGCTTTTATAATTTTTTCATCTTCAACTCTTAGTTCTTTTGCAAGTGCAAATGCACACAAAATATTATATATATTGTGCGTGCCTAAAAGCTTAGTTTCAAGCTCTACTTTCTTATCATCATAATGAACTTCAAATTTGCTGCCTTCATCAGTCATTTTTATATTGTATGCTTTATAATCTAGATTCTCCTTAGAGAAAATACCATACTTTATTACCTTTTTTGAGCCTGCATACATGTTAATACCCTGACTTATATACTCATTATCTACATTTAAAATTGCTACTGAACTTTTCTTTGAATCTGTAACTATTTCAAATTTACCTTTTTGCACATTTTCTATACTTTTAAATGATGTTAAATGCTGTGGACCTATTGATGTTATTATTGAAAAATCAGGTTTAGCTATATCACAAATTTCGGATATTTCACCTAGTCTTGCAGCTCCCATTTCACATATAAACATCTCTGTATATGGTTTTATATTTTCTCTTATAGTCCTAACAACTCCAAGTGTTGTGTTAAAACTTTTTGGCGTCATAACTGTACTAAATATAGGTGATAAAATTTCATTTATAACATTTTTAGTTGAAGTCTTACCATAACTTCCAGTTATTCCTATAGTTTTCATAAAAGTATTTCCATTCATTATTTTT
>CAZXLZ010000044.1:0-9982 GCA_964642045.1 uncultured Clostridiaceae bacterium
CACTCATCGGAAGTAGTACAGTTGCCGTTTTACCAGTACCAGTTGCACCTTGTACAAGTGTTGCCTCAAATCTTTTTTTTTCTGGTACAACTACTGGAACAGAAGACCCTTTATTTTTACAAATTACAGTAGAGCAAGAATATACACCTGTATCTCTAGCACTTGTCTTTGTATTAAGACCAACAAATCCAGCAATACTCTTTGTTAAATCTTCATCTCTAAATATGAATAATATATAATCTACTAATTTAAATATTCCAATAAAAGGTATAATAAATGTTATAGATTTTATAGCAGGTGAGAAAAGTTCAGGATACGTAGCCATTACTTTTTCATAATTTCCAAGCTGTTGTATAGCAAGCCAAAATACCTTGTTTATCCATGTAGATATCATTGAACCTAGAATAAAACAGAATAGCACAACAGTAATAACATACATTTTTAACTTTTCATCATCATTTTTAGGTATTCCTGAATTTACATAGTATGAAAATGCAAGAACTGGAAATGTAAAAAATACTGCATACAAATAAGGTGATATATTATCTTTTATTACGATATCCCCAAATAAAAATCTAACAACTTTAGCTAAGCAAAATGTACTTATTATAATGGTTAAAGCATAAAAAAGATAAGTCAAAAATTTATCAGGCTTCATCTTGATATGCAGTTTAGTAAAAATTGTTTCTAACAAAGCTAAACCCCTACTTTCTAAATTATATGTGATAGCAAGCATTCAAAAACTTGCTTTATTTAACATATTAATATATAATACATATATATGATACTACATTTATAAATAAAAATCAAGAAAATTTGAATATAATAATGTATATTTATAGCTATGATAGAAATGGGGAATTTATATATGAAATTAATAGTTGGACTTGGAAATCCAGGAGAAGAATATAAAAGAACAAGGCATAATTTTGGATTTATGTTTTTGGAATATATAGAAAAAAAATATGGCCCTCTAGTTTGGAAAAGTGAATTTAATTCATTAACTTCAGATACAAATATGTGTGGCAAGAAAGTAAAATTTGTAAAACCGCAGACATATATGAATTTAAGTGGTAATGCTGTAAGCAGTATAAAGAATTACTATAAAATAGATGATAGCGATATTCTAGTAATATATGATGATGTAGATTTAGAGTTCGGCTGCATTAGATATAGGCAAAAAGGAAGTGGCGGAACTCATAATGGTATGAAAAACATAGTAAATATGCTAAATACAGAAAATGTGCCAAGAATAAGGCTTGGGATTGGAAAACCTAAATATGAAAAGCAGGATTTAGCAGATTTTGTACTTGCAAGGTTTGAAAAAGAAGAAGAAGAAAAATTTAATGATATATTTGATGAAACTTTTACAAAACTTGAAGCTTTCCTTGACAAATAGAATAATGTGTGTTAAAATACTCTATGTTATTTCCGCACGCTATAAGGTATAAAAATGCTATATTAGCTACCTTATTCGGCGAGAACAAGTAGGAAAAGGGAGGTACGAATAGATGTACGCAATAGTTGAAATAGGTGGAAAACAATTTAAAGTATCTGAAGGAGATATTGTTTTTGTACCAAGAATTGAGTCTTTAGAAGCAGGATCTATAGCAACATTTGATAAGGTTTTACTTGTTTCAAAAGATGGAAAAGTTTCAGTTGGATCAGAATATGTAAAAGGTGCTAAAGTTGAAGCTACAGTTATTTCTCATGGAAAAGACAAGAAGATACTTGTATTTAAGTATAAAGCAAAGAAAAATGAGAGAAAAATGCAGGGTCACAGACAACCTTATACAAAAATTCAAATTGAAAGTATAAAAGTTGGTTCTACTAAGAAAGCAGAAAAAACTGAAAAAGAAGAAAATAAAGAAGAAAAGAAGGAAGATTAATTCATTTTCTAATTTATTCTAAATGTTAGGAGGGAATTTTAATGGCACATAAAAAAGGCGGCGGCTCTACAAAAAATGGTAGAGATAGTATAGGAAAAAGATTAGGAGCAAAAAGAGCTGATGGACAGTTTGTACTTGCTGGAAATATAATATACAGACAAAGAGGAACTAAAATACATCCAGGAGTTAATGTAGGTATTGGTTCAGATGATACTTTATTTGCTAAAGTAGATGGAACTCTTAAATTTGAAAGAAAAGGAAAAACTGATACTAAAGCAAGTGTTTATCCAGTAGAAAATAAGTAATAGCAAAATCCTAGAAATGTAAATTTCTAGGATTTTATTTGTATTATATGTAAGTATTTTAAATAAACGAATGTTATTTTATATATCACTATCATAATTTTCTAAATATATCATAATTATACATACTAGGAGAGTGATAATATTGAATCCATTTAATGACAAAGGTGTAGACTTAGATGAAGCTTTCATGAACTGGAAGCAAATTTACCCAAATTCATATGATAAAAATAGTGTTAATCCATATACAAAGACAAGAATAATATTAATGAATGGAGCAGAAACTGAGCAAATATTTTTTCTTCACCAATTTAATAGGAATTGTAATAATAATGATGTAAGAAGAAAGCTAGCTACAATAAGAAGAACATCCCAGCAAATGCAAAAACTAATTCAGTGCTTAAAGCCCATAAATGAAAATGTCTTAGAAGAGACCATAACATATGAGATGCTTGCAGTAGACTTAACAGCTAAAATGGCGCAGGATGAACCAAATTCATATGTAAAACAAGCATTAGATTTTGCACTTTTAGAAGATTTTGATCACTTATATAGATATGCAAATCTTTTAGAGACAGAATGTCAAATATCAGCTAAAAAATTAGTTGGTGGCTATGATGAAATAATGCCTGCAAGACCAACTATAGCACATCATAGATGTCCAAAAGATAGTGTTAAAAACTATGTAAATTTTAAAGATGCAGATATTTTAACCAAACTTCATGTAAATATAATTACTGCAGCAGAGCAACAAACAATGAATTTTTATATGAATGTTTGTAATCTTTATCCATCAGATTTAGGTAGAAGGATTTATCAAGAAATCGGTATGGTAGAGGAGCAACACGTAACTCAGTATGGTAGTCTTATAGATACAAATCAAACTTGGTATGAAAATCTACTTATGCATATGTATACAATGTGTTATTTATATTATTCTTGTATGCAAGATGAAACAAATGAGTATATAAAATGTGTATGGGAGGCTGGATATAAAAGATGTGTATCAGGGCTTCATATTGCTAGAGAACTTTTAGAAACTTATGATAATAAAAAGGTAACTGATGTAATAAAAGATGGAGAGTTCCCTAAACTTTTAAATTTAGGACCAAATATAGAATATGTAAGGGATATACTAAAAAATACAGTAGAGTATACAGCAAATAGAGAAAGTTATACTCCTGTCTGTGATTTAGAAAAAGGTGCAGACTTCTTTAAATACCAGGCTAAGGTTAACAAATATGTAGACTGTGTACCAAGTCATAATGTTATAGATTGTACAATTTTAAAGTATGGTATAGATTATAGATATGAAACAGCTGAAAATCCAATATGTGAGCTTAGAGATAGGTGCGTTGATAATACACAAGTTGGTAGAGTATGCAATGAGACATGCGTGTGTAATAGAGAAAGTAAAGAGCTTGATAATTCTGATGTAGAAAATAAAGAAATAGAAAATTTATTGTAGTATATGAATAGGAAGTTTGAGGTGATACTTTAAACTTCTTATTTTAACTCAAAAAATAAACTAATGTTCTTTACAAACAATAATTATTGTTATATAATTATTATCATTAGGTGGTATGATTATATGTATAAGAATTTAGATGAATTAATGGAAAAATTATCAAAATCAAAGTTTAGAAGTAGGTTTCATTTAAATAGTAAAATGAAAGAGTATGTAGAAACTAAAGATATAGATACAATAAGAGAGCATGCTAAAGATTTTATAAATACAAGGCTTAGTCCTAAAGATATACCAAATGATGGAAAGCAAACTCCAATGAGAGGACATCCTGTATTTATAGCTCAGCATGGTACTGCTACTTGTTGTAGGGGTTGTATATATAAATGGCATAAGATTGAGGAAAATAAAGAGTTAAATGAAGAAGAAAAAGATTATTTATTAAACGTTATTATGAAGTGGATTGAAAAAGAGTGTAAGGAGTGAGATATATGCATGATATATGGAATCCATGGCATGGATGCAGGAAAAAGAGTGAAGGCTGTGATAATTGCTATATGTTCTACTTGGATAGAAAAAATGGCAATAATGGAAGTAATATATATAAAGTAAAAAATAACTTTGACTATCCACTTCATAAGGATAGACAGGGTAGATATAAGATTAAAAGCGGTGAAATGATTAGAATTTGTATGACATCAGATTTTTTCTTAGAAGAGGCAGATTCATATAGAAATGAAGTATGGGAAATTATAAAAAAGAGGCAGGACGTTAAATTTTTTATTCTAACTAAAAGACCTGAGAGAGTAAAGGATAATTTACCTTCTTGGTGGGGAGAGGGCCTTGAAAATGTTATATTTAATGTAACTACAGAAAATCAAAAAAGGGCAGATGAAAGAATTCCAATTTTAAAACAGCTTCCTTTTAAGCATAAAGGTATTATGGTAGCACCATTTATAGGGAAAGTAAGTATTGATGAATATCTAAAAGATGGCTTTATAGAGCAGGTTATAGCAGGTGGTGAAAATTATGATGGTTCAAGAGTCTTAAGATATGAATGGGTAAAATCTTTAAGTGATGAGTGCAAAAAATATGATGTTAATTTTTGCTTTATTGAAACTGGTAACAAATTCTTAAAAGATAAAAAGATATATTTAATGAAGGATAAGTCTATTCAAAGTACATTTGCGTATAAATTAAATCTTAATCATATAAGAAAAAAGATACATTATAAGCTGTATAATGAAGCTGGGAGGGAGCTTAGAGATGAAGAACTATATGTGCCATATTTTAGTCATAGATGTAGCACATGCTCAAGTAAAATGATATGTAATGGTTGCTCAAAGTGTGAAAAATGTGAAAAACATTGATAAACAGGTTTAATGCAAAAATATATGTTGAATTTATACTTGGCATATGGTATTATATAAGCAAAGAATATTTATTTTTAATAGATATTTCTATTAAATTTTATTATTAAAAAATTTTTAGGAGGAATTTTTATGGAAAAGCGTAAATATGAGTTCTTATTACAAAAGGCAAAGCTTACTAGAGAAGAGCTAGATAAGCGCTTTGAGAGAATTGACAAAAGAATTGAATTTATTAAGCCTGGTGACTTGATTTTTAAACGGTGTGATGGCTTAGGGTCTTTTAAAGAGATAAAACCATTTGCACAATATGAGGTAACTTCTATTATTGATAAACAATTAGGCATTATAGAGGTTTCAAATAAGGAAGGAGAGATTGATACTGGATGTATATTAGACTTTTATATTGAGCGTGAGTATTTAAAACAAATTACATATATACCAGAGATAAACAAAGAAATTAAGTTTTTTTACTATGAGAAAGAGCCAGTATCATTATTTCTTTCTGACATTTTAGGGTTTGATTTCTTTAACGAGAATGATATTCAAAATGTAAAGTTAAGAATGTTACCAAATTATAAAGAGAAGGAATTTTATGTAGATGTGCAGGTAGATTCAAAATTTAAGGACATAGTCTCATCTACGGTGAATGATATATTTAAGAATATGAAACTTAACGTAATTGATGGTATATTAAAAAGAGCACAAAATCTTAGTCATGTAGTAATAGCATACTTATTTGGTATTAGATGTGATAATAATGAAAGCATTTGGAATTTTAAATTTAATTTTGTAAATGATATACAAGTGCCAGAACTATGTTTAAATTACTCATATAATGTTTGGTTATCAATTAATGATTTTCTTTTACAGCATTCGTATAATGAATATCATCATGAAACAATGCATTATATTCTTAATGTATTAGTATTGGATCATGGACAAACTAAACGTACCTATTCTTATGCACTGAAGCCAGAAAATGAGATTTTATTGCATAAATGTCTTCTTAAAGCAATTAAGAATTTTGGGTATAATAAAAGTATAGCACTATATAATTTAGAAAAATTTGTTATTCCTGCCTGTGAAAATGGACAGTTTCGTACGCTTGAAGGCTTTATATAAAATATGAATATACATGTTAATTGTTTAAATGCACTTTATTATTTAAGGTGCATTTTTTATTATATGAATAGTTAAAAATATTGTAAACTGATAATTCATGTGATATAATCTTAGTAATTATGTTCCTAAAAGGAGAATATGAAGGTTTATTATGAAAAGAAGTAGAAAAAATGTAGAAGTTTCAAGTAACCAATTAGTAGTTGCAAATAGAGTAAGTAAAATAAGGAATAATATTTTAGTTGGGCTGTTTATTGTAGCTATTTTAGTTTTGTTTGTTATAGTATTTATTAAGGTATTAAATAAAATAGAAAGAATTGATAATAATTTAAATGTTAGTATAAGTATATATTAATTTGGGTAAAAAATAAAAAATCGTGGTAGAAAAATAAGCTATCACGATTTTTTATTATTGTTATTTTATAAGGTAAGCGTACTCAGGGCAGAAACTTTTTATTATATCTTCCATGTTATATGTATGCTGCTCAATTAAGTAATTATCAAGTATTCTTAAATTGAACTCATCATCATCTTTTGAAAAGTTGAACATTTTTATAAACTCACCATCTTTGTCCAAAAGTGAGAAGCAGTACTTAGTATATATAAAACTGTGAACGTCACATAAGTACATGGCTGTTAAAACAATTTTTTGCTTGTCAGATAGTACATTTGATACATCTTTGTTATCAAAACCTATACATTCAGATAAAGATATAAGGTTTCTTAAATTATCTTTGTGCTCTAAAAGAGATATATCAATTTCATTAGAAATCTTGTATGTATTTTCAGTATTTGTTATAATCCTATACTTTCCTGTATTAGCTGAGTTTATCGCTGAGAAGTGTATTGGTATGGATTCACCAGAAGATAAGCTTATCTTTACTAAATATACATTTGATAGAAAACCAGCTAAATCAGGTTCACTGTCCTTAAATCTTAATCTTCTAAGCACTTCTACTTTATCTTTCATATTTGAAGGTATAAATATATCATCAGGAAATGCATCATCTGAGCGAAGCAGAGCATACATACTTAAGTTATCTTTTGGATCTTCAGTAAAATCTACAAAGTATTCGGTACTATCCGTCGTTTGCAATAATACAGTAGGACCTTTAAAAGTCCAATCTCTTTTATACTCAAGAAGATTATTTCCAGTATATCCATGAAATATAAACTTAATTTCTTCATGTGCATTTGTAGTTAATACATAGTTTGGAACTGTCAAAACAAATGAACCATTTCCTTCTTTAGAGCGAGCAATTTTACATGCCTCATGAGCAAAAACGCCAGAGTTAATAAAAAAAGCCATTTTAAGTAATCCTCCTTAAGTTAAAATATCAATGTATTCAGGACAGAACTTATGAATAATATCTCTAAGTTCATATGACTTATTTGGATAAAAGTAACCATCTAGTACTTTAAAATTAAGTTCTTCATGGTTTGAATTAAATTTGAAGCAAAATTTTTGTATAAGGTGTGACCCAGAATAAAGTTCAAATTTATTGTCACGGAAAAAGAAATGATCTATACCCATTAAGTAGAAGGTAACTAAGATTATTTTCTGCTTGTCAGATAAAAGACTTGCTTCATCCTGATTTTCAATATATTTTTTGGATAAAGATATGTATTCATCACGATTTTTTTTATTTAATGCAATATGAGTTTGCATGTAAGTAGATATTTTATACCCATGACAAGAGCAAGATATAACTATATGATTATCAAGCACAGATGGATATTCAGACGATAAATATATAGGTAAAGTTTCATTATCTGAAAGACTAATCTTTACTAAGTAAACATTTGATAGAAACTCTTTATTGTCATTATCAATATCAGTGAAACGAAATCTTCTTATCACTTCGATATTTGATTTCATAGATAGAGGTATAAATATATCGTCAGGAAATGCAGCATCAGATCTAATAAGAGCAAACATTTCATATTCATATACGTTTTCTTCAGAAAATGTTACTTTATAATTATTTTCATCAATCATTGAAAGTTTCACATTCTTGAAGGTATGATTTTGATGATCATTAGATATATTTTTCCATTTACATTTACCAAATACAAATTTAACTTCTGTATGTGTCATTGTTTTTTCATCATAATTTGGAAGTGTAAGTATAGTCTCTATACCATTAGAGATTTTACGCTTCAGTTTACATCTGTTATTTCTAAAAACACCAGAGTTAATAAAAAAAGTCATTTTAGAAATTCCTCCTTAAAGTTTTTATACAATATAATTAATTATATTTTTCTATGACATAATGCCATAAAATTATATCATAGCAGATTTCCTTAGTCAAATTAATTTAAAATAAAGACAAGAAGTACATGCAAATTATTACGTTATATTGCATAATAATTATTAGAATAGGAGGTATTATGCTTACATTTTTATCTAGTTTATTAGGATGTATATGTTTTCTTTTTGGATATATAAAATCAGATAAGTTATATCCAGAGCCACTTAGTAAGACAGAGGAAGAACTATATTTAAGAAAGTATTTTGCAGGGGATAAAGAGGCAAAGAATATACTAATTGAACACAATTTAAGACTTGTTGTTCATATTGCTAAAAAATACACAAATAATGAGCAAGAATTAGAAGATTTTACATCTATAGGGACAATTGGGCTTATAAAAGCAATAAATAGCTTTAAAGAGGAAAAAGGTTATAAAATAAGTACGTATGCTTCAAAGTGTATAGATAATGAAATTTTAATGCATATAAGAGCAAATAAAAAAACGGCAGCAGATATATCTATGAATACAGTTATAGGTACTGACAAAGATGGTAATGATATGGAACTTGCAGATACTCTTGTTTCTGATGGTAAAGATATGGTAGAAGAAATATATACAGATATACTTGCAAAACAAACAGTTGAATATATAAATAAAAATTTACCTGAAAGAGAAAGAAAGATAATGAATATGAGATATGGAATAGGAAATAATACTCCTAAAACTCAGCAAGAAGTTGCAAACGAACTTGGTATATCACGTTCCTATGTATAAAAACGTAGTTATGACTAATTTTAATAAAAATATTTTATGGGATTATAATCTATCTAAATAATTTTGACTAGAGTGAAAAATGTGCAGAATAAAAATTTGACCGAGTGTTATCATCAATTTCATATATGATAGCATATTTGTTAATAAGCTTCCTTCTAAGATTTCTTTTTTGATAACTATATATTTTAGTATGCCTATTTGGATAATACTTTAAATATTGTATTCCCGTTATAATTTCTTCATAAATTTTTTGCGCGATGAGTGGTTCTTTTAATTTGCATGAAATATGTATATATATATCCCTTAATTCATTTTCAAAGGAGGGAGAAAGTCTTGTTATGTATTTATTAATGTATGTCATATTTCTCCTCCATTTCTTTACAGAATTCTTCTAATGTACGGCATCTTCCCTCATCAACATCTTTAAGTGCTTCATCAATTTTTTGAAAGACATCTTTCCTAAATTCTTCGAAACTTGCATAATGCTTATCAAAATGTTCGGATACAAGTCTATCAATTCTTTCTTCATCAGTTTCTTCTTTATCAATTTTTAAATTTTCATATGCTTCATCACTTAAAACTACTAGATCATTTGTACCATTTTTAGTTATATATACTGGCTCATTTGTTTCGTGACAAATTTTTGAAATTTCGTTATAACTATTTCTTAAATCAGCGCATGGCCTAATAACTGCCATATTTTTTACCTCCTTTAATATATATCACAATTATATCATAATTGTGATATAATCTCAATAGATATAATATATTTTTATAAAAAATACTGAAGGTTAGTCAATCATATGTCAC
>CAZXLZ010000045.1:0-9866 GCA_964642045.1 uncultured Clostridiaceae bacterium
ATTTAAATAAAGATTTTAGGTTTAGTATATTTTTAACTGGCTTTTTTGGAAATGCAATTATTACAATAATACTTGTATATCTAGGACAGAAGCTTCGGAGCTGATCTTTATCTTGGTGCTATTATTGTATTTACTTCAAGAATATTAAATAACTTAACAAAATTAAGAAAAATAATATTAAATAAATGGGATAAATCAAGAAGCAATATGAAATTAATAAAATCATCTAAATTGTAAAAAATAATCATAAATAATATTTTCCATAATATGATGTTTACTAAAGGAAGGTGCTATTATGGAAAAGGTTAAAAATTATACTATATCAATTATTATAGGTTATATGCTTCTTCTTATTATGTTTTTGATTACTGCATGCATTTTTGCATATACTAATATAGGAGATGAATCATTAGATATTGGAATATATATATCACTTTTTCTTGCCACATTTATTTCTAGTATAATACTTGGTAAGAAAACAAAGAAAAAAGCTTTTATATATGGTATTATATTTGGACTTATTTTTTATGGACTTGTGTTTTTAATTTCTAGTATAATATCAGGATTTACATTTAATCTAAATACCCTTATATATTTTGTGATATCTATTATATCTGGTATAATCGGGTGTGTAATTGGAGTAAGTATATAGTAAAATGAAGAGATTTAATAATAAAATAATAACATTAGCAGTGCTTTTAATTTTTATTACTTGCGCTGCTTTGTCTAGCTTAGTAGTAAATTTTATATCATCAGATGAAGTAATGGTAATGTACAAAAATAAAACTTTTCTTTTAGGTGGTGACAGTGTTGGTATAAAACTTCTATCTGATGGAGTTTTGGTTATGAAAGTTGATAGAGAAGATACTCAGTTAAAGATAGGAGATATAATCTTAACAGCCAATAATAAAAAAGTAAATACAAGTGCCGCATTAGAGGAAATTGTTAAAAATAGCGAAGGAAAAGATGTAAAATTAGAAATAAAAAGGGATAAAATAAAAAAGGAAGTAACAGTAAAGCCTATTTTAGATAGTATAAGCAGTGAGTATAAGATAAATGTTTGGGTAAAAGATAGTACAGCAGGAGTAGGTACAATTACGTTTTATGATAAAGGTAACCTTTCTTTTGCAGGGCTTGGTCATGGAGTTACAGAAACAGATGAAAATTATATTGTGCCAATAGAAACAGGTGCTATCACCTCTACTGATATATATAATATAAAAAAGGGATATGCAAATGATCCACGGAGAAGTAAGAGGAACTGTAACTAATGAGATTATAGGCTCAATAGTTACCAATACACAAAATGGTATATATGGTAGAATTGTTAGTAATAACTATTTAAAAGATAAAGAAGAAATATCTATAGCATCAAAAAATGATATTAAAGAAGGAAAGGCATTAATATATTCAAGTGTAAATCATGGAAAATGTGAATATTATGAAATAGAAATCCAGAAGATTATGTTAAATTCAGATGGAAATAAAAATATGTTATTTAAAGTAACAGATACTAAGCTTTTAAGTATTACAGGTGGGATTATACAAGGAATGAGTGGTAGTCCAATAATTCAAGATGGCAAGCTTATAGGAGCAGTAACACATGTACTTTTAAATGATCCAACAACTGGTTATGGTGTATTTATAGAAAATATGCTTGAAGATATGTACAATATAGAATAGTAATGTTTTTTTATTGCTATAAGT
Source organism: uncultured Clostridiaceae bacterium (assembly GCA_964642045.1). GTDB lineage: Bacteria > Bacillota > Clostridia > TANB77 > CAG-465 > RGIG5057. Next base: position 1,708 of record CAZXLZ010000045.1, read on the forward strand.
ATAAAGTTAAAAATAGAGAAAATCACAGATTTTTCCCTATTTTTTTTAAGTAATAAATTGACTATGTCTGAATATATATTTATAGTAGGAGAGTGAAATATATGGAAGATAAAAAGATAATTAATAAACCAGATGTAAGTCAAAACATAATAATGGAAAATAGGGAGAAAGTATGCGTAACAGGCGTAATTGATATACATAGTTTTGATGATGAACTTGTACTTGCTCAGACAGATCTTGGAATATTAACTATAAAAGGTGATGATTTAAAAATGAATAAATTAAGTCTAGATAATAACGAACTTGTGGTAGAAGGAAAGATAGGAGCAATTGCATATAGTGATATAAATAATGCAAAATCTAAAGGATTTGTAAGTAAGCTTTTTAAATAATAGGAGAAAATAAAAATATATGCAGGTGCCTAATTATTTTAGTAATGTTGTTATATTTTGCATAGTAGGAATAATTTTAGGTTTAATACTAGATATATTTAGAAGTATTAGAAAATTAAAAAAATCAACTAATCTCGTAGTTGCAATACAAGATGTAATATATTTTGTAATAATATTTATTATTATGACTCTAGCAATATATTTCTTTTTAGATGATGATATAAGGGTATATATTATAATGTCAATACTATCAGGGCTGTTTATATACTACAAATTTTTTAGTAAATTTGTGATGGTAATATATAGTTTTATACTTAAAAAGATAGGAAGTTTTTTAAGATTTGTTTTTTTACCATTTAAATTTATTAAAAATGTTCATACAAAAATTTTTGCAAATTTATATAAATTTGTCAAAAAATGTTGCATAAAAATTTTTAATGTGATACCCTATTTATGTAAAAAGGTAATTATGTTACCAAAATTTAAACAAAAGAAGAAGGTTAAATATGAAGAAAGTAGTGGAAAAAGTGCATAAGTTTAGAGTATTTAAGATTACTAATATACTTGCTGTATGCTTCTTAGTATATGTAATTTATAAAATTGCTGAGCAGCAGGTAGTGCTAGATAAGTATAATAGCCAGATTGAAACTTATGAAACTCAGATTAGTCAGAAAAAAGATGAACTGGAGCTATATACTGTAGATAGAGAAAATGAAACTAGTGATGAATATATTGAAAAGGTTGCAAGAGAATCTTTAGGACTTATAAAGCCTTATGAAAAAATATATATTGATGTAAGCAAATAGAAAGCAAAATATTAAATTGCTTTCTATTTTTTATATATTTTGTGGTATAATATAACTAAAAAATTGAAGGTGGTATTTTGAAACACTATATAATTGTAAATCCTGCAGCAGGAAATGGTAAGGCAATAAAAAAATCAAAGGCTATATATAAGATATTATTAAAAAATAATATTGAAAGCACAATAATAATATCAAAATATGAAGGTAATATTACAGAAGCTATAGAAAAATTTTCAAAAAAGGAAAAGTGTAGATTTTACTGTGTTGGTGGAGACGGTACGCTAAATGAAGTTGTAAAAGGGATAATTGGAACTGATAGTGAAATAGTGGTAGTTCCAGCTGGAACTGGAAATGATTTTATAAGATCTATTTCAGATTATAGAAGTATAAGGAAAATTATAAAAAGCTCAATAGGTAAAGAGGCAAGTAAGGTTGATGTTATAAAACTTTCTTCTGATAATTATTCGATTAATATATTAAATTCAGGTTTTGATGCAACTGTTGCGTATAATATGAATAAATTTAGAAAAATTCCATTTGTATCAGGAAGTTTTAAATATAATCTTGCTATATTTTATACATTATTTAGTAATAAAAATTATACTTTTAAAATAAGGGTAGATGATAAAGTATATAAGGGAAAATATACATTAGTTACGATTGCAAATGGAAAGTATTATGGAGGAGGTATTGTGCCATCTCCAAGTGCTGTAATAGATGATGGAATGCTTGATATATGCATTATTGACAGGACATCAGTAATTGATAAAATTTTGCTTCTTCCAAAATATAAAAAAGGAAATCACGTAGGCTTAAAACAAGTAAATATGATTAGAGGTAAGAAAATATCAATAGTTTCAAATTATCCTTTTGATATAAGTTTAGATGGGCAAATAAAAAAGGTAAAATATTTTAAATGTGAAGTACTTCCTCATAAAATTAATATAGTAGTTACAAGGAAATAAAGCTTTATGTTGAAATTTTCATAATATTATGATATAATACAAATGTTATAAATCAATTGTCCTAAAAATAATGTATAAGGAGTATATGATATGAAATTTGAAAAACTTATAACTAATCTTGATAATCTTGGACTTTTCCAAAATATTAATCTTGAGGAAGCTGTAAAAAATCCTGATTTAGTTAAAGAACATGTATTAATATTTGACTTAAGACAGACAGGAGTTAATGCAGCTAAAGTTTTTGAGTATAAAGGTTATTATGAGAAATGGGTAGAATATGATATTTCCTTAAAGGATGGAGAAGTTTTGCGGCAATCAAAAAGGTTGTATTCCAAGTTTGAGCTTGAAGCAGAATTTGCTGAATTCTTTGAAAAAATAGGTTTACTTGTAAAAAATTAAAATGAAATAAGTAGCTAGAAATTTTCTAGCTACTTTATTTAGTAAAATTTGTAAAAATAATGTATAAATTTAAATTTAATATAAATAATATTTGTAGGTGATAAATTTATGCAAAAAGGAACATATAGATTATTCGTTATAGGTGTTCTTTGCGTGTTACTTACGGCTGGGACTATTCTTGGATATAAAATAGGTGGTAATATATCAAAAGGGAGTATAGATAAAGATATTGATATATCTGAAAATCTCCCAATTATAGAAACTCCAGTAATGTCAAGTAGTGAAGATAAAAAAGAAGAATATATTATATTAAAAAAGACCCAATATGAGCTTTGCACACATATAGTGGAGAGCGAAGATATAATAATCTCAACAAGTATAGACGAAGCAATAAAAGAGATATCAGATGATTATAATTTAGTATCTAAAGGAACAAATGGAGCTGTATTTTCAAAGAAAGAAAAGGGGTACTGTCAAAATCATTATGTTATAACAATAAAAGATAGTGAAGTAATAGTATATAGAAAAATAGACGATAAAGAAAAGGAAGTTTATTTAAATACGGATATACCTGTTAATATTTTAAGAGATGATACTAAAGAAGATTTAGAGAAAGGAATAGAGGTAGACTCTGTAGATAAATTAAATAAAATAATAGAGGAGTTAGAAAGTTAAAAATAAAAGCTTAGTTATTAAATTTTACTTTAATAGCTAGGCTTTTTTCTTTTTTCTATCCAATAAGTTTTTCATGTAATTTCTCAATATATATATCAGATTTTTCATTATCAATTAATAGATTTAAGGAAAGTTCATTATATGAGATCATATGTATTTGTATATCTAAATCTTTTGCAATTTTAAATGTTGTTTCAAAAACATCTTTACACTCTGAAATCATATCACTAATTATACTTATTTTACATAGACTATCTTTTTTGCTTATTATCTTTATTTTTGGATTTTCTCTTAGGGTGTTTTCTGATATAACAGAACCTTTAGTGTTTTTTAATGAATTTTTAACATATATTTTTAAGTCATTTTGTTTTGCAAAACTAACACATCTATTGTGAAGAACCTTTGCTCCGGAAGAAGCTGCTTCCAACATTTCACCATATGTAATATTTTCTAAAAGTTTTGCATGTGGTATGATTTTTGGATCACATGATAAAACACCATCAACATCTGTATATATTTCACATTCTTTTGCTTTTAGACTACTTGCTATAGCAACGGCAGATAAATCACTACCACCACGCCCAAGTGTAGTGATATTACCAAGTTTATCTATACCTTGAAAACCACTTACTACAACAATTTTTCCAGATTTTAATTGATTAGTTATATTTACTGTGTTTACATCTAATATTTTAGCACTTCCAAAATTGCTATCTGTTAGTATTCCAGTCATGCAGCCAGTTAAACCAACGGCTTCATATCCATGATTTTCAAGCATAATGCATAAAAGGGCAACTGTTTGCATTTCTCCAGTTGATATAAGTATATCCATGGCTTTTGAATTGGGAATATTTGGATATGAATATTCATATGCTTTAGATATTAATTTATCTGTTGTTTTTCCTTGAGCTGAGACAACAACTACAATATCTTTTCCCATTTCTTTGTACTTCGTTATTCTATCACATATAACTTCTAATTTTTCTTTATTTTCAACTGATGTTCCACCGTATTTTTGCACTACTATATCCATATTTTAGCACCTACCTTAGTAATATATTATGATAGATATTAAGTAGTTGTTAAAATAAAAGAGATATAACTATTATAGTTATATCTGTTCTTCTTCGTATCCTAATATTTTACCTATTTTACTACATATAAAATCATTTGCAAGCATATTGTTATAACTTGAAGCTGATGATAAATAAAGAGAAATATTTGAATTAAAATCTGCATCTAAAGAGTACCAAGTGTTTCTTAGCTCTATTATATCGTTATTACTTAGAAGATTTGAATTTTTTTGCAATATTATTCCTAAAATTCTATTGCATTCATGAATAAAATTTCTAGAATTTACAACTTTAGAATCGTCCTTAAAATCATTTCTTAATTTTATAATCTCAATTATTTCATCTGTTTCACCAATTTCCATAATTATCATGTTTATAAGTTCAGGCATAAAATCTACCTTTTTTCTTAAATATATATATGCAGCGTTTTTAAAATTTTCTGCTTGGGATTTATATGAAAAAAATGAAGTTATTTTAAGTATAAAAAAAGTAATTATACAAGCTAAAATTAAACAAATAAAAAATGGTAACATTATATCACCTCTAAAATATATAGAAATATTAGCATAAATAAAAAAAATAGTCAAATATGTTTTTTTGTGATATAATAGATTTGAAAAATGGTATTTATTTAGGAGGTATACTATGAAAAAAAGTATAAAAATAGCTTTGATAGTTTTGGTTATATTGTTATGTATTTTGTTAATTGATACTGCACAAGCAAAATTGCTTAATAATAGATCAGCACTTAAAATTACTGAGGATTATAATGGAGGAAATTTATATAAAAAAGATAAGGGAATTTTTGTTTATACATATATTTATACAAATGGAACACAAAAAACAGTTTTTAGGTGGGAAAAATATGCTCCTGTAGAAGATCCAGAAAATCAAATTATTGAAAGAGAAAAAATAAGTGAGGCAAACTTAAAATCTGACTCTGCAGATGTAACAATTTTAGTAAAATTCAATGATATCTTATATGGAAAATCTTATTCTGCTATTGATTATGCAGGAGATTTGAATTCTTCTATAGGTATGATTGATTTTGTAACTCAAAAAGAATATGTCCCACTATTAAATGGAGAAACAAATGAAACTGAATTATTAAATTCGTTAGTTTTAGAGGTAAATGAAAAGCATCTTGTTTTAAATTGCAATAATGAGGCGATATTATTTAATGCCATTTTAGAGAATTAATGTTTTTTAAGTAATAAATTTATATGAAAAAATAGCAAATTTACACTTTGCTATTTTTTGTGATTAAATCTCATTTTTAGATTTATATTCGCTTATAATAATCTCATTTATAGTTTCAGGACTTTCTTTGCAATCATTATCTAACCATTTCAATATAATTGCATTTAATCCAGCCTTAAAGAATTCGATATGATAGTCAATATATTTATCTTTATACAAAATATTTCCTAAGTTATAGTCATATTCATACTCAGTAATTGGGAGCTCTTTAACATTGAGCTTAAAATATGTTTTATAAAAAAGTTGGTTATTTTTTATATGATTAAATAATTTTAAAAAATCATTAGAATTATGAGAAGTTTCTCTTTCTTCTTTATAAACTTCTTTTATATCTAGTTCCATATTTTCTCTAAATTTATCTGCTAAATCATATACATCTAAATAATTAGCATAAAATGTTGTTCTATTAAGTTTGGTAAGTTTGCAAATTTCAGTTACAGAAATTTCATTTAAGTTTTTCTTTTGAATTAAATTAGCAAAAGCCTTTTCAATTTTATCTTGTGAATTTCTCTTCCTTTTATTATTAACTACATTCATTATTATACCTCCATTAACTCAACAATTTTGAACAAATTGATGATTGTTTTTATCTATTAAACAAATTATAATATAATCATAATAAATAAACAATAGTTGTTTTAAAAGGAGGAATAAAAATGTCAGATTCAAAATTTGTAAAAGCAAATGAAAAAATTGCAGAAAAAGTTGTAAAAGGACATAAGTTAGTAGAAAAAGGTGTTGTTGAAGTGTACCAAAAAGTAGAAGAAGGAGTTGTCGGAGGTTATAAAAAAATTGAAGATAAGTTTGTAGACAAATTCCTAAAAAAAGATGGAGAAACTATTGAAGAAGCAAGAGCTAGGTTAAAAAAAGAAGAACAAAAAGAAAAAATAGTAGAAATAAAAGTAAAAACAAGTAATAAATAAAAAGGAGATATTAGAAAATGAAAAAAGAAACATTGTTAGAAATTATTTTAGGAACAGTAGGCGGATTAATATTTGCAATAGGAATGTGTATGTGTTTAATTCCAGAATGGAATATGTTTACAGCAGGAGTAGCCATCGCAATAGTAGGATTTATTATATTACTTGGAATTATACCAGTTTACAAAAGTTCTCATCCTAAAAAAGCACATACACCTATAAATTGGAGTATTGTTGCAACTTGGTGTGTTGGTATAGTAGGAGCTTTGATTATGGGATTTGGAATGAGTAAGATAATGGTAGGAAATGTAACTCAAATTGATTTTATTATAGGAATTATAGCTGGTGTAATTGGTTTACTTATATGTGTTTTGAATTATCCTATATACGCTTATATAACAAAAAAATAGTTTAAAGAAGAATAAGATGTTTGAAATAATAAATAAAGTGAATGAAAAATCTATCTTATTTAGAAAAGTAATTACAAGTTCTAATGCTATTGTAGGAATATTTAAAATCATACTTGCAATAATATCAAATTCATTATTACTTTTTATTTATTCATTTTATAATGTGAGTATGAGTATTGCTAAAAGAACATCTGTAAGAGAAAAACAAAATCATAAATACGAAAATTTTTACTTTTGTGGAATAATAGTTTTAGTATCTAGTATAAGTTACATTTTATATTCAGATTATATTTATTTTAATGGTAGTAATAGTAAATATAATTTATATGTTTCCATTGGAATTGCAACACTTGCATTTTATCATATAACTATGGCGATAGTAGGTCTTATAAAAGCTAAAAAAATAAAAGATTTAAAAACAAAAACGATAAATTTAACAAATTTAGCATCTTCTTTTATATCAATGTCAATGACACAAACAGCTTTATTATCAGTAAGTTTAACGGAAGATATGTCAAAGTATAATGCTATTGAAGGTATTATATTTGGTATGTTAGCACTAGTGGTTGGAATATATATGATAATTTATACTATTTATGCAAAATCTAAAAAGCAAGAATGAAAAGAAACCTCTCTGAAAAATATATTTTTTTCAGAGAGGTTTTAGGTTATTTTATAATTGCATCATTTGCAGTAAATTCTTCAAGTGAATTTTCTTTTGTTTGAATACAAATATAAGAAATTGAATTATCTTTAGAAGCAAAAAATTGACGCTCTGCAACTGGTGATATTTTTATAAAGTCTCCAGTAACTAAGTTAATTTCTTCACTGTCAATAATTACTTTACCAGAACCTGATAAAATGTAATAAATTTCTTCATTTTGTTTATGTGAATGAATAAAAGGTACGCTTTCACCAGCAGAAATGGTATTAATACTAATTTCAGCACCTGTTAAACCTAACTTATCATGCAATTCAACTCTTGGTGCATTTTCTAAACTTACTTTCATATAATTTGACATTATAAATTCCTCCTTTAATTATATTATATCTAGATTATAACGAAAAGCATTATAAAAAACAAGTACGCACTTTAAAGTAACTATGTACTAATTTAAGAATATGTGATATAATATCAATAAATTTGTAAGAGGTGTGAAAATGAGAAATAAGAATGAATTGCCTGAATGCCCTGTTGCTACAGCAGTTTCTTTAGTAGGTAGCAAGTGGAAATTATTAATAATAAGAAATTTGTTGAA
>CAZXLZ010000046.1:0-9793 GCA_964642045.1 uncultured Clostridiaceae bacterium
TATCATGCCATGTGCTTGATTTATGACTTACACTACCTATATCTAAATTAAAAGCATATATATTTGCCCCTAGTTTGTATAAACCATATATGAACAAACTATCTTCTCCACATAGATATTTACTATTACCACCAAACTTATCTGAAAATTTCATATTATTTTTTAATATTATATCTTTTTTTATGGCTAAATTATATAGTCCATACCTAAAAATATTAAAAGGATAAACTCTATGCTTTCTAGTTATTTCTTTTATTCTTCTTGACTCATCTTCACATTTTATATTAAAAATAGCTATATCTAAATCTGCATTTTCATCAAATATTTCTATTATTTCCTCTTCAAAATTATCTTTATATACTACATCATCATCTGTAAAACATATAATTTTAGACTCATTATTTATATGATTTATTCCAAGATTTCTACTGTTTCCAATACCAATACTATTTGTATTTATAACTTTAATTTTTTCATTTATATTTACGAGTTCTTCTAAAGAGGTATCTGTGCTAACCTGATTTACTACTGTCACGTATATATTTTTATTTAATAAATTCATATTTTCAAGTAGCACATTTATATCTTTTAAATTCATAGTAGATACTATAATCTCTATTTTAGTATTACTATTATTCTTTAACATCTATTTCTTCACCTAAAAGTACCAACATTTTATAATTAATAGGTTCTTGCCTTGTTAACATATATGTTTTACCAGTTTTCTTAACAAAATATTTGTACCTATACACGTTGCTTACATTTCCTGAATCTGCCTTTTCTAGCTGTTTAACTAAGTCAGTTAAATTTAGATTTCCTTCTTTTATTTCAATATCTTTATATGTTGTACCTAAATCTTTATTTGTATTTCTGTCACTTGTTTTAGTCATAAGAACAACTTTTGTATTGTTATATACATAATAAGTCTTCTCTACAAGCTTTGTAACTAAGTCATCTTCAAAGCTGATAGATAATACATAATTTTCATCTAATACAAAAGGTGCTTCTTCCTCTTTTTCTGGAGCATTTCTTAAATATACCTGATAACCAAAATATGCTATTAATATTATTGCTAAAAGTACTAAAATTTTCTTCATTTTCTATCACCTCTTACGTTAAATAATATATCATAACCTCTAAGTTTTTTCAAGTTAATTATTATTAATTATAGCTCTTGCAACTTTTATTCCATCTGCTGCTGCTGACATTATTCCACCTGCATAGCCCGCTCCCTCGCCACATGGATAAAGCCCATAAACATCATCACACATAAGCTTTTCATTCCTTACAATTCTAACTGGTGAAGAACTTCTTGTTTCAACACCTGTTAAAACAGCATCCATATCCTTAAAAGCTTCTATTTTAGTTCCAAAATATATAATTGCTTCTTTTAATGTTTTAGATACAAACTCAGGAAAAATTTCATTTAAGTTGCAAAGTGTAACCGATGGCATATATGTAGGCATAACACTTCCAAGACTAGTGGATGCTTTGTTATTTATAAAATCTCCGACTTTCTGACAAGGTGCATTACCATTTTTGCCGGCTATAACATAGGCAGATTTTTCTAGATTCCTTTGAAACTCAATCCCTGCTAAAACATCGTCTTCTTTAAAATCCTCTGGTGTTACATTTACTAAAAGTGCGCTATTTGCATTTTTTAAATCTCTTTTAAAAGTACTCATACCATTTGTAACTATGCTTTCATTTTCACTAGCAGATGGCATAACTACGCCACCGGGGCACATACAAAAGCTATAGCAAGATCTTTCTTCTCCATGATATACCAGCTTATAATCAGCTTTTGGTAAATTAAGTTTTGTTTTTATGCCGTATTGTGATTTATCTATATCTTCTTGCAAATGTTCAATTCTGACTCCTACAGAAAAATTTTTCTTTTCCATATGTACATGTTTTTCTTTAAGCTTAAAAAACATATCTCTTGCACTATGACCTATTGCAAGTACTATAGTATCCGTTTCTATAACTTTGCCATCGCTGCATTTAACTGATGTTACTTTATTATCTTTTACATCAAAATCTACTACTTTTGTATCAAATAGAAAAGTGCCACCTTTTTCTATAATATATTTCCTTATATTCTTTACGATATTTACTAAATTATCTGTTCCTATATGAGGTTTGTTTACATATAATATTTGTTTTGGTGCTCCAAAATATACAAAAGTCTCTAATATCTTTCTTAAATTTTTATCATTAATTCCAGTTGTAAGTTTGCCATCAGAAAAAGTGCCTGCTCCACCTTCCCCAAACTGTACATTTGAATTTTCATTTACTATACCTGTTTTCCTATATTCTTCTACATCTTTTATTCTTTTTTCTACTTTACTTCCCTGCTCTATTATTACTGGCTTAATTCCATAATTAATTAGTTCTAAAGCCGCAAAAAGTCCAGCTGGACCACTTCCAACAATTACAGGACTGTACTTAGAGTTCCTCTTTATTTCAATTTTTTCATTTATTTCTTTATTTTCAGAAACTATATATTTTTTATACTTTCTTTCATCCTTAAGCGTAATATTTACGCTAATATTATAGTGAACATTTTCCTTATCTCTTGCATCAACTGATTTTTTATATATACTAAAATTTATCACATTATTTTCATCTATTTTATATTTTTTAAGTACATATTCTCTAAACTCATCTTCGGTGCAGTTTTCATATACTTTTATATTATCTATCCTAATCAAAATAATCACCTAGATTATATTTTATCATATAAACTTAAGTATTTAAAGGTAAATAATATATTTGCTTGAAACATGGCTCTATGTATGATAGAATATACTACAGTTTTATACATTAACCAAAATTTATAATTAAAAATTGGAGGAAGATATCATGAAAAATGGTTACTATGAAATCTCTAAAAAAGGCTCTTGGTATACGGTAAAATCTGAAAAAATTGTGTGTGAGACATTTGTTAACTACAACACACTGGATGAGGAACTTACCAAAATTTTCGGAAAACGTACATACAGTTCTAAAACAAGAATTAAATATAAGAAATTAGATTTTGTTATTGAGCGGGATATTAAAGATTTAAGACAGGCAGATATAGCACTTATCACTACTGAAATGGATGGAACTCATTCTATTTATCTCCCAAAGATTAATAATGAAAGCGGAACCATTGAAACATTTCTTATTATGGATAATGTAATTCAGTATCAATATTTTGATAATTTGCTTCTTATTATTTTCAAAAATGAGTATTGTTTTTTATACTTAAAAGAATGTTCTAAGATGATTTTAGAGAAAAGAGGTTCTAACTATGTTCTTATTAAAGACTTTGATAATTTAAATGACAATCTTAAAGAAATTGAAAAATTTCCTTTTGATTGTAAACCACCGTATATAAAAGGAAAATACCGTTATAAAAATTCTTACATTATAAGCGTAGAAAGTGGCAAAGATTATGCCGTTATTCAAAACAAAGAATATGGCGCTAAATATACCACACTTACCTATATGTTACACTATCTTGGAAAAACAGAATACCTATATTCAGATTTAGTTAAAGTAATAACAAATGATGGTAAACAATATATTCCACAAAATAATATATCTTGTGAAGAGGAATTATATGATGAAATCAATCCTTTTACTGATAGTGAATATTCATTGGTAAAAGGTATCTTTGACGATGATAGCGGACAATATTATGGTTACTGGTTTATAAATTATTCTCCAAATGGTAATATGTATCAAATGAGAATATATAGTAAAGGTAATTATATACCTATGTATATTCTTGATTTTGAGAAAAAAATCCCCAAATTTGATTTTGTATCAAGACTTAATTTTAAAAGTCAAAGAGTAGATGTATGGAAAATTATAAATGAACCTGATTTAGAAGAAAAAATACTTATACGATGTGGAAATGAACAAAAATATATAGAACTTGATAAATTTAAGCTTGGTATAACAACTTAACTTAAATCGTAAGTGTAGGTTATAGCTTAAACCTAAAAGAGGTACACCAGTAAAAATGGTATACCTCTTATTTTTTACTTACATTTATTTTCTATAATTTACGTTAAAGCTTTAGTCTCAATTGTAATACTTTCCTATATTCTCCTATATCCTTTATTCTACCAAATATTAAGTATTTAAATATAAATGTTATATTTACTTGAAACATAGCTATCTGTATGGTAGAATATACACAAGCTTTATAGATTGAACAAACTTTATAATTAAAAATTGGAGGAATATGTCATGAAAAATGAATATTACAAAATTTCTAAAAAAGGGCCTTGGTATACGGTAAAATCTAAAGAAATAGAATACCAAAAAGTCACTATTTATCGCAGACAGCATAGACAGCTGTCAGAAGCTTGTGGAAGACGTATGTATGTAACTAAAAAAACAAATGAATACAAAAAGCTTAATTTTGTTATTGAGCGGAATATAAAACATTTAAGACAGATAGGTATTGTGCTTATTACCACTGAAATGGATGGAACTCACTCTATTTATATTCCAAAAATTAATAAGTGGAGTGGAGACGCTACACTAATCCTTTTTATGGATAAAGTGACTCATTATCAATATTTTAATGGAGTGCTTCTTATCATTCGTAAAAATAAATACAGCTTTTTCTACTTAGAAGATTACGCTAAACAGATGTTAACTGCCGAAGATTCTCATATTATTTTACGTAAAAATATTTGCGATATGGATGGACAAATTGAAGCACATGATAAAATACACTTTACTGGCAATATGCCATATATAAAGGGAAATTACTGCTATGAAAACTCATATGTCATAAGTACAGCTTCTGGCATAGATTATGCTGTTATTCCAGATGGTAGGTATGATATGCTTGTTTACACTGTAAAACCTCTTGGGAAAGTAGAATACTTAAATTCAGGTTTTATCAAGGTAACTAATACTAACGGTAAACAATATATCGCCTCAAAGAATGTATCTTATGGGGATGAAGAATTATATGATGAAATTAATCCTTTTAGAGACAGTGATTATTTATTAATAAAGGGAGATTTTGATGAAAATACTGAGTATTATGGTTACTGGTTTATGAATTACTCTCATAAAGATACTACATATCAAATGAGAATATATGAAGAAGGAAATGATACGGCTATATACACACTTGATTTTGAAAAAACCGTTCCTAAACTTACTCTGATAACAAGAATTGATTTCAAAAATCATAATGTAGATATATGGAGAGTTAGTAGCGAGCCCTATTCAAAAGGAAGACTACTTATAAGATGCGGGAATGAACAAAAGTATGTAGAACTTAATAAGTTTCAGTTTGGTCTAACGTTGTAACTTAAGTCATAAGTTTTAACTACGCCCTTAAACAAAATATAATTAACATTGGAGGAATGTAATCATGAAAGAAAACAATTTCTACAAAATCTCTAAAAACAGTAAAGACCACATAGCTAGTCTGCGGTATGGTGATAGGTCTTTTGATTTTGAGTTTAGCAGAAGGACTACTACACGTATAAGGCAGATAGGTCTGGCAATCATCGCAACTTTAACAGACGGAACTCACTCGCTCCTCTTCCCAATATCCTTTAAGGGAGTTAATGCTGAGGAAAATATGATGTTTGCTTTAATGCTTCATATGGACAGTTATCAATATTCTAACGGTCTGCTTATTGCTATAGATAATGATGAATGTTCATTTATAAACATAGATAGCTTTGAAATACAATTTTCACGCATTATGACATTATATTTAGACAGTAATTTTCTTAATGTCCCTAAAGATTACCTGCGTAATCTCTTAGTGCATTTTACCATGACTACCATAAAATTTACTGGATCTAAACCATATATTAAAGGTAAGTTCTGTTATAATGGATCGTACATCTTAAATATGGATAATATGGATTTTCATCTTTCACCATATAATTCATTTCCATCATATGAGCTTCTCCCTCTTGGAAAGACCGAATATATAACGTCTTCTTTAATAAAAGTTACTAATCCTGATGGCAAGGAATATATGGCTTCCAATGACTTAAAGGTAGAGCTTTATGATCAAATATTACCAATTGATAAAGAATACGTATATAAAATGCTTATGATTAATCCTCTCCATGATGAACTCTACGGAAATTACTCTGGATACAAATTTATAAAAGATGGTAAAGTAGTAAAAATAGGTATCTGTCATGAGAAAGGAGATTTTGAAGATAATTTCCAGATTCATGATGATATTTATATGCTTTCATTTGATGAGCTTGAGGCGGTTGATATTACTACTCTAAGGCTTAAGAATCAAGCTAAATTTATGAACTGCCATGTAGAGATTTGGGAGATTGATACAGAAATTGGTAAAAAACTTACCATCATTAAACATAATGATGAACAAAAAATTGTAACTTCTAATTAAATTATCCTTTGTTACTAATGTAAAAGTATTAAAGAGGTATATCACTTCAAAAGTGGTATATCTCTCTTTTATGTTATCTATTCTATCAAATAACATTTTATTGTTGCAATATGATGGTTTATGTGATATAATAAAGGAAATTTAATACCTTAAACAATTTATAATTAATATTGGAGGAATACAATCATGAAACACGAGTATTACAAAATTTCTAGAAAAGGTTCATGCTGGACAGCTCGGCTTAAATATGCAGGGAAAACCTTTGATTTTACATTTGACCCGGGCATCAAGCATATAAAGCAGGTTGGTCTTGCAATTTTAGGAAAACGCCCTAACGGAAAATATTCTCTTTGTTTTCCAATAGAGTTTAAAGATCTTAATGCTAAGGAAAACCTACTGTACTCTTTAATATCTGATATAGATCACTATCAATATTCTTCAGGCCTGCTCATTGCTATAAAAGATAAAAAATGTCTATTTGTAAACATAGATAAATACGAAATAGAGTTTGAACGTGTTATAAAGCTATATATGGCTCATAATAATTATGTTAGCAAAGGGTATCTTGAGAATACTCTTAAAGATTTCTACAATCATAAAATGACTACTGTATACTTTGATAGTAAAACTTATCCATATATCAAAGGTAGATACCTTGAAAAGGGTTCTTTTATAGTAAACGTAGATGATTTAGATTATGCTGCTTTCCCTCATGAAAGTGAAGTATTTCCACTTCCTGAATATGCGTTAGATACTCTTGAAAAGGCTGAGTATCTTATACCGCAGTCATTAATTAAAGTATCAACTTCAGATGGCAAAGAATATATAGCTTCAAAAGATGGCGAAAACAAGCTATATGATAAAATATTTGAATTCAAAGGTAGTTTTTTGTTTAAATTAAAAGATGAAATGCGTCATATCTTAAGACAATCTATCAGAAATTATAAGATTTATGGATTTATGAAAGATGGTAAGTTTGCTAAAATATCTGTTTATTCAGTAATAAATGCAAACTTATGCTATGAGCTTTCTTTTGAAGATTATGAACAATCAGTAAACTTAAGCACACTTAAACTTATGAAAACAGTAACATTTAGTTGCTCTCCTGTAGATATTTGGAGAGTTGATACTTTCACTGGCAGAACTCTTATAATCATGAAGCATAAAGATGAACAAGCTCTTGTTCATGAATATTAATTTAGCTAAAGAGGTATATCACTAAAAAGTGATATATCTCTATTTTTATGTTATCTATTCTGTCAAAAATCATTTTTTTGTTGCAATATGATGTTTCATATGATATAATAAAGTAAATTTAATACCTTAAACAATTTATAATTAACATTGGAGGAAAATATCATGAAAAATGAATTTTACAGAATATTTAGAAAGGACTCATGCTACAAAGCCACACTGAATTTCAGAAGAAAAAAGTATACTTTTACACTTAATTCAGATGTAAAGTCTGTAAATCTTGCTGGAATTGCAATTCTTGGGGAGCAGAATGATGGAAAATATACTCTTTATTTTCCCACACGTCTTAAAGGTTTTAATTCTGAAGTAAACTCAATGTATGGTTTAATATCTGATATAGAATACTACCAATACTCATCAGGATTGCTTATTTTTAGAAAAGATAATACATACTCATTTATGGATACATTTGACTATTACACTATACTTAATTCTATTATGAATAATGGGGAATTTACTTATGACCTAGAGGAGTGTCTTACAGAATTTGCTGAAGATAAAATTACTACCAGAGAATTTAATAATCTTTGTCCATACATTAAAGGTAGGTACTATGAATATGGATGCAACTCTTTTTTAGTAACTATAGGTGACTTAGATTATGTAGCTAGGGCCTATGAAACTGGACCTTATAGAGGATTAACAAAATTTGATATATTTGCCATTGAAGGAAAGGCTGAGTACCTTATACCTGATCATTATCATTTAATTAAGATTACGGATGATGCTGAAGGCAAAGAATACATAGTTCAGAAACATAGAACAATAGATCTATATGACGAAATAAATAAACTTGAAGATGATATTCTCCTAAAAATGCAGCCAGCTTTAGGCAATCTTAATGAAACTTATCATGGGTATAGTTTCATAAGAGATGGTAAAATAGCTAAAATAGCTATTTACTCTGCATCTGATGAAGATTACTGTTATGAGCTTTATTTTGAAAAGTTTAAAGAACCTATTAATTTAAGCACACTTAATCTTATTCAACATGTATGTTTCGACTCTTGCCCTCCAATAGATATTTGGAAAGTCGATACGCTTAACGGTAAAGAAACTATTATATTCATGAAAAATAAGGATGAACAAGCTCTCGTTAAAGAATGGTAATTTAACTAAAGAGGTATATCACTAAAAAGTGGTATACCTCTTACTTTTTATTTACATTTATTTTCTATAATTTCTGCTAAAGATTTAGCCTTCTTTGTAATATTCTCTATATCTTCCCCTTCAATCATAACACGAACAAGAGGTTCAGTGCCAGAAGGTCTTATAAGAACTCTACCATTCGAGCTAAATTCATTTTCAAGTTTCTTTATTTCATTTTGTAATTCTATATCTGTTTTATACAATTCTTTTTTATCATTTGACACCTTAGCATTTATTAATACCTGTGGATATACTTTCATTATTTTAGCAAGCTCTGATACTTTTTTACCTGATTCTAATATAACCTGAATAAGCATAAGTGACGTAAGTATTCCATCACCAGTTGGATTATAATCTAAGAATATAATATGACCTGATTGCTCTCCACCTAAATTATATCCACCTTTCATCATTTCTTCTAGAACATATCTATCCCCTACTTTAGTTTGTTTGAAATCCATATTATTTTCTTTAGTAAATTTAGATAAGCCTAAATTACTCATAACTGTTGCAACTAAAGTATCTTTTTTAAGCATATTTCTAGATTTAAGGTAATTAGATATAATAGCCATTATAACATCCCCATCTATTATGTTTCCTCTTTCATCAACAGCAAGGCACCTATCACCATCACCATCATATGCAATTCCTAGACTCATACCATTTTCCAGTACATACTTACTTAAAGCTTCCATATGTGTAGATCCGCAATTATCGTTTATATTTATTCCATTTGGGGTATTATTTATTATCTGATAATTAACCCCTAATTTTTCAAATACTTTCTCAGCTACTTTATATGTTGCACCATTTGCCACATCTACTGCAACTTTAAAATCAATGTTCTCATTATCTCTTATATTATCAGCAAAAGTCTTTTCAAAAAATCTTACGTACTGGTCTTCTAAATCACTCCTTATAGTTGCAATTCCAATTTTACTATTTGCAGCACTAAGACTTACTAAAGACTCTTCATTTTCCATTATT